>NZ_CP117257.1:0-300000 GCF_003240565.2 Rhizobium tumorigenes
ATGCTTCAACCGGCTTCTCAGAACGTCAGAGATACGGCATCGAAAATCGGGGTTTACACTTCGAAGCTCTCTGCAGAACTCAACGACATGCGCGAAGCCGTCTATCCGCCTTCGGCGCAGAAGACATTCGCTCGGACATTTTCTACACTTGATCTTGTTCGGCTGTTAAATGTTCCTGAAAGCACTCTTCGACAATTGACAATCGAAGGGAAGGGGCCAGTGCCGGAAAGAGCGGACAACAACCGCCGCACCTATACCGTAAACCAGGTTAAGGAGCTGCGTTCGTTCCTCGCTAAACTCCGCCCTGACGATGCCGGTGAACTGTTGCCTCATCGCCGCAGGGGCGAAAAGCTGCAGGTCATTGCCACAGCCAATTTCAAAGGCGGCAGTTCAAAGACGACGACGTCCATTCACCTAGCCCACTTTCTTGGCCTCCAAGGTTACCGTGTTCTTTGCCTTGACCTTGATCCACAGGCGTCAATGACAGCACTCTTTGGTATTCAGCCGGAATTCGATCTCGGTGAGAACGAAACTACTTATGCGTCCATAAGATATGACAATGAGCGCCGGTCCCTAGCCGATATTATCAGACCGACCTATTTCCCGGGCGTTGATCTCGTGCCCGGAAATCTCGAGCTGATGGATTTCGAGTTTGACACACCGTCTTATCTGACCTCGAAAAACAGGGATGATCTCGGCCTCTTTTTCGAGCGCCTGAGCAATGCTCTGGCTCGTGTCGATGATCGCTACGATATCGTAATCATCGATACACCCCCGTCGCTTGGATACTCGACGCTGGCAGCACTCTACGCGGCAACATCTTTGATCATTACGGTTCATCCCGCGATGCTTGATGTCGCCTCGTGCAACCAGTTCCTCATCATGATCTCTGACCTCTCTGAGGTTCTCGCGCAGTTCGGCGCGAAGTTCGAACATGATTTCTTTCGGTTCTTGCTGACACGTGTAAATCCAAACGATGGTCCGCAAAAATACATGTCCGGTGTCATGCGCCGGCTATTTGGCGACGACGTTCTGGTTTCGGAAGCGCTTGAGTCTACTGCCATCGCCGGGGCAGCGGTTGCTAAGAAGACCCTTTACGAACTGGAAGCCGGGGAAGTTGGACGAGAGGCACTGAAACGGGCCATCGAAAGTGCCGATCGCGTCAACTTCGAGATTCTTGATCTGATCCACAAGGTTTGGGGACGTATCCGATGAAAAAGAGCATCCTTCAAAAAATGGCTGACGCCGAGAGCCGCGGCGGTTCCATCACCAGTGCCGAACCGTCAGAAAAGTCCTTGCCGTCCCGGCGCCATTCGTCGCCCGTTATTTCGAATGTTGGCCGAGCACTGACCCAACTGAGCGAAGACAGCATCATCTCTCTCGATCCCAATAAATTGGAGCGTTCTCCGTACAAGGATCGTTTCGACAGCGATGAGGAGGTGGAAAAGGAGCTAGACGCTCTCAAGATGTCGATAGTCACTGAAGGGCAGAAGATCCCTGTGCTAGTCCGACCGCATCCCACCAAAAGCGATCACTATCAGCTTGCATATGGGTACCGTCGTTGGGCAGCGATCAAGGCCATAATGGCGGAAACTGAGCGGCCAGAGAGCATCAGGATCAAAGCCTACGTCCGCGAGTTGACGGACCGCCAGTTGGTTGAGGAACAGTCCCTCGAAAATGGTGTCAGGGAAAACCTTACCTGGATTGAGCAAGCTATGTGGGCCGTCCAGCTAAAAAGTGCCGGGCTGTCCCATCGCGCGATATGCCCAATCCTTGGTCTATCAGAGGCAGCAGTGTCTCACCTCTTTCGCGTCACGGATGTGATCCCAGAAGACATCGTTTTCGCGATCGGTAGAGCCAAGGGCGTCGGACGGCCGAAATGGACGGCGTTCGCGGACCTATTGAGAGATACAAGCAGAGTAGAGCCTGTTCGCAGGTTTATTGAAACAACCGCCTTTCAACAGGCGCACAGTTCAGAACGTGTCGCACTTGCAATCCGCGCTGCCAGCGGTGCGCTCGATAAGTTAAGCGAGGCAAGCCAGGAAGAGATGCGCGATTTTGCCGTCGGCGATAGGCTGTTTGGCCGCATGAAACGCACTTCTTCTGGAACCACCGTGACCATCCCTAAGCAGGAACACGCTTTCGCGCGATGGCTAGCAGAGCGAATGCCGGATCTGCTGCGCGAGTACAATCATCAGGACAGCTCCATTCACTGAACGGTGTGGCTGTCATAAGATCAACCGGTCGAGAAGGAGAGACCGTTACAAAAGAAAAAGGCCCCCAAAACGTTTCCGTCGTGGAAGCCTCTCTCAATTCCTTAAGCAAGATCGAGAATCGCATTTCCATGAATCCCAGTCAAGTGTCTTTGGCATCGTTTTGGTGAGCGGATTTCTTTTGCCTCAAGAAAGGTGACGAGAAAATGCAGACGGGAAGTGTGACGACGCCCTTTGGGCGGCGGGCCATGACGCTTGGCATGCTGGCAAGCCAGTACAAGGCCAACGACATCGTGCCGGAACAGTCGGTCGACAAGTGGAAGATCTTTCGTGCGCTCTGCGAAGCAAAGCCGCTGCTCGGCCTGTCCGACAGGGCGCTGGCGGTGCTGAACGCTCTGCTGAGCTTCTATCCGGGCAATGAGCTCAGCGGAAAGCACGGCCTCGTGGTCTTTCCCTCCAACGCCCAGCTGTCGATCCGCGCCCACGGCATTGCGCCGGCAACGCTGCGCCGCCATCTGGCTGCCCTGGTCGAGGCCGGATTGCTGGTGCGCAAGGATAGCCCGAACGGCAAGCGCTTTGCGCGCCGGGACGGGGAGGGGGAGGTCGATCAGGCCTATGGCTTCAATATCGCTCCGCTGATTGCTCGTGCCGATGAGATCCAGGCACTGGCAGCGCAGGTCACCATCGACCGCGCCCTGTTCAGGGCGATGCGCGAGCGCCTGTCGCTCTGCCGGCGTGACATTGCCAAGCTGATCGAGACCGCTCTGGAAGAGGGTGTGCCGGGCGACTGGACGATGGTACATGGCCATTTCCGCGATCTCGTGGCCAGGATACCGCGCTCTCCCGACATCCATGACATCACGCCTATTGTCGAAGAGATGGAGATGCTGCGCGAGGAAGTACTCAACCTGTTGGAAGTTCGCATAACTGTTCAAAATATGCACGGCAATGAGTCCCAAGCTGAGCGCCACATACAGAATTCAAAACCCGAATCTAGCTCTGATCTTGAACCAGCTTCGAACATGAAGCAGAGCGAAACATCGGAAATCCAACCACAGGCGCCGGATATGCCGATGGGACACACCGCTGCAGCGGATGACAGCGGCGAGCGCAAAAGCGTGACTGATGGCCATCTTGTGAAACCGCGAAGGCTGGCTATGGCCGGCGGAGATCAACCGGGGCTGAAGGCGTTTCCGCTCGGGCTTGTGCTGCAGGCCTGCCCGGAAATTCTGTCCTACGGCCCGGGCGGCAGTATCGGCAGCTGGCGAGACATGATGGCGGCAGCCGTCGTCGTCCGCTCGATGCTGGGGGTCAGCCCCAGCGCCTACGAGGAGGCCTGCGTCATCATGGGGCCCGAGAATGCAGCGACCGTCATGGCCTGCGTGCTGGAAAGGGCCGGCAGCATCACGTCGGCCGGCGGATATTTGCGCGACCTCACCCGCAGGACAGAGCGCGGCGAGTTCGCCATCGGTCCGATGCTGATGTCGCTCGCAAGGGCCAATGCCGGCAGACGCGAGCGGACAGGGTGAGGGGGAGGGGTGGAGTGACCGGGGGATACAGCTGATCGTCTCTCAGAACCAATCGGTAACGCTTCTGGCTAAACTGGCGAAGACGCCTCTCAAGCTAGGGAGAGCGCCAGTGTTAGCCATTGAGCCGCTCAGCGCAAATCGTTGCGATGATGTCCTGAAGTTGCTTGATGTGATCGACAAGCCAATCGAGTTCTTCCTTGGCGACCTCTTCGCGTACCGAACGATGGAGAAGGTTTCTTTCTCCTGCCTTCCTTCGTCAGAAACGTGATCTGCCATGCATCGCCGCTCTCTGTCTCGACACGCCGCACGCCGGAAATCCCTCTCTGGTTATTCCTGCGGATCTGGACTGCCTGATCGTGATTGGTGGGCGGCGGCACGGCGGAGATGATGGCGTCACCATAAGCACGCGCTCGCTCATAGCTGGCCTCAGATGAGCCGTAGATGCTGTCTTTGAACAGTCTTACAATCTTATGGCCGCTCGGCGCAGGGCGATGGACCAGTCGGCACCGCGCAATGGTTTTCTCGAGTGCTCTTGTACAAAAGGAATGCGTAAGAAAACGACCGGTTGAAAGCGTGTTTTATGGGATAAACGGAGCCCCACCAGACTCGAAAATCGAAGTTGAACCGGCATCTACCGTGAGCTGCCTGAAACGTCCACTGGTGGCCATCTGTGGCGGAAATGCCTGAAAATAAGGAGATCGGAGGAGGGGAAGGCCATGAAGAGGGCGTCGCGTTGGTTTCCCACTGAACAACGGTTATCGTCAACGGGGAAAGAATACTCAGGCCGCCTGTGCTCCGTCTTCTAGGACAAGCGTTTTTCGTGATCTGCTTTTCGCGGCTTGCTCCCAAAGGAAATCACCGGAGAATGCGATATGCTCCCATCCGACAGGTGAGGTATGCGCCATCATCGCGTCGTCCACGACCTTACCGGTCGAACGTAGATGCGCAAGCGCGTCGGCCATATAGGTCGAGTTCCAGTACACGATCGCGGCGATGACGAGGTTGAGACCGGAGGCGCGGTACTGCTGGGCTTCGTGGCTACGATCGATGATACGGCCTTGCCTGAACGTGCAGATGGCCTGCGTAAGGGCATGACGCTGCTCGCTTTTGTTCAGTCCGGCCTGGCAACGCTGGCGCAGTGCCGGATTCTCTAGCCAATCCAGCATGAACAGGGTCCGCTCGATTTTGCCCATTTCCTGAAGGGCGACATCAAGCTGGTTCTGACGCTCGTAGGCAGCGAGCTTTCGCAGCATGGCCGAAGGTGCGACGTGGCCCGATTTCAGAGAGGCTACGAGCCGCAGCACATCATCCCAATGCTCACGGATAATGTCCGCGCGGACCCTTTTTCCGAGAAGGGGCACCAGGTCCGGATAGCTGCCGGTCGGTTCGATCGGGATCAGGCGCCGATCCGGGAAATCGCGCAACCGCGGGCAAAACCGGAAACCAAGAGCGGCGCAGAGCGCGAAGACGTGATCGGTTGCTCCACCAGTGTCGGTGTAATGCTCCGAGATATTGAGACCCGTGCCATGATGCAGCAAACCGTCGAGAACATAGGGGGCTTCATGGGTAGCGGCCGAGATGACCTTCACGTGGTAAGGGCCATGCTGGTCGGACACGTGGGTATAGAACCCGAACCCCGGATCGACGCCGTATCGGGCATTCACATCACCGCCGGTCTTTGCCCGCTTTCCGCCCCGGAAGAATTGACCGTCTGAGCTTGAAGTCGTGCCATCGCCCCAGACCGACGCGATTGGCAGACGGTGGTGCGCATCGATGATCGTTCCAAGGGCAGCAGCATAGGTATCGTCCCGAATGTAGGCGTCCTTGGTCCATATCAATTGATCTCGGGTGATGCCTTCGCTGGCACGTGCCATGCGGGAAAGGCCGAGATTGGTGGCATCGGCGAGGATTGCAGCCAGCATTGCGCTGTTGTTCGGGCATGTTTGTCCTGTTCTCAGGTTCGTGAATGCTCCAAGGAAGCCGGTCTGGCTGGCGACCTCGTGCAGCAACTCGGTGATCCGTATACGCGGCATCATACCTTCGATCTGGCTGACGAGAGTTTCCGCGCTGGCGGGAGCCGCGGACTTTAAAGGAGTAATACTAAGGCGGTTTCCATCGAAGTTGACGCCTTCGACCTGGCTTTTCTGGAGACGCTTTGAGAACCGTTTCAGCCGCCAGTCCAGTTCGCGCCCCCGCTGTTCCAGCCAATCGTCAGCAGATGCCGGCAGCCCCAAATCCTTGGTGACCGGCGCAGCCATTTGCGGAGGCAGGAGATAGCTGTCGAAGCGGCGATACGATGATGAGCGCTCCACCCAGACGTCGCCCGACCGCAGCTTATTGCGTAGATGCGCAAGTGTCGCGATCTCATAAAGCTTACGATTGATCTTGCCGTCTGCTCCGATCACAATCTTCTGCCAATCCTTTTTGAATGGCATAGGCGCATCGGCCGGTAACTCTCGCTTTCCGGTGCGATGGGCCTCTCGTAGCACCCTCACAGCCGAGATGGTCCGTGCGCTGCCTCTACCGGCATGGAATTCAAGCGCGTTGATCAACCCCGGCGCAAACTTTCGCAGTGTCGTGTAGCGGTCAGCGGCAACAATCAGGGGATCCTGATCCGCAGTGTCCGCCATTTCTGCGACTTCGTGGCGCGCTCGCAGCAGATTTGCCCAGCCGACCGATGCATTGATCGTGTCGATCGGATCGCTATCGGTCTCGATGGCATCCGCCAACGCGTCAATCGTGCCTCGAAACAGGCGCATCAATCGGGACACATCCTTCGCCGTTGCCTGATACTTCCGGGCCTTGGAGTTCTTGGCGCGAGTGAACATCGAGCCGATCAGCTTGTCGGCCATATCGATCGCGGCATCTGTCAACCGTTCCTCAGCGTCGATCAGGAACGCGACCAATGTCGCCCGCCGTCGTGAAAGGGTGTAGCGCTCGATCATATACGACGGCGACATACGTCCCTCACGGACGAACTGGCGATAACGGTCGGGATGCAGGGCAGCACTGTGGGCAGCGGGAATGCTGATCGCGCGGACAAAGGACAGACGTTCCAGGATATCGCGGACGCCGTCGGCTTTCGCTGCGACGGGCAATGCCTTCAGCCACGCCAGAGGCGATAATCCGTTCTTGGGATCAATCTGAACGAGGGAATCGAGAATGTCGAACTGGTGGGCGGTCAGACCGCCGATAAGCGCTTGGCTGGCGTGTTTACGAGCTCGCGCCCTTCCAGCAATTCCCGCCCTCTCGATTGTCGAGATCGTGGGAAGCACGATCCCCGCCTGCCGCAATGTCGTGACAATGTGAATGGCGATCGGCATTCCTTTATCTGTCGCCGCCGCGGCGACCGCTCCCGCTTCGATCATCATGGTGATATCGCTACTTTCAGTCACCCGCAGACCCATCATTCGGGCCAACTCACGCGCATGGTCCGTCATCGTCTGACTTCGAAAGCCGTAGTTCGCAATAACACTATCCGGAACATCAATCTGCTCGGCCACGAAGGAAATCATTGAGGCTGGGATCTTGCCGAGGATCCGCGCAAGAGGCACGCCAGGATGACGAAGGGTGCAAAGCTGCAGGGCGAAGCCGAGCTTATTGTGATCCTCACGCCGATCCCGGATCAAGTCGAGGTCATCCGGCTCAAGGGTGTAGAGGCGGGCAAGGCCGTCGCGGTTTTCGGGAATCGATAAGAGCTGTCGCCGTTCATGTTCGGTCAGAAGTTCATGTTTGCGCATCTCTACCCCGCTAAATCGTCCATAAAAGGGCGTGATATTCTATGGACAGCGGGGAATAAAGAGACGTATTCTATGGACGATTTTTCAATAGCGGAATGAGGGCGGTTGTCACCGTCCACAAGACGACCGTTTCGGAGACGCCATCATGGGGGCAATTCTCGGCTATGCACGTGTCTCGACCGGCGATCAGGATGTCGCTGGTCAGACCATGCGCCTTGAGCAGGCCGGTGCGATCAAAGTCTTCACCGATGTGAAGTCCGGAAAGAGCATGGACCGGCCCGGTCTCGCCGATCTGATCGCCTATGCTCGTGCTGGCGACACACTGGCGATTGTTCGGCTCGACCGCCTTGGTCGGTCACTGGCCGAATTGCTCGAAACTGTGAAAATGCTGCGCGGGTGCCAGATCGACCTGCTGAGCCTTGAAGAGAAGATTGATACGTCGTCGGCCGCCGGCGAATTGATCTTTCACGTATTTGGCGCCATTGCCCATTTCGAGCGAAGGCTGATTTCGGAGCGGACCAAGGATGGCATCGCCGCAGCACGGGCAAAAGGAAAGTTACCAGGGCGGCAGCCGCTCGACATGAAGAGGGTCGAGGCAGCGATCAAACTCATCGAAGCTCAAACATCGCCGGCCGAAGCCGCAAAACAGCTCGGCCTAGGACGATCGACGGTCTATCGCGAAATGCGTCGCCTGGGTGTAAGTCGTTCAACAAAATAGAGAACTCTTGGATTCCGACCTCGTCAATACAAGAGTTAAACGCGTTCGATTGGAGATAAAATGCTCAATCCATGGCCTTCAGATGCCAAGTTTCAAATGGGTGACTATGCCGCAAAGAAGGGCCGCGCGTCGTGGCGCGGCAAAATTGTCGGCTGGTACCGGACTGATTTGACCAACCTTGGGTACGCAATTGAAAGTTACTTCGAGCCGGGATCGGTACAAATTTATCCTGAAACAGCGATCGAAATGTGGATGCCGCCACGCTCAGATTAATCTGATGATCCCAACGCTTAGCGTTGGCTAGCGGGAAACGAACGCGATGTCCTCCGACTGTCCTCGGCAAGTTGGAAATCATCATTGATCAAAGAGCCAGACTCGCATGTTCACAGTTGGCAGCGGGGGAATGACATGACTGTCAAAGTGCGGAGAACTCGCTCGAAAGCCTTCGTGCTGCATGCTCCCATGTCAGCTGAAGTCTCAAGGCCTTCCGTAAGTCTGCTGCACGCTGGAAAGCCTCCTCGCGATTGAACAAGGCGGCGTCAACCTTCTCAGCCCAAGCATTTCTTGTTTCCTCTTCGGAAAGATGAACTGGCGCGATACAGGATTCTACCAGCTCTCGCGATAGCCCATCGTTCGTGACGGCTCCACGCAGATAGTCGGCCAAGCCACTTGAGCTCGAGATAACAACGGGAACGCCCGCAGCGATTGCTTCCAGCCCGGTAAGGCCAAAACCCTCTGCCACGGAGGGCATCAAGATCAGCGCGGCTTTCAAATAGCCATTTGTGAGTTTCAGAGGATCTGTCGTGAACGAGCGGGGTTGCACAAACTGGGCGTAATCTGAAAGCTCCCCGATGCGGGCAAACTCGGCATTCGCATCTTCCGAAAAACCACGCATGATCAGGACTGGGAGGCCGTGCACCGTCCACTCGCGCCCGTTGCCCACGATTTTAATGACATTGCATGCCAACATGCCGCCTTTTGCGACCGCATCTTCCATGCGCGCTGACATGATGCACATGTTAAGATGCAACTTCGCAGGATCTGGATTGAGCGTCAGAAGATCAGGGTTCAGGCCAGGTACTAAAACACAAACCGGCGGAGGGTCTATTGCTTCCGCCAGAAAGCTTTTCTGGATCCGCGGGCCAATGGCAACCACTAGATTTGCCGCGCCAGCGAGGTCCAGTTGGTTCTGCAATTTTGTCTCGCCCCCGAGAACGTTGCGAGGTCGATCAGCTTTGGGGCTTTTCAAGCCTTCATTCTCTTGCGGGATCGTGTGTAGGAAGTGCACGTACTTAGCGTGAAAACGCGTCGCAAGAGCTTTGGCAAAACGACCCGTAATGTGATCATGTCCGAGGACAAGCTCTGGCAGGCCGCCAATATCTGCGGCTTGGCAAAGCAATAGTCGGTCGATGCCGGAGATACCAACAGATTCGGGACACGCGACCAGGTTCACCTTTACACCGGTCGCATCATTTATTTCAGCTTCTGTGGCATCTGGAACCAGGCAGATAACCGTGTGACCTAAGGCTGCCAAAGCTCTGCAAAGTTCTCGATTGAGAGTTGAGATGCCTCCGTGGAGGGACATCCACTCAGACGCCACCGCTAAGATGGTTTTGCGCTCCGCTTCAGGAAGCGCTCCCGCCTCTCGGACCTTCGGAGCGGGAACATCAATCTCGATCTGACCGTCTGCCAAGGCGTCAAGGTGGGATTTTCTTCCGCGATCAGCCTGCAATTCTTCTGGCGCTGATTGAAGCCCCATAGTGGAGATGCGTGCAAGGACATCCGCTGGATCTTCCCGTCGAACATGGTTTGCGCGGACATTCCGACGCGCTTCCTCAATTGACCATTGCAGAGCCTCATGCCCATCTGGAACCGCGTGTTTAACTCGGTGCAGTTGTTCAAGCGACACGTTCGTGCCACGCCCTACGAGCCTGCTAAGCAGAATACTGCGTAGCTGTTCGACAAAATCTGGCGACCGCAGAAGCCGCCCTCCAGCCTCCTGGGAAGGGCGCTCTGGTAACAGAGAAACTAGGTCGATATATCCTTGGGCGAGGTCGTACTCAGACAAAACATCGAGCTTCGGTCCTTGATTGAACGCCACTTGTTCTGCAAATTGTGCCCAGATCGCCCTTGCAAGTTCTTCGTCTTTACCTCGCAGCTCAAGGAGCTTCAGCCAAATTTCTTGTGGGTCGCGGCGCAATAGTTCGACCGTGGCCTCCGCGATCAACGCAGTTTGCGAGGGCTCCGGTGGTGTGTCACTTCCTGCCTTTTCCAATGCCGCGATGACGCTCGCTACCGCCTGACCGTCACCGTTTCGGACGAGAAAACCCAGTATTGACGGCGTCTCCTCGTGGCGCGTGAGGTCGTGCGATTGGTCGAGGTCCCGGAGGAAGCTTGCCAAACGCGAATCAAGTGCCCACTCCAACAGATCGAGCACACGAGAAGAAAGACCCTTTGAACCACTGCCAGTCGCAATTTGCTGGACTGCAAGCATGACCGCAGCCGGAGCTTTCCGATAAGCCTCCCGGACGAGATGGCGCTGCGCATCATCTTGGTTGAAATCATTTCCAAGGAACCCGACCGCAGCTGGAGACCAAGTGGCCCAGGTCTCGTCACTCAATGCAGCAAACGTGTCAGGAGCATTCTCCCAAAGTAACCGCAGGGCGCGCAAGCCAGCATTGGCCGGTCGATGGCTGGTGTTGGTGCCGAGCCAACTTGTCTCAGCAAGAGGTGACTTCACGAGATAGTCTGATGCGGTCCGTATAATCCTTGCCTGCTGGCTCGCTTCAAGTGCGCCCCAGCCGGGCGTCTGGGTAAGATCCGACATGAACTCAAAGTGGGGATCGAAGCTGCCTGTCGGTTCCTGGAAAAGCTGGAGGTTGAGCTGCCACCAAAGTTGTGCGTCACCTGCTTCGATCCGGTTGAGCAGCTTTTCGATACCGTCCCTCCAGGCGGACGATTTCAGCTTTTCGGATGCTCGGAGCCCCTCAGCATCGCGTTCCCTTTGGAATTTTTGGCGCATGTAGTCAGACGCCGGAGAATCTAAAGTGACTGAGTAATGCGCAGAGAGGGTTTGTTGCAATGGTGGGATATTTAAGGCGGCATTCCACACCTCTTCCATCGTATCGATCGGCAATTGCAGACTCAGCTCAACGATGATGCGAGACAGCGCGAGTTGAAGGGAATCATCGCGAGTACCAGTAATCTTCGCCAAGTATTCGCTGAGATCGTTCGGTACAAGTAGATCTGGGAGGGTTTGAAATATGAGGATGACGCTACGGAGTGCATCTTGGCTTCGCTGAAGAATTTTGTCCACGAGCGTCGCACGCGCCAGCGGAGCGTTCGGCCAATGCGAAGTGCGGTCTCCTCTCTCAATTGTAAAGCGTGCCACATTGCGATCTGCGGCAACGATGAATGCGGCCATCGCATCTGCAACTTGGGGCGCTGCGACTTGGCCCGCAGATGCCCAAAACAGTCGTGTTCCAACGGTTTCAAGATAATTCTGTCCGTCGTCATCGGCGTCCAGCCTCAGATTTAACCACTCTATCGTTTCGAGGGCCTGCTCCGCTGTCATCTCTGGCGCTTCGAAACGGGATAGAAACATCTGGTATGGGCCGATCAGATTGCTTCGCTTAGGAGCCGTCAGCGCGAGGAGCAATTGCCGGAAGGAAAGGCTGCCGGGCCAAGACGCTTGCAGGACAGTGCCACGTAGGCGATCGTCGGTGTCGCTCGTGAGATCAGAAAAAAGGATCGGAGCCAGAAGTTCGTCAGACTTGGTACCAATGAGCTTTCGAACGGAGCGCGCCGCGATAGTCCGCAAGATGCCATCAACGCGCGGCGCGGTAGCCACATTCAGAATAACACCGGAGAGCGAGGTTTTTCCGGCTTCCGCCGCCAAATCAATCGCTGCCCTGCGTTGAAAAGGTGGGGTGTCGTCTCTCGTAATCAGTGGGAGAAGCTGCTCCTCCAGTCCGTCGTGATCGAGCCGGCCAAGGAGCGGCAGTATCTCGTTATACCGGTCTAGGAGCTCCCCGTTGGCTAACCGATCGAGCAATGCCTCCGTCAAGCGTGCGCGGTCGGCGGGTTCAAGCGCCAATGCCTGAGACTGAAGCAACACATCTGGCTGTCGGTCGATCAGCTCGCTGAAGACGCCTGGAACCATCACAGCGGTCCATCCAGCCACTTCGGTGAGGTGCAGCGCAACACCACCTGGCCCTCCAATCTCCGGCACGATCAGGAGCGACAGGATTTCTTCTGCTGACAGCCGGTGGTCTGCAAGGTAGCGAGCTGTTAGTAAGTCGCTGAAAATTCGATGCGACCACTGGAAAGTTTTAGGCGCGACTTCGACGAAAAGCGGAGATTTCAAGCAAAGCGAGAACTGTGCCGGTGTTGCGGTGACCAAATCTCCCTTAGTCGGTTCGATGCCGCCCGCAATACTTGAAACAGACAACGTTTCAGTGTCGGTCGAGCCTACCGCCGTCGTCAACCGACGTATATCGGAGAATGTGCAGGCGGCCGCTAGCCGACCGGCCATCGCCAATTGAACGTCGACGGATGATCCATCGACCGAACCGAGGGCCGCAAGAATTGCGGTGTAGATCAGATCAGCTTGTCGTGTGGGGAAAGTGCCGCCTTTCCTATATTGGTCCAACAGGATTGCCAGCAGTAACGGCCGACCTGCGACCGCACGCATTTTCTCGTTCGACAAGTGAGCCGTCAGGATGGCCCGGTTCTCTGCTGACAACTCAAAGCTATTGATCGCCGAGAGAATCTGACTGTCCGCCAGAGGCAATAGCGAAAGGCGTTTGTGAGCATCTGGCGGCCATCGGTCTTTGACCATTTGATCAAGTTGGTCGGTCCACGCTGAGGTGCGGCAGGTAAAGGCAATCTTGAGGCGGCCGCGTTTGCCGAGTGCGAAGAGCCGATCAAGAAAGCCCTCCAGCAGGCGCTTCGGATCCAGCCCCCCGGCCAATTCGTCCACACCGTCGATTAAGATGTGCCATTCCCGGTGTTCATCCGTCCAGCCCAGGCAATGGTCGGAAACCAGCAAGGCATCAAGGACCCCGGCAAAGTCTGGATCACGGACTGAAACAAGATCGACTTGCTCGCCTCTGTCACGCAGCGATTGAGCGAGCGAAGCTAAATCCGAAGTTTTTCCCATTCCCGGTTCGCTCAAAAGCACCAGGCACGGTGTATCGGCAATATCAAGCAGTGCTACAGGAGCGGATTGTTGCCCCGCGTCTTCCGGGCCAGAGCTCGTGATGACCTCGTATCGTGAGACCAACGGCATCCATTCGCGGTTCCAGCTGAACCCGCTATTTATCCCCACATTTGCCAATCTCTATCACCTCAAGGACGCAGTACCCCATACTACCCATCTCAGCCTTGGGTTCAACGCATCCTTCTGTTATATTTGATTAATCGGGATGGCTGCTCTCCCAATTATGACCCCTGTTGGGTCGAAACGAGGGCGAGTATCAACTCCACCAGCATACGTCTCAAAACGTCCGGAGCGTTGACGTTCCCATCAGGACGCAAGATCGATCAGCCATCGACTAGTGGGACTGCTAGGAGCTGTTGTGCTCGACTAGTAGAAGAGCAGGTTGGACTTTGCCCAAAGCCACTGCATCTGTTCCGTGGTCCCTGCCAGAACCGACACGATCCCGGCGAACAAGGTCTTGAAAT
This sequence comes from Rhizobium tumorigenes, assembly GCF_003240565.2. Lineage (NCBI taxonomy): Bacteria > Pseudomonadati > Pseudomonadota > Alphaproteobacteria > Hyphomicrobiales > Rhizobiaceae > Arminella > Arminella tumorigenes. The sequence goes on from NZ_CP117257.1 coordinate 13,886, forward strand.
AGTAGCCCATGTAGCCTGCAAAGATGGACGCGCGCATGCCAATCGGGCCGTCCTGGTTGTCCTGAAACTGAAGACAAAGGCCAAAGATACTCAGGGCGAGGCAAATAAGCTGGATAAACATCAGTCCCGCCAGCAGCCCAGAATTGTAGCTTGGATCTTGGGAAAGGAGATACGTGTTGTAGAGCCCAGCGACGCCAAAGGCGACCCCGCCTGCCCCAATCAGGAAGCTTCGCAGATCCCAGGCTCTTACAACTACCGAGACAGAGGCCTTCTCAATCGGATAGAAAACAACGTCGAACCAATGATCGACGGTGTGAACCCATCCCCCGACCAGATCCCAGCACCACCAAGCCCATTCCTTTAACCGCTCCATCACAACCTCATCACATTACCCCGATTGCTGGTTGAAGCATGAAGGGATTTGATGCAAGGGACGAACGACGATACGGTAAAGGATCCCTGTAGGAGACGCTCACGCGCGACAGCGTCGAATAAGTTAAATCAGAGTGTCGCTATCCGATTCTTCTCAAAGGTACCTTTGAGCATGTCTTTAACAATTACAGCATCTGCGCAGCACGTCCCGTCCGTCGTTTGGCGCTGTTATAATAGCTTGACGCCTGTTGGACAGAGCGATGCCTCGATTGCTCCATAGCTTCGGGAAGCGGTATGCCGCGATTGGCGGCCTCAGTCAGGTACCCAGACCTCAACCCGTGGGCCGAAAACTCCCCACTCTCCAACCCGGCCATTTCCGCCCGCTGCTTCAGGATCGCATTCACTGACTGCGGATCGATCGCCCGTTTCGAAATGGTGCCCCATCGCCCTATCCCCCGAAACACGCTGCCCTTGTCGATTTTCGCGGCAACCATCCAGGCATTCAGCGCCTCCACGGGGCGGCCGGTCAGATAGACGACGTCGTCCTCTTCCCCGGAGGTGGTTTTCGTGCGGCCGAGATGGATGGCGAGAGAGGGGAGGGGGGCGCCGTTTTCGACTGGGATCGGTGGCTCGACGGTCAGCTGCTCGCGGCGCAGCCCAGCGATCTCGCTGCGCCTCCGGCCGCCGGACGCAAACGCTACCATCAGGATTGCCCGGTCACGGAGATCGCGCATGCTGTCGCTAGCGCAGGTCGCCAGCAGTTTTGCCAGCACGTCACCGGTGACCGCCTTGGCGCTCTTGCGACCCCGCGTCCGGGGGACGGCGCGAACCGAAAGGCGGATGGCCGATTTCAGGGCAGGGGAGGCGAATGCGCCATCAAGGCCGCGCCATTTGGTCAGGGTCGACCAATTCGCCAGCCTTCGGCGCACCGTCGCCGGCGCATGCGGGCCGACGGATTTCAGGAACCCTTGGCTTCGAAGGTTTCCGTCGACGTCGGCCGGCATGCCGTGATCGGCATCCGTTTCGCGCCGCTGCGGGTCCCAGAGATGATGCGCAACGAATTTTAGTAGGAGCGCTTCGGGCGCCGGCCAGGGCAGCGATCGTCCGGTGGCTGCCAAGCCCCACGCCTCGAGATAACTGAGATCCGAGGTGAGCGCCCGCAACGTGTTGTCGCCCATGCCCTGGTTGACGAGATGGCGCAGCGTCTCGATGTCTTGGTCAGTAAGAAGCTCGGCGAGTTCGTCGCGGCGCTCCATCGGCAGGACGGAGGCAATGGTGTCAAGTTCTTCGGCGCGTCGCTCGACGGCGGTCAGTGTTTTGGGTTTGGCCACAGGCGCTCCAAAAGTAAGGTTTCGGCGGCCTCCGGGCCGTGATTTGCCCCGATTCTTTCTGTGTCGATCAGCTTGATTAAGCGGAATTAATTTCTTTGTAATGATACAGTTTATTAACTGCCAGGATCATTGGAATCTTTTGGATTGGCCGGAATGCGCCAACACTGACATTGCGGCTGCCGCAAAACTCCCTATTCTGCGACGTCGCTAAAGTCAGGAAAACAAGTGTCGCTTTAATTGGGAGATTTGCGACAAGCCATCAGCTACTTCTTGCTCACGAATGCCGCCATCCAAACGCCGGCGACAATGATGGCGGCTCCGCCAAGAGCGGTCATCGTCGCCTCTGAAAAAGGGAGGCTCAGGCTGTCGATCGCCATGCTCGCCAGCATTTGTGCGCCCACGACAAAGCTGGTTGTCTTGCCAGCCCCCAGCCTCGGAACTGCGTGACTGTTAAGTGCTACGAAGGCAACGCCCAGGATGCCACCGAGCCATGCCGTTGTAGGTACTGCCGGCTCCACGGCTAAATTGTTTCGGAACATCGTGGCGATGATCACTGACAGGAAAATGAAGCCGACCGCATGCGCCCATAGGGCAGTGCGGATCGCCCCGACCTTCCGACCGAGATGCCCGTTGATGACCCGGCTCGTTGCTATCAGGATGCCGTTCAGCAATGCGAGGCCGATCAATGTCAGCATTGTTCAACTCCTCGCCACTATGATGACCATGCTTCCGATCAGAACCAGCACAAACCCGATGGTCTCGCGGAGCTGCGGTTGCCGGCGCGGTAGGCGGAAGAGCCCGAAATAATCCGCACACACGCCAAACGCCATTTGCCCGACCAGCAGCAAGGCCAAAGTGCCCGCAAGACCGAGAGCGCTATTGACCGTGATTGCGGCGAGCAAAACGGTGAAGGCCCCCGGAACACCGCCAAGATAGGCCCATAACGGCCAGCAACGATGCGGCACGCTTACGGTCGTTGTCTTGCCTCTGAGCAACAGGATGAGGACGAGGGCCAAGCCGGCGATTGTTCCAATGCCGTGCGCCGTCCACGATGCAAAGAGCGGCGAGCTGTGCCGGGCAAGCTGGCTGTTCCAATCGGTCATGACCGCCAGCACGACGCCGGCGACCAGCGCGAGCAAGATGGTCCAGTCGATGGGCCTTTGCATTATTCCGGCATCCTTTTGACGCGGAAGGCCCGGACACAAATGGTGTCAAGAGTGCCTTCACATTCTCGCACATCCTCATCGCGAGGCGCGGGAATGTCTTAAGATTAAGGGTTTCACTCAGTCCGCGAAAGGCGCTGGCTTTCCGGTCGATGCGGACTATTCTGTCCCTAAAAGGAGCAAAGTGGCATGGAGAATTTTGGCGGGCTGAAGATATTCGTGCGGGTGGCGGATACGCTCAGTTTCGTGGAGGCCGGTCGCCAACTCGGCCTTTCCGCCTCGGCGATCGGAAAGGCCGTTTCCCGCCTTGAGCAGCGATTAGGCGCAAGGTTGCTTCACCGGACCACGCACAGCGTTAGCCTCACAACGGAAGGTGCGCTGTTTCTCGACCGCGCGCGGCGTATCCTTTCCGAAATAGAACTGGCGGCGCAGGAACTATCGGAAGCCGGGCAGAACGTTCGCGGCCCGATGAGGATCAGCCTGCCCACATGGGCGATGAGCTTCATGCCGATCTTTCGGCGCTTCATGCAGGTCTATCCCGAGGTGCGGCTGGAACTCGAATTGACCGACCGGCTCGTGGACATTGTGGGTGAGGGTTACGACCTCGCCATTCGAACCGGAGAGGTTCGCGATTCCAGCCTCATGACACGGATCGTCGGGCGCTTTCGACACACCATCATTGCCGCGCCGTCATATCTTGCCGCCCATGGCATTCCGGCTTCTCCTGAAGATCTCCTCAATCATCGTTGTCTGCATAGACGGCACCCTGGGAGCGGATTGATAGACGCTTGGCCACTTGCCAGGGATGGCGTCAATCTTGATCTGGACTTGCCGGTCGCAATGGTCGCAAACAGTGTCGAGGCCAGAATTGAACTGGCAGAACAGGGAGCGGGCTTCGCCTGCGTGCCGTCGATCGCGGTCAGCCGTCACATCGAGAATGGCGGCTTGCTATCGATCCTGAAGGGGAATGTGCGGGACGCCGGCGTGTTTCGGCTTCTGTGGCCGGCCGGAGCTGCCCCCTCGCGCAATGTCGCCGTATTGGTCGATTTTGTAGCTCAGGCGAGTGTGTCGCAGAAATTCTGATTTTGCGACTGTGCAGAAGTCGGGCCAACATATCGAACAAAAATCGGGATTTCCGGGACAGCCTGTCAGGAGACCTATATCGTTTGCTTCGGTTGGTCACGCAGCATGAAAACCATGAGGCCCGCCCCGACTGCAAGCCCGATTGAGATCAGCCAGACCCACTCATATCTCATGGTCAGGTCGAAGATGTATCCCCCTGAATATGCGCCCGCCGCTGCACCGAGTGAGTGACCTGCCGAGATCAGCCCCATTGCGAGACCCATGACGCGTAGGCCGATATGGCTGGCGACGACGCTGGCGGTCACCGGAACGGTCGCGTAGTCCACAGCGCCGAACAGCATCGCGAAGACGACCAGTAATTCATAGCTGGCTCCGACATTCATGAGGATGAGGAAGGTCAGTCCGCGCAGGATGTAGATCGAGCCAAGCAGAACGACGCGGTTCATACGGTCGGTCAGCCAGCCAGCCCCGATCATGCCGAGCAGGTTGACCGCCGACAGGACGCCATAGGCCGCAGCGCTTGGAACAGGCCCGAAACCGCAGAAAGAACCGTAGGGCAGGAAATGCGTTTCGATCACGCCCGCCGTTGTGTAGCCGCAAAGAAGGAAGCTCCAGAACAGGATATGGAAAGCCGGTTTCCGGAGAATCGCGGAGAGATCATCTTTCAGGGATACGGATGGCATAGAAGACGAAACGTTTTCCTTAGGGCCATCCTTTGTCGCCAGTGTCCGCCACAGGAGCGGGATGAGAACGAGGCAGGCAAGTCCGATAGTGAAAAAACTCCACCGCCAACTGAAGGCAGTCAGAACCGCCGCGACCAGGGGAACGATCAGGAATTGCCCGCCGGTTGAGCCGGAGGTGGCGATGCCTGTCGCAAGCCCACGGTTTGTGTCGAATTGCTTTGCGATGGCCGTCGATACCACATGCGTTGCCACGATCCCGAAGCCGAGCGCCGACACTCCGCTGAAAGCCAAAACGAAAATGGCGGCATTGCTGGTCGCCGAGACGATCAGGCACCCGGCCCCGACCAACGCAAGGCCGAGCGTCAGCGTTGACCTGACTCCATGCCGATCGACCAGACGACCGGCGAACGGCGCGACCGCCGCCATGACCAGCAGCGCCGCTGCCGCCGAACCTGAAACAAAACTGCGCGACCAGCCAAGCTCCTGCGACCAGATCGGCATGACCAGTCCAAGCGTGGCCCGTGCCGAGAAGGCCAGCGCCAGAGCCAGAAAACTGAACGCGACGACCGCCCATTGCTGAATTGATGTCGATGATCGGCTCGAATCCATAAAATCCCCTCTGCATGCCTTCGAAGACAATTCCGTGAGTAAGCGGCGATCGGCAAACGACGGTTTTACCGGGCATGTTTAGCTGTGCTAAATATGCCTCATGACAATACCGCTCTCCTTGCTCGAAACGTTCATTGCCGTGGCCCGATCAGGACGGATGCTGGATGCTGCCGAGGTCCTGTCGCTGACACCGGGTGCAATCAGCCAGAGGGTGCGGAGCCTGGAAGAGCAGTCGGGGCATCGGCTGTTCAGGAGAACAGCGGCAGGTGTCACGTTGACCGAGGCCGGGCAAACGTTGTTCGCAGTCCTGGACGAGCCGTTCCGCAGGATCGAAGATGCGCGGCGTGGATTGGAGCGGTCATCAAGTCATCGCATCAGGATCAGCACCATGGCGTCGTTCGCAGCGAATTGGCTGATACCGCGCCTATCGCGCCTCTCGAAGCTTTATCCCCATATCGATATCGAGCTGGAAACCGACAGCCGCATCGTGGACCTGAAGCGTGAACCGGTGGATATGGCGATCCGGCATGGGCTTGGGGACTATCCGGGGCTCCTTTCGGTCCCTCTCGTCGCTCCTGAGCTGATCGTTGTTGCCAGTCCGCAACTTCTTCAGGACCGCGCACCTATCAAGGTTCCTGCCGATTGCCTTGCGTTTCCTCTTCTGCACGACCTTGATCGTACGGATTGGCGGCTCTGGTTCGAGGCATATGGTGAGGATGTGTCTGCACAACTTCCTGGCCCCTCTTTCTCCGATGATCATCTAATGGTGAAGGCGGCCGTAGCAGGACAAGGACTTGCCCTGGTCCGCGATACCTATGCCGACGACGATCTCCGTTCCGGGCGTCTCGTGCGGCCCATCTCAATCCAGTGGCCGACGAATTTCGCCTATTACGCCGTGAGCACGGCAGAGGCGTTGCAACGACCCGCCGTTGCGCACTTTCGGGATTGGCTGGTCTCTGAAGCCCGTGCGGATTCGTAGATATCCTGAATTCCGGACGCTGCAAAAGTCAGCTATAAAAATCGAGCAAATGTCGGGAGATTTGCGACAGGTCTACCGCTTTACCATTTCGATCAAGAGGATTGACGCACGAGATAACTCGTGAGCCGGCGATTTTTTCAGGCCAAACCGTCGAACAAGCGGCGGATCGAGCTTTACGGTCCGGATGCCCTTCCGCTTCTCCGTCAACGTTGATTCCGGCACGATGCCGACACCGACGCCCTCTCGCACGAGGGCAATAGCGCTCGTCCAATCGCGCACTTCCATCCGCACATCTGGCAATGATAGACCGGCAGCCTCGGTGAGCGTGCGCGCATGGACATGGCAACCACCTGTCGCGAGAACAAAGGGTTCGGCTGCGAGCTCCGCGAGGGACACCATATCGCGTCTTCCAAGGCTGTGGCCCACGGGCAAGATGCCGACCCATGCGTCCTGTCCGATCGGGATCGCATCGCTATCCTCGGGTGGGTTCAAAATCACACCAAGGTCAACGGCTCCGCTCTCCAGCCAAGTCATCACCTCCTGGTCGTCCGTCTCCAGCGCGACAACCTTGATGCCGGGATGGAGCGAGCGGAAACGGCGCAGGAGGGGCGATAAAACTGTTGCGAACACGCTCGGAAAGGCCGCGACTCGGATTGAGCTGGTGACCTCCCCCCTCGCTTCCGCTGCCTCCTGCCTGATCGTTTCGAGATGTGCAAAGGCGGCGCGCGCGTGGTTTAACACCTGTTCACCGAAGGCCGTCAGTTCAACGCCATGTCGTTGCCGCACAAGTAGCTTGACCCCGAGCGTTTCCTCGAGACCCGCGAGCGCTTGGCTCATACCGGATTGAGTGACCCCAATCGCCTGGGCGGCAGCGGTGAAGCTGCCTGCCTCGGCGACCGCGATCAGGCTACGGAGTTGCGTTAGGTTCATAGTAGCAACACTTATATCACATTTCTTTTCCAGTAATTTGTCTTCTTTCTTTCGGCACGTCAATATCTGCCCAAATAGCCGACCATGACGGAGATTGCCGATGAAGCTTTATTTCGCACCCGACACCTGCTCGTTCTCGCCCCACATCGTCTTGCAGGAATTGGGACTGCCTTATGATCTCGTACGCGTGAACAACCGAACCAAGCGCACCTCGGAGGGTGGAGACTTCCTTGCCGTTAATCCCAAGGGGTATGTGGCGGCCCTCCAACTCGAAAACGGCGAGGTGCTGACGGAAGGGCCGGCGCTGGTCCAGTATCTTGCCGACCTAAAGCCGGATGCGGGACTTGCTCCAGCAAACGGCACGTTGGAGCGTGTGCGGCTTCAGGAATGGCTCAATTTCATCACCAGCGAAATTCACGGCGGTTCGGCTCTGTTGTTCAACAAGGACCTGCCGGAAGCGGTACAGAACCTCTTCAAGGCCCGGCTGTTCAAGCGTTTCGATCTGATCGAGGCTACGTTGAAGAAGACACCATACCTCATGGGCGGCAGCTTCACGGTGGTGGACGCCTACCTGTTTACCGTGCTTGGCTGGATGCCGGGATTTGCGATCGATCTGAGCCGTTGGCCCAACATCCCGCCGTACATCCAACGGATCGAGGCGCGCGCCTCCGTAGCCGCAGCTCGAATCCGAGAAGCCGAAATACCGCCCGTGAATTGAGAGGGCCTCAGTCGCGTAAATTCTAACGTTCGCGACAGATTCGGTGGCCCTGAAAGTTCAGGGGAATTTCTGTCGCGAAACTCGCTCGCAAAAGTCAGAGTTTCGCGACTGAATTCTGCAACAAAATCCGAGGGAGAACGTATGCTCAAAATTCGCCCGGCAGAAACCGCCGATCACGAGGAGATAGTCCAGCTCTGGCACCAAGGCTGGCACGACGCGCATGCTGACCTCGTGCCTACTGAAGTGCTGGCGTTTCGGACCAAGGACCACTTCACTCTCTGGCTGAAGGAGGCGGAAGACGCATTTTTTGTCGCGACCGATGACACTGGCGTGCTCGGATTTGTCTCCGTAAAGGGGGCTGAGGTCGTCAAACTCTACGTCAGCAACCGCGCTCGTGGGACCGGTGCAGCCCACGTGTTGCTCTCATTCGCGGAAAAACTTCTGCGTGACGCAGGGATAACGAAGGCGATGTTACTCTGTACGGCAGGCAACCTCCGAGCTGAGCGATTCTATAAGCGGGAGGGATGGGACCTATCTCATTCCTTCGAAGATGCACTTTGGATGCCAGAGGGCGACAGAAAGAAATTCATCGTATCGACTCATCGCTTTGAAAAAGATCTGAAGCTCGCCCCCTAATAGCACTGCGCGAAAGTCAGGATTTTCACCACCGTCTTTTGGCGGCCAACGACCGAGAAGGTCCGAAAACAGCCGTCCTTTGTAGAATGCCTTCCAATCCCTGGCGTCTTCCAACTGTCATTTTTGTGGAGCATTCTGAGATCAGCAGCGATTGATAGTGGCCGAGCCGGATTTTCGCCTGGGAGGTCTCAATGGCGCAGACACCCAATGGGACGCTTATCAGCGAGACGGCTTGGCAGAAGGCCTTGGCTCGCGAGGCAGTCATTCGTCCTCTCGCTTTCGGAGGGGCGCTGAGCGTCTCGGAGAGATCTTCCGCCTGCAGGCAATTGGGTCTCAGACCATCAAGATTATATCAGTTACTTAGCCAATTCCGACGAAAACCTGTTACCAGCTCGTTGCTGGATGAGACACCCGGCCCCGAGAAGGGGAGGCGGCTTCTATCTCCAGAACAAGAAGCGGCTGTCACGCACGCCATCCAACAAACCTATTGCCGCCGCGAGCGGCCGACAGTCACCGCCGTCCACGACCATGTTCGATTGATTTGCCGCGAGCGAAATCTGCTGGCCCCCTCCTGGAAGGCAGTGAAGGTTCGCATCGATCAGGCCGACCGGCAAAAGCTGACCAAAGCCCGAGAGGGCGCACCGGCCGCACGTCAGCGCTTCTCCGCCGTCGTCGGTGATTATTCGGCAGAGCATGCGATGGAGATCGTGCAGATCGATCACACGTTGGTCGATCTATTCGTCGTTGATGTTGTAAACCGCCAGCCGTTACAGCGTCCCTGGCTGACCTTGGCAATCGACATCGCCAGCCGCATGGTGGCCGGCTTTTATTTGAGCCTCGAACATCCATCGTCAACATCCGTGGCCTTAGCCATCCGGCACATGGTTTTACCGAAGACGCCGTGGCTTGCTGAGCAAAATGTGATCGGCGACTGGCCAGTCTTTGGCCTACCCACTACCATTCATCTGGACAATGCTCGGGAGTTCCGGGGAAAAGCCCTTGTCTGGGGTGCGGCCGAGCACGGCATCAATCTCATCCACCGGCCCGTTGCCCGACCACATTACGGCGGTCACATCGAGCGGCTTATCGGCACTATGATGGGCGCCGTTCATTTCCTGCCCGGCTCAACGTCGAGCGATGTCGCATCTCGCGGCGAGTACGATCCCCAGAAGCATGCCGTTATGACTTTCGACGAGCTCGAGCGTTGGCTGACCCTGGAAATTGTTGGCCGCTATCATGCCGACATTCATCGTGCTCTGAGAATCCCGCCGAGCCTGGCCTGGGAAGACGCCGTCCTTGCACGCCACGAGCCTTTGCGGCTCCCATATGACGAGCGTCGTTTCGTCCTGGATTTTCTACCGTTCGAGGAACGCATCATCCGCCGAGACGGATTGCATCTATTCGGCCTCAAATATTGGGACGATGTCCTGAGCCCATGGACAGGTGCGCCGGACAAGATGCGGGTCCGTTACGATCCGCGAGATATTTCATGCGTGTTCGTCGATGGGCCAAACGGCGAAAGCTGGCCGGTTCGGTTTGCAAACCTCGGCCGGCCACGGATCACGCTCGGGGAGCATCGACAGGCAGTTGCCGCTTTGAGAGCACGTGGACTTCAATCGGTCGATGAACACCTGATTTTCGAGACCATCGAAGCCCAGCGGCAGATCGTTGAACGGGCCGGCCGTCAGACACGCAGCATGCGTCGAGGAGTAGAGAGGCAGGCGCGCGCGTTGGCCGCCACCGAGCGACATACGATTGGAACAACGGATGATGACGATGAGAGCGAATTCCTCAATCTGTCCCCGCTGTCGGTAGAGGAGTGGTCATGAGGGAATACCGCCATCTGCAGCCGATGTATCAACAGTATGCTGACATGGGGATCGAAGAACGGGTCGCCTGGATCCGGGCAGATCGTTGGTTGGAAACGCCCGATGCGCGAGCAGCTTTGGCGCGGCTTGAGGATTTGCTCTCCTATCCGCCGCGAGACCGAATGCCATGTCTGCTCCTCTACGGCGACACCGGGATGGGAAAAACCAAGATTATTCGAAAGTTTCTTCGCGATCACCAGCCCATTTTCGATCGCGGAACCGGGGTGACGACCATGCCGGTCGTCGCAATGCAGATGCCTGCCGAACCTGTTGAGCGCGACGTCTATGGTGAGCTTCTCAATGCGATGAGCGCGCCTGGTCCGGTGGGAGATGCAACGTACCGTCTGAAGAACACTTGCCGCACCTTGATGCGCAAGGTGCGGGTGCGGATGCTGATCATCGATGAGATCCACGCCATGCTGACTGGGACCTATCGGCAGCAACGGGTCTTCCTCAATGTCATTCGCTTTCTCGCAAATGACCTGAAAGTTCCGCTGATTTGCGCCGGCACGGATCTGGCTCGCCAGGCGTTGTTGACGGATCCGCAGCTTGCGGAGCGGTTCGAGGCCTTTCACCTCAAGCGCTGGTCCAATACACAGCAGCTTGCTCAACTGCTTGCAAGCCTGGGGAGCATCCTTCCTCTGCGCCAGCCATCACAGCTTGGGACCGTAGCAGTGCGGCGCAAGGTGCTGGACATAACCGACGGCGTCACAGTCCGGATTTTCAGGCTTATCGAGACCGTTGCAGTTGAAGCGGTCCGGACTGGGGCGGAGGCAATCACAATAGACAGTTTCGACGGTGACAACCTCGTGCTGCCACTGGTCGCCATGGCACGGCGATCGGAACGCCGCCTACAGCGGCAGGCAAGCTGATGAGGCAGGTGCGGCTCCTTGCCGTCGCACCTCGTCCCTGTGACGACGAACTCCTCAGTTGTTGGCACTGGCGGGTCGCAAGCCATTATTCCACCTCGCCCCCACAAGTTGAAAGCTGGATATCTGGGTCGCCTCGTGGCGAAAACCAGGACTTCTTCAGCCGCGACTTCCATCCCAATCAAGCTGTAATTCGGCTTTGGGCACGCGCCTGTCGCATCCGTGAAGGCGATCTGGACCGACTTTCACTACGAGGCGCCCGCCGGCCCAAGACTTCTTTCGTGAGCGAGCCAATGGACAGAGGCGTTTGTCCTTTGTGCCTTGATGAGGATGCCGAAGAGGGGAGGGACCACTATTGCCGGCGATGGTGGGCAGGCGTCGAAGCAGTGGTCTGTCCTCGACACGGAATCGGCCTCGAGAATAACTGTGCTCGGTGTTTTCGCAGCTGTTTGTTTCAGTTTCGGCAGACACCCGCCGGTGTTGTCAGGCTGTTTTGCCGTTATTGTGGGGCAGTCGTCTCGGCGCGGGGTTTTCAGCGACGCGACCAAGCTGAGATAGCCAAAGTAGGTGAGGTGATCCGCGACGCTATCGCCAAAGGCGGACCGGAGCTTGATCTTGTCACCAAGGCAAGTCGCTTTTTCTGGGCGCCGACTTTTGACGGAGCCCCCTACATCACCGCGCTGGGTCTGCCGCTACCCTATGGCCGACGTCCGCTGGCATCCACGGGCATTGCGCCGCTGATGAGCCTCTCACCAGCATGGCGGGCAGTGACGATCGCGGCGATCACAGAACTGCTTTTCGGGCTAGTCGATGAAAGGCCACGACTTCCGTCTTCCGCTTGCAACGCCTTTGGACAATTCGAGCGCGGGCATACCGCCCCAGATCTCCAAGCCCCTCCACAAATGCAGATGACTTCAGCCGTGAAACTCCGCTCCGAAACCGAATACCGACAGCTCGCCCGCGGTATTGTCGAAAGCCAAGGCTGGAGTTCTCTGCCGCCGAAATCAGGCAGGGCGAGAAATCGCGCAATCGGGAAATTGATGCTACGTGCCCTCAATGGCGGATGAGGCCGAACCGATGCGCCTCATCCAGCAAGTTGCGCACGGATGATGGCTGCCATTTGCGTCCCCCGCGCGCCGGTCGCTCTCCCATCTGATCAAGCTGGCTGGCAATGTCGCGCAGCGACAGGCCGGGATCGGCAATGGCAATCGCTGCGACAAGCTTCATGAGGTGATCTTCTGGCGCGCGGCGTGGAGAGCGGACCAGTAGCTCAGGCTCGGCCAACTTTTCGCGGACCATGCGATGCACGGCGCGACGTAGCCTTTCCACCGTCCAGTCATGGCCTCGGCGATTGAGGACCCGCACGACGTTGTCCCAGCTATGCTTTGGGCGAAGTTGCCGAACGGTCGGGAGCCACGTCTGGGCAGAGGAGATCAGCTCGTCAAGATAGATTTTTTCCCGGGCCTTCGACACCGCCTTGATGGCTTCCGGACGCCTCTCCCGAAGTCCAGGGTTCCCCGGTAGCTTGCCGCGGGCTTTTGCCGCCTTGATGCCGGCCTTGGTTCGCTCGGCGATCAGTGCTCGTTCGAGCTGCGCGACGGCACCAAGGACCTGCAGGGAAAACATGCCCTGTGGCGTGGACGTATCGATTGGATCGCGGATCGAACGAAAATGGACACCACGCTCTTCGAGATCTTCGATCACTTGCAAAAGGTGGCTGACAGACCGGGCAAGGCGATCCAGCCGTACGACCACCAACACGTCGCCGGCGGTGAGGTCTCCGAGTAACCTTGTCAGAACTGGTCGCGCCCGCGATGCCCCGGATCCCTGCTCTTGAAAAATCCTCTCACAGCCGGCGGCACGCAGCTCGTCCATCTGTGCGTCATGGACCTGATCGTCGGTCGAGACACGCGCATAGCCGATAAGACGCTTTGGGGTCGGCGGTGGATTGGTGGCTTGCCGTTTTGCCATAGTTTTCTCGTGCGCTTTTCGGGTGCTTTGTACAAATAATGAATGCGTGAGAAAATGAACAGTTGCAAGCGTGTTTTAAGGGCCAAATGCAGCCCCACCAGACTCAAAGAGCGACGTCGAACGGGCCATTGGTCGTAACCAGCGTCCAGCGCGCTCTGGCGCCCATCTGCGGCGGAGATGCTTGAAAATAAGGAGATCGTTGGAGGGGAGGGCCATCAAAGCCGGTTCACGCGTAAAGACGATGGGGAATTCTGCGCTCATTGGCACGAGGGGGCCGCTGCGAGTGGCCTTCAGAGCAGAGATCGTTCCGCCGAACCTAGCCGAAATCTGCTCGAAAGGCCGAAAAACCAGGCGATTCCGGTCATCCAAGGCGACCGACATTCTGATTTGCGACTCCAGATCAACTACCATCGATAACAGGTAGTTATCGATGGTTAGAACACCAACCGGCAATCATACCATGTGAGGAACACTAATTTACCAATAGAGTTCCTTTAGGAAATCATTTATCATGATTTCAATGGCTTACGATATCGCGAAAATCAGCATGACAGCCCTGATGCGGCTGATGCGGCCGGCTTTTGACGCCGGTGTCGCGCTCACTCGTCTCGACGAGCGCGTCGCCCGTTCGCCGGTCGGCGCAGGCTGGATTGAACGTATGCATTTCACTGACGCCTGCGCCTCGCTGTGGATAGACGGCGAACTCGTCCACCTAGAAGACCTCGTCCTTCACGACGCCACAAAGGATATTCGCACACCGACCCATGAGCTGACAATCGCCCGCGACGTGCTGCGCACCCGCCGGCGCATTTCTGGCCAATCGCCCGATTGGGCGTTGTCCGCCGATGGTATCCGAGTTTTGCGACAGACGTCGGACATCAGTCCGGCGGGCGCCGAAGCGGCTGATCCAGCCGGTGCCACCAAGCGCGTCGTCGCGGAAGATCCAGTAGGGGAGGGGGAGGATGACGACATCGGAAATCTTCCCGGCGTCGATTACGCTGACATTGATGCGGTGCTCGCCCGATCGTCGGCTGCGATCGAGAACGCAATCCGGCCCGCCCGTGGCAGTGTTCAGGACAAAGATCCGATGATCTATGATCTCGACTGGGACGAGGATGCGCGGCTCAAAGAATGGCGCAGCGTGCTGCGGCAGGCAAACGACCTGCCGGCAGTGCTGCAGGCGATCATCGCCCTCGATGCCTGGAACGAGCTTTCGGTGCTGCAGCATGCGCCCTGGCTCGGCAGGCTGCTTTGCGCGTCGATCCTGCGCCAGGCTGCCATCACCACCGGTGCCCATCTCGCCGCGATCAATGTCGGCCTCAAAACTATTCCCGTCGATCGGCGTCGGCATCGCGATCGGGAAACCCGGCTGCTGGCGATCGCCCACGGCCTGATCGCGTCTTCCGAAATCGGGCTGAAGGAACATGACCGGCTGACGCTGGCGAGAGCAATGATGGACCGAAAACTGGACGGGCGCCGCACCTCGTCAAAACTTCCGGAGCTGGTCGAGCTGGTGATGGCGAAACCATTGGTGTCGGCAAAAATGGTGGCGAAAACGCTCGAGGTCACGCCGCAGGCGGCGCGGCGGATCGTTTTGGAGCTGGGGCTGAGGGAGATGACGGGGAGGGGAAGGTTTCGAGCGTGGGGTACTATATAGATGTGCGGATAAGCGAACAGGGGGGGCGAAAAATGGGGCGTCAAATACCGAACTCAGTCATTGGGGCAACAGCCTCAGTCATCGGTAAACACTATTACAGTCACAGCAAATTAGAGACATTGTTTATGGAGAGCGGGGCTCCTGGTGAGCCACCACTTGGAAATTGTGAGTCGAAATGTGCGGCCTGGCTCCGTCGTTGCAATGAAGATGAGAATGTCGACGCACTAGACGTTCTAGCAGGAGTAGTAAGAGATTTCCTTGAGCTGGATTCACATAGCCCTGAGGTCCAGAAGGGACAGCAGCGGATCCATGATGCTTTGTCCAGGAACAGCTTGTCCTATCAGACGAATGGCCGCATCTCGCTGGCAGGCGCAACGCCTGTTGCCGTGACGTTAAATGATCTCCTCAAGAACGGGGACTTCGTATCCGTTGAGCGCGAATTCGAACGTGCTTACCAACAATTGGAAGGCGATCCGCATGCGGCGATCACGGCCGCTTGTGCGATCATTGAAGCGCTTTGCAAAACCTACATCGAGTCCTTCGAACTAGAAATGCCGTCGAAGCAATCCGTTGTGCCTTTATGGCGAACGGTGCAATCGCACCTGGGATTGAGCCCTGATGCCACCCTCGCTGAGGATCAACGGAAAGTGCTCCAAGGATTGGCGTCGATTGTTGACGGGATCGGCGCCTTCAGAACCCACATCGGCTCGGCCCATGGACGAGGGATGTTTCCACCAAATCTGACGATTGCGGAGGCTCGTCTTGCGGTAAACGCTGCTCATACCATCGTTACCTTTATAATGGAGCGCTGGCACCGGTAGTCCTTCAAAATGCGAACCCGTCAGCGTAGCATCGATGGGAGCCCGAAGAGCAGTTCTACCGCCGCGTGCCACCCATGCGCCGCGAACATGTGAAGGACGTCGACCAAGCGCTGCCGTCGGTCCAGCGCGTCGAAAATATCTCGATGATCAGCTAGACACGTTTGAACCAGGCTCACGATCCCATCGACGCCGAGGTCCTCAACCTGGTAGCCAAGCTCCTTTCCGCGACCTAGCATCAGTGCGGCAACCCGGTCGAACACGTAACCGGGATCCGCTGGAAGGAGGAACTCGTATGTTTCCACGAGGTGGCTAATCGCTGCTGGATTGGAAACCCTTTCGATCTCGTCCAGGGTTGGGGCCCAATCCATAAGGAATTGTCTCTTGGCGTCATCTTCAGGCAACCCGGGATCATTAGGTTGAGCGTTATTTACGCTCGCCTGATAAGCCCCGGAGCCGAAATAAAGCTGATTGGTGGCGTGATCGAGGAGTTTGTCTGCTGACTGGTAACGTTGGATCAACGCGTCTCCAGCTTTCTCTCCAGGAAGTAGTGCCGCGAGCGCATTGATCGAATCTAAGAATTGCCTTCCCGCGGCTGAAGCAATTTGTCGGAAAGTTTCTTGCGCCCGACGTCCTGCAGCGTCGGCCCATACGTGTCCTTTGTGCTGATAAGGCCAAAATATCCGCGCTCTTAAGTCGGCCTGTACTTGCCAGAGTTTTCCCTCGTTCTCCACCAGGTCAGTCAACCAATGGAAAATCTCTGCTGCTGAGGCAGGCCGCCCGAGATTTACGGCTAGATCGCAGACCAGCGTACCAAAAATCTGATCGGCGTTTACAAGGCCAAGAGGTGGGCCCTTGAGATTCGAGGAGCGAATTAGAAACGTTTCCGCCCGGTCTAAGTCAGCTTCATCCAACATAGAGCTTGCAGCAACCGCCGCGATCGCCGGAGAATTTTCTTTAGCAAGGAGTGCCTCCGCAATCCGCCAGGCTGCTTTCAAATCCGCTTTCCTCACAAGCTGCAGTGCCTTTGCGACAGCAAAGCGAACACTGGGCGAAGGGTCAGTCGCCAGCCTTGAAAGATCGTCCTCCAAGTCCGAGGCGGGTTCACCGAAATGCGCCCAAACTTTTCCTGCCGCCTCAGCTCCGTAAACTCGGTGAGCCGTTACACCATAGTGGCCCTCCGTATCCTCGGACGGCAGTGGATAGTCGCTGGCAACGAGGCGACGGACGATCGGGAGCATGCGATCCAGGGTGAGACCTGACGCGTCGATGACGGAGGCGTCGCAGATGCCTGCGATTGGTTCCGTGATCTCGCTGTGAAGCCGCCGAAGGACGAATTCCGCAATATCTGGCTCTCTCTCCGCCTCAATTACAACCTCGATTGCGCGACACAGTGCTTCACCGTACAAGTTGTCCGTGCCAACACGCGTCCCTTCATACATGGTGTTGAGTCGATCAAGGAGATCGGTCAAGGCTCGATTCTGGGGTGCATCTAGAGAGGGGGCGTTCGTCGCCAATCGGTTCGCTCGTTCTGCCATCCATCGCTCACCGTTCTCGCGCGAGGCGCGGATCGCATCGGCGTGTCGCTCTAGATACTCGGCCCGCTTTTGTCGCAGTTCGAACGCGACTATGTCATTTTCCCCGATTTCGATGAGGAGATCTGAACGAGCATCATCCCAATCTGCCTCATTGTCCGCAACATGCGATAATAGCATTTCCTCGAAGTCCGCGCGTACTCTCTCGGACTGCAGCCCCAACGTCGCCTTGATGTACTTAATTGCGTCGCGATGAAGTCCCCGAGTTTGAAGGATAGCGGGATTTGTGGCGATTCCCCATAGCGACGAATGGGAAGGCAGCGGTCGCGGGTGATGGGCAAGTGTTCCAAAGAGCCTTCGCCATAAGCTTGAAAGAGTCGGGTGCTCCAACATCGTCTCCACGACCGCCTGCAGCTCTTCGTCAGACCGATCGCCCGCAAGATATTGCTGGAAAGCCCAGAGAGGTTTTTCCTCGTCGCTGACATTGGTGCGCCCATGCCAGTCAAGGATGTCAGATTGCGCGAAGATAATCTCGACAGTGTTGCTCTGCGTGCCGATCGTAATTCTCTTATCGGTGAGGAAGCCCGCCTTTGTGGCTTCTCCTTGAGCTGCTTCATTCACTGCCCTTGTCCCATGCCTTGGCAGTTCGGCTAAAAATGATCCTATGGCCTTGCCCAGCGAGTACAACGCGCCGGTGAAAGCCTGCCGATTATCCATCAGCATGGGCATTATCCGACCTCCACCCATGACCGATTGAACTGGTTCCGGAAGCGGCTGGAGATAGATCGATTTGTAAATCTCCACTGCAAAGTCGGGGTCAGCGCGCCATATCTCTTTTATATGCCTTGCGAGAGTAGGGGCTTCTTTGTGGCCACGCTGATCCAGGTACGATGGCTCTAAGAGAGGCGTCAATGCGCTTCTGGATGCCGGCGGGTCGCTTCTGAAACTGACCCCAACAAATGTGATCGCATGCGCGCGCGCGTGGCGATACTCGGGTTCTGCGATGCATCGAGCAAGAAGCCCGCGGGCAGCAATACCGAAAGCTGAAAGCGCTTCAGGGCTTCGCAGACCTTTGCATTGCTGAATTGCGTGGAGGATAAAGCGCGCGCCCTCAATATAGTCCTTACGGCCAGTGCCGAGTGCGCGGTTAGCGATTATGGACCATGTGCTCGACACCTCGCTATCAAGCGGTATTGTCTTTCCCGACAACTCGAGGAACCTGGAAAGCTGGAGCAGAAGCAGGCCCATCCGCGGCCCCGGGGTGCCGGGTGACGAGAGAAGGGTGAGCAGCCCAGCAGCAGCTGAACGATCCCGTACATTCTCTATGATCCACCTCAAGATGCTTGCGACGATTACCGGGCTCGTGTTGTCCTGCGAAAGGATGCGCGCAAACAGTTTCCAGATGCCGGAGGTTGCAGCTCGGTTTTCCTTCCACATTCGTTCGAGGACGAAGCGCATGGCGGGGGCCAGAATGAGGCCCGCTGCGGCGTCTTGCCCGAGCTGGGACAACAGCGCGTCTTCATCTGCCCAGTCCAAAAAGTATCTAGCCGTAGCATGATCGAAGATAATATGGTGGCGGAAGCCGACGTATTCTCGGTCCTCTGTCAGCAGGCCACGAGTTAAGAGCATATCGACCGATGCGGCCTCTAGCTGAAATCGTCGTGTCCGCAGGGCCTTCCGAGCCACCAACGCAGCAATCACTGCTGCCACAGCATGCTGCGCATCAGTTCCCGACAATCGACGATCTTCGTAGCGGTCGATCAGATCGGATTGGGTCGAAATCGAAGAAAAGTTCTCAGCGTTGATCCCGGCTTTCAGCAGATCGGCAGCCAGGCTCAGGTTGAACAGATTTGAGAGAAGCGCATGTAGTTCTGGCGTGGCCAGATTGATCAAGTTTTGAAGCTTGTCGGATTGCGATGAAATGACAGCGAGCTCATCCGGAGTTAGGGCATTGACAGCGAAGTGACGCGTCTCGCCAAGTTCCGAGAGAACGTGTTCGGTATCTGCCGGCTTCACCCCGA
This sequence comes from Rhizobium tumorigenes, assembly GCF_003240565.2. NCBI lineage: Bacteria > Pseudomonadati > Pseudomonadota > Alphaproteobacteria > Hyphomicrobiales > Rhizobiaceae > Arminella > Arminella tumorigenes. The sequence continues at coordinate 33,129 of NZ_CP117257.1, forward strand.
AAATTGCTTTTAGGCGCTCACCGTTGCGAAGCTCGTGGGTTCTGACGGATACAACAATACGCCAACGCTCTGGTAAGCGTCTTGCAACCTCTTCAATGAGTTTAAGCAACACCGTGTGAAGGTTTGGATTGCGCGCACTATCAAGCGCATCGACGATTAGTAAGCCGTGGTGAGAGCCTGGCCAATTCTCTAGGATGTCAGCAATTGCGTGCTCAAGGCCCACCTCCTCCCGTAGGGCAGCCAGCGTGGCAGGTGCGGTGATGTTGTCTGCACTGAGAAAAATGACTGGCCCGTGTAATTTCCATCTATCGGCCAGTTGCAAGAGAGTACCGGTCTTCCCTGTACCGGGTTCGCCAACCAAGAGAAGACTGCCTTCTCGAACAGCTGAATCCAGGGCATGGTTGTGATCTCGGGTTAAGGCAACGTCGCCGTCTATCGCAAGGAAACGATGATGATCGAGGCGATTGAGTTCGTCGATGGTCAATTGACGCAGTCTGTCGATGTCTGCGTCGAAACTTGGCGACCTTTCGTCCTCGACGCCGGCTTTGCGCAGGCTTGTCAGTAAGTCACCACGGTTTGCTGGAATGCCTTGTCTGATCTGGGTGCGAACGACATCTATAAGGCCGTTTAGTGCGCCTTGGCCTTTTGTTTCCGCGCCGAACAAGGCGCGACCAAGCAAGTCTGAGCTATCTTGCCGCGTGCTCGCAGACTCGCCGCTGGGAAAGTGTACTACCCTCAGCATAGAGGAAACCAGCGGGAGATTGAGCTCATCCAGCTGTTGTCCGGCTTTCATCCACCCTTTCGTAAGGTGGGATCTAAATATCTCGAAGGCAGACTGTTCTTCTTGGCTGGCGCGTTCAAGTTCCGGTTCGCCGCCGGCTCCAACGCGCTTGCAGGCGTTCTCGAGCGCGACAAGGCGCGCGCCCTTCATGGATACCGCGAAGACTAAGGCGCTTTGCTGGGGATTGATCGAAGGATGTCCTGGTTCATGTCGGTATTTCACGAAACTGGAGATGATCTGCCGAACCGATTTCGCAAAATCGGTATCATCACCCCTTTCGAGAGACATCGTCGTTTTGCACTGCAGGAAAAGGGAGCCCCCGCTGTCAAGATCAACTTCGACATCGTCCAGCCCGTCGCCTGTTTCGAAACGAATTCCCGTTGGCAAGACGCTCCCGACCAAAGCAAATCGCCCACCGACTGGCGACCTTCCGATTATTCTCGCCGCAAACCAGAGACCGACTTCGGCCTGAAACGACATTCCACCTTCCGTCGCCCGACCACCGGCTCGAAGCTTCTTTTCTGATTCTGCCATGAAATATGCCCCCAACTTGCTCAAAGGCTTAGCAGGTCTTGCTATCGAGCGAAAATGGACGCCGATTGATGTGCACTGGATTAGTCGGAAACCGCTGTCTATCTGACCTCACTTGGAGCTGGGTGGCTCATCGAGAAAAAGATACCGCGGCTTGACCATGTCAGTTCCGCCAAAAATAGGCGCTTATTCCTCCGCTTGGCTCTAGGTTCGCGACTGTGGCACGTTGCAAATCTAACGGCGATAGTTTTGCGGTTAACTGCCAAACAGCAATCGATCCAGAACGGGAAGATGCCAACCGGGGCAAAAATCTTCCGGGCGTTGATCTCGCTGCCATCAGGCGAATACCCTCGTCGTGACGCCTTAGGCGGCGGAGCGGATCTTATGGGCCTCGGCCTCAGTGAGATGACGGGGAGGCGAGGCTTCGGGCGTGGGGAATTAGAAAAAGGCTACAGCCGACATCAAATTCACGAGACAAGGTTGGACGGATGTCGGTTGCTTATAGAGAGATAGTGGCGGGCTAAAACACGTTCGACTAGCCCACAACTCATTTCTGCTAAGCACTGGTAGAATCATGCATAATTGTGCATGATTTTCCAGTACTGAAAATGTAAATCGAGACGACGTACAGACCATGGCCAAGGCGAAAAAGAGCAAAGTAATCAGCGAAGAGGCGAAGCTTGCCGCCGAGCAAGCCGTCATTGCCGTTTCTAAGCAGGTTAAATTCAACGTCGCCGAATATCCGGTCTCGATGTATGTAAGTCGCTTCAAGGACGATACCACCGATCGCTACTTCGTGCCCGAGTACCAACGCAACCTTGCGTGGAACGGCGAACAACAGTCACAGTTTATCGAGTCCTTGATCGTTGGGCTGCCTATCCCGTTTATGTTCTTCTATCAAACCTCCGAAGGTCGCATGGAGATCGTAGACGGCTCGCAACGCATGCGCGCCATGCGCTCATTCTTGAAGGAAAACCTGCGGCTTCGAGATCTTGTTTTGATTCCAGAGCTGAACGGTTTCTCGTTTGCCGACCTCCCAGGCGACCGTCAGAACAAGTTGGAAGATATAACGATCCGGACCATCCTGCTTGATACCGATACCGATCCTGCGACCCGGGCGGAAATGTTCGGTCGCATCAATCGGATGGGCACGACCGCGAACGAAGCCGAGATCCGAAGAGGTTCTCTCCCTGGCCCGGTGACAAGTCTAATACAGGAGCTTGCTGAGTCCGAGCAGTTCATTGCGATTACGCCATTGACCGAGATCGCCGTTAACCAGCGCGAGCGAGAGGAACTCGTGACGCGCTTTTTTGCTTATCTCAACAAGAGCGACACGCCCGATGGCCGGTTTCCAGGCTATCGCGATCGTCCGAAGAAATTTCTTTACGACTATCTCAAAGACGCAAACCAAGCTGCATTAGCGGACGAACATATTATTCCGGCGATGCGGCAAGAATTTACTCGTATGCTGAGCTTTGTAGCCGAAGCTTTCCCACTCGGCTTTCGCAAGTCTAAAACTGCCAACACCGTGCCGCGCGTTCGCTTCGAAGCGATAGCTGTCGGTTCGGCATTGGCTTTGCGAATGCAACCGGACCTGGAGGTCGCACCGGATGTCGTCGCGGCGAGGATGACGGAGGCTGGATTCGATAAGCTCGTGGTTTCCGATGGAGCCAATGTTCGCTCGAAGCTCGAGGGGAGGATCGATCTGGGTAGATCGGTCCTGTTGGCGGAGTGAGCGACCTTCAAGTGACCCTAACGGAGCGGCGACAAGAGTTCGACGGCCACCTTGCCTTCGCGATGGCGCTGGACCGGCGCCTGATCGAAGGAGATACAATCTCCATTGGCGAGATGGCCTTGACCGCACGTCACCTGCTGACGATCAAGTCCGGTCTGATCGTACATCTATACAATGTCGTCGAGGCAACCATGACGAAGGTTATCGACGAAATAGGCAAGGAAGTCTTGGCTATCCCGCCAGCGCAATGGTCTCAGATTACCGTCAAGGAGTGGCTTCGGCACTATGCTGCAATCGGCGTGGATGGAAACGAAGATAGTCGCCTTGACGTCGTCCATGGCGCGGCCTTGAAACTGCTGGCTAGGCAACCGATCCAAACTCTGAAATTCAAGAAGCCGTCCGGGACGTGGTCCGACAAAGTTATTTTAGAATTCTCAAGACGGCTCGGTGTCAGTTTTCCGCTCAATGCCCAGATTGCTCCGAGGATCCAGGCGTCGCCAAAGTATCGGGATCTAACACCACTCGAGTTTTTGGCAGATCGAAGAAATGCCATCGCCCATGGCAGACGGACATTCGAGAATGGTGCAAACGATCTGACTTTGCCGGACATCGCCGAACTAGCCTCGATCACCCTCGACTATCTTGTCCTAGCGGTCTCCGCCTTCGAGGCCTATATCACTCAAAAACAGTTTAAAACTGCCGATGCGTAAAACAGAACACCCACAAATTATTGCTGTCGATCTTTTCTGCGGGGTCGGAGGGCTGACGTACGGGCTGCAGTCCGCCGGGGTATCCGTTAGGCTGGGTGTTGACATCGACCCAGACTGCGCGCACCCGATCGAGAAAAACTCGAAAGCGGTATTCTTACAGGCCGACGTCGCGTCGCTCGATCCCAATATCGTAGCAGGCGTCTTTGAAGGCGCTAAGGTAAGTCTCCTTGCAGGATGCGCGCCTTGTCAGCCTTTCTCCACCTACTCTCGAGCTGCAAAACAGAAACACGGTGACGCGGCGGGAGATAACCGCAGCAAGGACTGGCGCCTTGTCGAGCATTTCGGCAATCTTATCGAGCAGGTCCAACCCGACCTGGTGACGATGGAAAACGTACCGCCTTTGGCGCAGCAGCCAATCTTCGATCTGTTTCTAAAAAAACTAAAAGGTTATTGGGTCGACTGGCGCGTAGTCGAATGTCAAACAATTGGTCTGCCGCAAACCCGTAAGCGGCTTGTGCTTGTTGCCTCGCGACTTGGCCCCATAAACATTCCCGAATTCGAAAAACCACTCAGAACAGTCCAATCCGTGATCGGGGACCTTCCGGAATTGACCGCCGGCGGGCAAGATCCGAAGGATCCCCTGCACCGCGCGAGCAAGCTGAGCAGCGTGAATTTAAAAAGGATCCGTCATTCCGTACCGGGAGGCACGTGGCGCGACTGGCCTGAAGCTCTGCGATCGTCGTGTCACCTCAAGGAAACTGGCGCGACATATCCGTCCGTGTATGGGCGCATGAGATGGGACGCACCGGCGCCCACGATAACGACCCAGTGTTTTGGATACGGCAATGGTCGGTTCGGACATCCGCAACAGGATCGCGCTATCAGCCTACGTGAGGCATCGATGCTTCAAGGATTCCCAAAAGGCTACTCTTTCTTGCCGGACGAAAAGAGCGCCAGCTTCGACAAGCTTGGAAGATTGATTGGGAATGCCGTTCCGGTAAAACTTGGAGAAGTAATCGGTGAGCTGTTCTTCGAACACGTCGCGAAATACCGTTCGCCAGACACGAAGCACTGATACCGAAGCAAATAGACCCGAACAGTCGCCAAGTTTGAAACGCAATCAAATGTTATTCCTATTCCTTCAGAGCTTAAGGAATTGGCAATGAGGACCGATCCAATGCGATCTGCACTGATGTCCAAGGTGAGGGGTAAAGACACCCAGCCCGAATTGATCGTGCGTCGTAAACTGCATGAGCTCGGCGGACGCTTTCGCTTGCATAGAAGAGATCTGCCAGGAAGTCCTGACATCGTCATGCCGTCGAGAAACGTCGCCCTCTTCGTGCATGGGTGTTTCTGGCATCGGCACGAGAATTGCAAAATGGCCTCTATGCCGAAGACGCGTCAGGATTTTTGGCGTGAAAAGTTCGACGCCAATATGGCACGTGATCAACGAAACATGACCGATCTCGAACGCCTTGGATGGCGTGTGGAAGTGATCTGGGAATGCGAAACCAGGAAAAGAGAGGCGCTCTCTGGACGATTGAAGCATTTGCTCACGAATTCTTCAAAGTCCTGAGCGGATCGCGGGCGAACGCAGACCGCATCTCTTACATCGACATCGAAGGGTAGATTGTATGACATCGTACTGTCTGGATCTAGGAACACGGAGACAGCTCGGTAATTTCCTACGCTGTTGACTTATGCCCAGTCCGATCTCGCGGCTTCCGCATTTATTAGAAAGGAAGTAGGTGATTGACCCAGGCCATTACCGCATTCGAGGCGAGGACGAGTGCTTCATAGATCTGATGCTGATTTGCCTTGTATGCATCGACCGCGGCATCCCCGATGATGCCCGATACCGCCGCACCCATCACGAAGCCTGGTCCGGTTTTGATGAACTGAGCGATGCGTCGAAACAGCGAGGCCTTCTCGACGATATCGATAAGTTGTGGCGTAGGACTTTCGCTCTCCTGGCGGATTTCGGTGATGGCTGCCACAACGTCCTGGAATCGATCCTGAGGGATATGACGCTCGATCTCGAGTAATTCGGGCGGACGATTATGCCCCCTGTTAGCCGCGAATCTCATTTGCTGCCGTATTAGCACTTCGAGGCTATCGAGGCGTTCGCGCATTTCGGATTTAAGTGCCTCGAGCTCGTTGCCGGGTCTGGCGGCTCCGGCTAGCGCGGCGGGGTCAAACGCGAGGTTGGAAAAGTTGGCATCCCTGAAATTGTTGCCTGCAGATCCACCTTGCACAGGGCCGGCAAAATCAAACTGAGGTTCGTCAGGTTGGTCATAGTCCTCCGGCCTTTCTTTCGGCGCCCACACGACCAGACCGTCCTTTTCAACCTCCTGTGTTGCCGCCTTGATTATATCTGCTGCCGCAAGATCCGAAAATTGATCGTGGAATTGTTCGCGCGCATCGTACGGTCCGCCCCAGATCCACTGGTAGCCGCCTTCGGCACTCTCGTAAGGGGTGCGAACTGCCGGATCCTCATAATGGTCGTGAAACCATTGAACCATTGCCTGGATTTTGCGGCCTCGTGCCAGCTTTCGAAACCGCGAGGGCGTATATCGAGAGTCCGCGATATAGTAGGAGCGCCGGTCGTCGTTCGAACGCTGCGTTGGAGGGATGAGTTCTTCGTCTCCTTCCTCATCGAAGAAATCCGAGATATCTGGAAGAGGCTCCTCTACCGAGGAGATGCCGTCGTACTCTTCATTATCGTCTTCAACGGGCTGGCGTTGCGCTCCGTCGCCCACGGCGAAGGAGTTTCCCGCAAAGGAGGAGCCGGCGAAAGTCGCTGTACCTCCGAGGCGTGAAATGCCCGGCTCATCCGGTCCATCCGGTTCCGCTTCATCGAACGCATTGATACTGACTCGACGCTCAAACACGGCTGAGCCGAGGCCTAACCGCGCGAGCGTTTCCGGAGCGGTGTCGTCGGCAAAGCGGACTAGATAGCCGTACACTTCGCCATCGTTTCCGTCGATGGAATCAATTTCCCAGTCACTATCCTCAAGTAGTTCGACATCGACACCCCATTCGGCGGCTATTGCCGCAGCTTGTTCATCTTCCCGAAGTGCCATGTCATTCTCACTGATCCTGTCCGGGGCAAGCCTGCCACCGACTCGTTTCATAGAAATTGAAAGAGAGATCGGCTGCAAGGTCTTGGAAAGCTAAAGGGGCGAGCTCTCCTGATTTTCCAAGTAATTGTAAGCGGTTCGGCAATTTTATGCGCGCGATCGATCATCAATTTCACTTAAGTGACCGCCTGTCTTGGGTTTCGTAAAGGATAATTGCCGTGTTGCAGCAGGAAGCGCCCATCGTTCCTCCCAGATAGACCAATAATTAAGTATGCGGATTGTAGAGGTTTGGCGGGAAATTTAGGATGGAAAATGGCTCACCTGTGGAACAAGTTCGAAAAATTTAGAAGAACGCCCCCGACCGAAGAACAGCTGGATTGGGCGGAACGTTTCGTGGTTTGCCTCGGGGTATTCTGGATCTTCTTTACGGTTGTCCTGTCGGTTATCCGTTGGCAGCAAATTACCGCTTGGGATCTCCTCGGGAACACGGTTGGGATAGTCACGGGCCTTGGGTTCTGGTGCCGGCTCAAACCTCATCAGATTGTATTGCAGCTCGTGTGTTTCACCCTGCTTCTATTGTTTCTCCTGATGAGTACAATGTTGCTGCCTCGAGTGCTTGCCTGATCCAAGGTCGGCGGCGTCACTGTCGTTTGGCTCACTGCCACATCCTGTTGGGATCAAATTCCAGCTTGGCCGCCTTGAGCTCCTTTACAAGAGCGGTCTTCCATCCCTCGGCGGGATCCATATCGATGTAAACGATCCCAAATAGGTCAGACGGGATCTCGACATCACCTTTGCGTAATAGGCACACCCTCCCACGGCCCAGCTTTCCAGCAAAATAGCCGAGTTCGAAAATGACATTCTGGCGGGCACGCTGTCCTTGATTGCTCGCAATGGCGGCCGAGCCGACATCATCTGGTGTCAGAAGCACCACGGCGAATCCGATATCTTCGGCGCAGGCCTCGTATTTCTCGATAATTGTTCGACCTTGGTTCGGCTGCTCCTTTAGGATAGTGACCTCCAGTTTCAACTTCTCCAAAAATCTGGCCAAGCTCTGCAGGGCTCCCTCATCGTGACCGTGCACAATGAACACTTTGTTGGATTTCGACATGATCGGCCTCGGACTGTTCTCTGCGAAATTACGGGCATATGCCTCGTTTCCGGGTGCTATCGAGATTGTTCCGGTTTCCGAAACATCATTCATGGTGCCCGCCTCACTGGAGAGTCTTTTGAAGGCAGTCCGCTCCTTCTCACCGATATTTGTCATCCAACCGCTGCGGTAGATGCCGCCGGCGCGAGCAACTATCTCGGACTGCAATGATGTACCTTCAGGGGTACGTAACTCTGGATTTCCTAGCGCATATGTCGCCAAAGAAGTTGCACGCTCGGCCAAACCGGTCCCCTCTCCAGCGTCCGTATCAAGAAGATCCCACTCTAAACGCATGGCTTTGAAGCCGGCGTGGCCCTCTGCCTTCAGCATGTTAGCCGATGCAATCACCAGGCCTCTTGATGGGAAAGGAGGTATTTTCTGTATCTCGATTTCGTTCCCCAAAATGTCCCCCTCTCATGAATAACAGCGGAGATCATCACATATATTCAGGGTATTGGTGTCAACTGCCCAACGGGCCGGGGGTTCGCATCCGTTCAAGGCGTTAAACATTCTTATTTTGGACGGCCAAATTTCTCCGGCCGGGCATGAAGCGGATCCACCCAGTGTACCTCGTTGGGCTTCTCGACGGGATCGACGTCGGTGATGTTGACGACGACCGCATCATTATCCGACCGCACCAAAACGCATTCCAGGACATGATCAGGGTCGGCATTGATCTCTTGATGAGGTACATAGGGCGGAACGAAGATAAAATCCCCTGGGCCAGCCTCGGCAACATATTCCAAGCGCGTTCCCCACCGCATGCGCGCTTTGCCGCGAATGACGAAAATCACACTTTCAAGCGCGCCATGATGATGGACGCCTGTCTTTGCGTTCGGCTCGATCGATACAGTGCCGGCCCAGATTTTTTGGGCACCCACGCGCGCATGATTTATTGCCGCCTGTCTAAACATACCCGGCGTCTGAGTGGTATTCGGATCGAGTTGGTCGCCCTTTATCACGCGGACGCCGTCATGCTTCCAGCGTTCCGTATCGCCGCCATTCCGTTCGGTCATCGAAATCCTCCTGAAAAGTTCAAACCATACCAAAGATCGAGAAATGTGCCTGCTGTGCCATGCTAAAAAACTGGAGAGGATGAGGTTTTTATTCGTCAGTAGCGGCAAGAAGCGTCCCCGAGAGTTTGCGCAAGAGCCTTTCCAATTCGGCCCGTTCGTGACCGTTCAGTCCTTGCAGCATGTCTGCTTCGGCGGCCGCGTCCTTTCTGAAAGCCTGTTCGGCGCATCGCTTCCCCTCATCCGTCAATTCCACCGGGAGGCTGCGCCCGTCCTTTTCGGTTGAGGTCCGACGAACCAGTCCGGCGGTTTGAAGGCGATTGAGCCTATGGCTCATGCCACCCGATGATATCATCAAGGACCGGAACAGTTCCGTCGGACGTAACCGGTAGGGTGGACCTGAGCGCAACAGCGTGAACAGGACGTCGGCTTCCCCGCTATCAAGGCCGTGAGACTGAAAAATTCCGTCGATTCTCGGACGGGAAGCAAGGGTTATCCATCGGGCGCGACCAAGAATAGCGATTCCCGATGTGTCCAAATCCGGCAGTTCCACCGCCCATTGCGCCCGAATTTCATCGATCGGGTCTTGATAGGCGGTGTCATTCGTTTCCGCCGCAGATTGTCTTGACATTAAGATATCTCGCATGTTTATCTTTGCGTGAAGATAACTGCTTGGGTGCATGAGCACAAGAGGACGGCTAATTGGCTGCCTCAAAAAGAGGTGGGTGATTTCAACAGGTTATGATTCCTTCGGATTTGCAAAGATTCGATGGAGTTCACGATGGCCTGGACTGAAATCACCCGTCGGCAATATGCCCGGCGAACGGCTCGCTATGCAAGTGACATGACGGATCGGGAATGGGAACTGGTTGCGCCTTTTTTGCCGATGCCCCGCCGCTTGGGTCGACCTCGCACCACTGATTTGCGCGAGGTCGTAAATGCTCTGCTTTACATCGCCACCACCGGTTGCCAGTGGCGGATGCTGCCGAAGGATTTTCCGCCCTGTTCAACGGTCCAGCGCTATTTTTATGAATGGCGGGCACTGGGACTTTGGACACGCATCAACCATCATCTCGTGATGGAGGCACGCGAGTTGGAGGGCAGAGAGGCAAGTCCGACGGCTGGTGTGATCGATAGTCAGAGCGTGAAAACTACGGAAAGCGGTGGCATACGAGGCTATGATGCAGGTAAGAAGACGAAAGGGAGAAAGCGCCATATCATCGTCGATACGCTTGGCCTGATGGTCGGTCTCATGGTGCACAGCGCCGACATCCAGGATCGCGATGGTGCTCCTGATCTTCTGAAATCCATCCGCCACAGGTGGCCATGGTTGCTGCATGTCTTCGCTGATGGCGGCTATGCAGGCGATAAGTTGAAGCGGCGATTGAAGAAGATCGGACGCTGGACGGTCGAGATCATCAAGCGCTCGGACAAAGCGAAAGGCTTTGAAGTTCTGCCACGACGCTGGGTCGTCGAGCGGACCTTCGCGTGGCTTGGCAGATGCCGCAGGCTAGCAAAGGACGTCGAAAAATCCATCGCCTCCTCAGAGGCATGGATTATGATCGCCCACATTCGCCTGATAACCCGGCGGCTCGCAAGGTATCGATATCATTGAAGCCTTTTCGAGTCCGACTCTAAGAAATGAGGCAAGTTTGGACGCTTCTGGCATCGCCATTTCTGCTGCTTGTGGTCGCGGGCTTCCTCTTTGCGGCAAAAGTAATGGTGTCCAAAGCAGCCCTGGACGCCGGAGTTCAGCCGTTTCAACTCGGCGTAATCGGCAATCTCGGAGCGGGTGTGATTTTGTTTCCCTGGCTGCTGGGCTCGAAGACGAGCTTGCCATGCAGTCCCCGTCATCTTCTTCTCTATCTGCTGCTCGGCCTCATCAGCTTTGCACTTCCCGTCGTTTTGTCGCATCTCGTCGTTGCACGGGTAGGGCCTGCATACGGGGCGATGATCTATTGCCTCTCACCGCTGTTGACGATGACGCTTGCCGTCGCTCTGCGCCTGGAAAAAATCTACTTTCTCCGCTCTTTCGGGATCATTCTTGGCTTTGTAGGCATGATCGCGCTCGTTCAGCAGCAACTGTTGCAAATCGATATGAGTCAGCACTTTTGGGTCATATCGGGTTTGGCTATCCCCGTCTGTGCGGCGTTCGGCAACATCATGCGGTCGGCCTATTGGCCTCGCGGGACGTCCGCACTGGCATTTTCTTGTGCCACGCTGGTCGTTTCAAGCGCAATGCTTGGCGTCGCCGCGCCGTTTTTCGAATCTCCAGCAAACTGGCACTTCGCCGATGCATCTATAGCGTTTTGGTTGCTGGCATTTATCTGCGTTTCGGCAATTTCCTATCTCGCTAATTTTCGACTTCAGGAACTGGCCGGTCCGGTCGTCTTCAGCCAGATTGGCTACTGGGGTACGGGCTTCGGTATCCTTCTTGCCGCAACGTTATTTGAAGACGTGCTAACCACGCTGTCCTTCATAGGAATGGGATGCATAGTTTCCGGTTCAGCGCTGGCTAGGAGGCGTGCGCGTGAAGAGCCCGCCGTGATCCCGGGGTCGGTCTACTCGAAACCGCAGCCATAATTGGAATGTGCTTTCAACGGTCGTAGAAAAAAGAGATCAAAATTGTTATCAATATTGCTCTCAAAAGAGGTAGCGTTCTCTTGCTGACTTCATCTTCGAAGCTCAGAGCGGGGTATGAACGAGGGCGGAAGATGCTTGTCTCGGCTCCCGACCACGTCCGACGCAACATCAGGAGACCTCATGCATCCCCGTTTTCATGTCTATCCGCCCCAGGGCGAACACCGCCCAACCACGCGCGCCGCGTCGTTCAAATCGACCGCCGCGACGTTGCTATTCCTCGCCGGCGCTTCGGTCGTTTCAGGTGCCCCGCAGGCATTTGCCGAAACTCCTGCCGATACGCTCGTGGTGGCGAAATATATCAGCGATCTCATCACGCTCGATCCGGCTGAAGTCTACGAGGCAACCGGCGGCGAAGTGGTCAACAACGTCTATGAGCGCCTCATCACCTTCGATCCTTCAGACTTCACGAAGCCTGTGGGTGGTGTTGCGGAATCCTGGACGGTTTCCGAGGATGGCCTGACGTTCACCTTCAAAATACGCGATGGTCTGTTTTTCGTCTCGGGCCGAGGCGTGACTGCGGAGGACGCCGCATTCTCCCTGGAGCGTGTCGTGCGCCTGGGCAAGACGCCGGTGTTCTACCTGACTCAATTCGGTTGGTCGGATGACAACATTTCTGACCATGTCGGCACCTCCGACGAGAAAACGCTCGTACTCAAGCTCGACAAGCCCTATGCGCCCGACTTGTTCCTGAAGGTGCTCTCGTCCACCGTCTCGTCGGTCGTCGACAAGCAGGAGGCGCTGAAGCATGAGAGTGCCGGAGATTTCGGCGGCGGCTGGCTGAAGAAAAACACCGCCGGGTCCGGACCGTACCAACTGGCCGGCTGGACGCCGAACGAAGCGGTCCTGCTTGCTGCCAACCCGCATTACAAGCGTGAGAACGTCGCACTGAAAAACATTGTTCTGCGGCACATTCCGGAAGCCGCAACTCAGCGCCTGCTGATCGAGAAGGGCGACGTGGACATCGCGCGCAACCTGAGCGCAGACCAGATCCAGGCGCTTTCAACCAATGCCGACATCGCCATCATCTCGACACCCAAGACAGACGTGAACTACATCGCGCTGAACCAGGGCGTCAAACCGCTCGACGATGCCAAGGTGCAGCAGGCCTTGCGCTGGGCGATCGACTACGAAGGGATCACCGGCAATATTTTGAAGGGTCAGGCCAAGGTCCATCAAAGCTTCTGGGGCAGCGGTTCAGGCGGGTCGCTGGACGAGACGCCCTACAAGCTGGACATCGCAAAGGCGAAGTCGTTGCTGGAGGAGGCCGGCTACAAGGACGGCTTCAAGCTGAAGCTCGACGTATCGAGCCGCTCGCCCGACAGGGAGGTCAGTCAATCTCTGCAGTCAACCTTTGGCCAGGCCGGTGTTACTGTTGAGCTGAACACGCTTGACCGGGCGCAGCTCCAGACGCGGTTTCGCGGGCGCCAGCATGACGCGGTGTTCTTCGGCTGGTCGCCGGATTACCTCGACGTTCATGCGAGTGCCTCGTTCTTCACAATCAACGACGACGACAGTGACACTTCCAAGAACAAGAATGCCGCCTGGCGCGATCACTGGCTTGTTCCGGAGCTGACCAAGAAGACCCTGTCGGGACTGACGGAAGCTGACTCTGCCAAGCGCGAGGCCATTTACCTCGATCTGCAGAAGGAGGTTCGCGATAACTCGCCCTTCATCGTCATCTACCAGCAACTCGGCCAAGTGCCTGTTCGCGCCGATGTGAAGGGTTTTGTACCCGGACCGAGCTGGGACACCCCAGCCTACTGGCGCACCACCAAGAGCTGATCATGTGCGCCATGCCGGTTTATCCGCGGCATGGTGCTTTTTCCAACATTCCTGAATTGAGATCACGGCATGGCAAGACGCGACAAGCTCATCTTAGGTGCATTCCTGCAGACACCGGGCCAACACACGGCGGGATGGCGTTATCCGCGGGCCGACGCCAAAGCGAGCCTTGACATTGACGCACAGATCGCCTTCGCGCAAACGGCGGAACGAGGGCTGTTCCATGCGATTTTCATCGCCGACACGCTTCCTTTTCCCCAAAAGCTCGACGCCGAAAAACTCAGCTACAGCGCACGGGTTGTCGACTTCGAGCCGGTGACGTTGCTATCGGCGTTGGCCGTCACGACGAGCCGTATCGGTCTCGTTGGCACCGTGACCACCACGTATTACGAGCCCTATCTCGTCGCCCGCCAACTCGCCTCGCTCGACTACCTCAGCAAGGGGAGGGCAGGGTGGAACGTCGTGACCTCCTCGAACGGGGCGGAGGCTCTCAACTACAGCCGGCGGGACCACCCGCCCCATTCGCTTCGCTACCAGCGAGCGACGGAATTCGTCGATATCGTCAAGGGTCTTTGGGACAGCTGGGACGACGATGCCTTTCTGTTCGACAAGGAGGGCGGCCGTTTCTTCTCCCCGGAAAAAATGCACACGCTCGATCATTCCAGCCCGCACTTCAACGTTCGGGGACCACTCGCCGTCGCCCGTCCGCCGCAAGGGCACCCGGTCATCGTGCAGGCCGGTTCATCCGATGCCGGGCGCAATGCAGCGGCCAGTTTCGCTGACGTCGTTTTCACAGCCCAATCGGATCTCACTGGGGCGATCGCTTTCTATGACGACGTCCGCGCTCGGGTGACCGCAGCAGGCCGAAGCCCGGATCACGTCGCAATCTTGCCCGGCGTGACGCCGGTGGTCGCCGCAACACGCAGCGAAGCGCAGGAAAAGTACGAGCAGATGCTGGATCTGGTCCACCCTGTCGCGGGGCTGGCGATGCTTTCGGGGGCGGCTGGAGCGGATTTGTCAAAATATCCAATCGACGGTCCCTTGCCGGAAGTTGCGCCGACCGAGGGCGACAAGACGCGGCAGGAACTGCTGGTTGCCCATGCCAAACAAACCGGCCTCAGCATTCGCGAACTCTACCGCTGGCTTGCACCCGGTTACAACACTATCGTCGGGACCCCGGCTGATATCGCCGATCATTTCGAGCACTGGTTCCGGAGCGGTGGTGCAGACGGGTTCAACGTGCGGTTTTCCTACCTGCCGGGAGATCTTGACGACTTCATCGACCTTGTCGTGCCAGAGTTGCAGCGTCGGGGGCTCTATCACGAGGCTTACGAGGGCGTCACCTTGCGTGACAATCTCGGTATACCGCGACCATCCAGCCGCTACGTTCCGATGCCCGGCAATGAGCTCTTATAATGGCCAAGAAACCGATCTTTTTCAATCTCTTCGAATTGAACAACCGGACCGGCGACTCGCACGGTCTCTGGCGGCATCCGCATAGCCGGCATCATGAGTACAACGATATCCAGTTTTGGATCGAAATTGCACGCAAGATCGAGGAAGGCGGTTTCACCGCCCTCTTTCTTGGCGATTTCTTCGGTGCATCCGACGTCTATAAGGGGTCGCCGGAGGTCGCGATCCGCCATGCCATGCAGTTCCCCTCGAATGATCCGTCATTGCTGGTTCCGTCCATGGCCAATGCCACGACCACGCTGAATTTTGTGACGACGATCTCCACCACCTATGAGCATCCTTTCCACGTTGCCCGTCGACTTTCGACCCTCGATCACCTGACGAAAGGTCGCGTCGGACTGAATGTCGTCACGTCCTATATTGCCGCCGCCGCCCGCTATTTCGGACTGGACGAACCGATCGCGCATGATCGGAGATATGCAATCGCGGATGAGTTTCTCTCGGTATGTTACAAGCTTTGGGAGGCCAGCTGGAGCGATGGTGCGGTTCGGTTCGACATCGATAACGATGTTCATATCGATCCGACGCTCGTTCGCCCCGTCACTCATCAGGGAGAATTTTTCAAGGTCGCCGGTCCGCATGTCTGCGAGCCTTCTTTACAGAGGACACCTGTTATCTTCCAGGCGGGCAGTTCGACGGCCGGGCGCGACTTTGCCGCCCGGCACGCGGAATGTGTCTTCGTGCAGGGCCGGACATTGGCGGCCGTCAAGGAGAACGTCACCAATATCCGCCGACGCGCCGCAGACTTCGGCCGCGCGCCTGACGATATCCTGATCTTCCACCAGCAGACGGCGATCGTCAGGCCCACGCGGGCAGAGGCGCGAGAGCAACTGGAGGACTACGCGCGGTATCGCTCGCCGGAATCGGCACTGGCGCAATACTGTGGCTCGTCCGGCTATGATCTGTCCGCCGTCGATCCGGATTCCGTCCTGGGCTATGCGCCGACGGAGGCGAACCAGTCACGCGCGGCGCAGTACACCACCCAGTCAGACCGGCCATTCCTGGTGCGAGAAGTGATCGACGATGTCGGGCGCTTCGGAGACGGCATCCTGGTCGGCACCCCGGTCGACATCGCTGATCAGTTGGAAGCCATCGTCGACCAAACGGGCGTGGACGGCTTCAATTTCAATTCGATCGTTACGCCGCGCACGGTCGTCGATTTCGTTGACCAGGTCATTCCCGAACTCAGAAACCGCGGGCGTATCGCCAAGCACCGTTCGACATTTCGCGAAACCTTGTTCGGAGAAGGCCGAGCCCGGTCTACCAATGCGTCTCGGCTTTCTAAGTGAAAACTGGGCCGGAAACGTCCAGCGACGCATCCACGGGCATCAATGCCCCGTGGAACCCCGGCTTATCGATAAAACATTTTCCCTGGAATGATAAAATTGAAATCAAAATTGTTATCAATATAGAGAGCTGCTTTATGTTGGCGATGCAAATGTAACGCGAATTGCTTGGGGGTAATGAGGTATGAAGAGAGTTTTCCTGGCGTCTGTCCTGGCCATTTTTTCAGCTGGCGTCGTGGCATTGCCCGCTGCGGCCGAGACCACCTTGGAGCGCGTCAAGCGCACCGGGACCATCCAGATCGGCTTCTCAAACGAAAAGCCGTATAGTTTCAAACAGCCGGACGGCAGCCTTGCAGGTGTGGACTATGAACTGGCGCGGGCCGCATTCGCCAAACTCGGCGTTCAAACGGTCGACGGGGTGGCTGTGAAATTCAGCACGTTGATACCTGGCCTGAAGGCTGGGCATTTCGACGTGATCGCCGCCGGGCTCTTCATCCGCCCGGACCGTTGCGCTGAGATCGCCTTTGCTGAGCCGCATATTCAAATCGCCGATGCCATTACCGTTCAGAAGGGAAACCCAAAGAACATTCACAGCTACGACGACGTCCTGAAAAACCCGGACATCAAAATCGGAACGCAGCAAGGCTCGGCGTCGCGCAAGGATTTTGACCGGCTTGGTATTCCCGAGAGCCAACGTGTCGTCTTCCAGGATTTCCCGGAGGTCTTCTTCGCTTTGAAGTCAGGCCGCGTCGATCTGACGTCCTCGACCATTTTCGCGGCCAACGAGACTGTCGCTGCCGACGGTGGACAATCGGTGGAGCGGGCCAACCCGTTCACGCTTCCCGTCTTCGACGGCAAGCCGTCGATCAACTATCTCGGCTTCGGCTTTCGTCAGGATGACAAGGACTTGGTTGCCGCGTTCAATGAGGCACTGGGCGCATTCCGAGGCACACCCGAATACGATGCCATTCTTGCAAAATATGCTGTGGCGCCGACGGATGTCCCTTCGCCGGATGTAAAGCTCGCCGATATCTGCAAGGGATAAATGTAATGCACAAGGTGCGGGTCTGCGAATTTTTACGGCCTGATGCGGTTGCGGTCGAGGGGCAAGAGGGTGCGTGACCTGCTTATTTGGGTCCCGCTGCTTCTCGACGGGCTGGTACAGACGCTCCTGCTGTTCGTCATTGTCTTGGCGCTCGGTTTTGTCCTTGGGGTTTTCGTCGGTCTTGCACGCCTGTCGCGGTTGCGTCCGGTGCGGTACGCCGCCTTGGCGTTCGTAGAGCTTTTTCGTGGTGTATCTCTCTATGTCACGTTGTTCTGGCTTTATTTCGCAGCCCCATTCCTCGGGATGCGACTGAGCGTATGGGAAGCTGCGGTGATAGGCTGCTCACTCACCCACGCCGCCTATTCCTCCGAATATATCAGAGCCGCGGTGCTTTCCATTCATACCAGCCAACACGAGGCGGCGGTTGCACTGGGTATGAATGGCTTCCAGCGCTTGCGGTACGTAGTGCTGCCGCAAGCGCTGGTCGCTCTGCTGCCGTTGATGGGCAATGAATTCGTAATGCTGCTCAAGGGCACGTCGATCGTATCGCTGATTGGGCTCGCGGAACTGACGGAGCAGGCTCACTCGATTATCGTGAGTACCTATCAGCCGGTCCCGGTGCTTCTTGCTGTTTTGTGCACGTACTTCGTTTTGGCGCAGGCGTTGATCGGGCTGACGCGGTGGATGGAGCGCCGTTTCGGTCGGTGGAAGTTGCGTTCCGCCACGAGCCTACCGTCAGGGGCGCCGTCGGTGGTGATGATGGCGACTGCGGCAGCACATTGAAGAAGGACGATTTCTCTCGTGGCGACCAGATGAACATATTCAGCATAGACATTCATGGGCTGGACTGGTTCCGGCTCTCTGTCGTGGCGACCGTCCTGCCGAAGCTGATGTCCGCCGCGGGTGTCACGATTTATGTTGCGCTGCTTGCATTTGCAGGCGCACTCGTGATCGGCATCCCGATATTGGTGGCGCGGCGCTCACGTCTTTCGCTCATCACCAGATCGTCGGTGTTCCTCGCGGATTTCATCCGCTCCACCCCCTTGCTGCTGCAAATCTACTTTTACTTCTTCGTGATGCCACAAATTGGAATCGTTCTGCCGCCGATTACAACCGGGATCCTCGCACTATCGATCCATTACGGATGCTATGTCGCGGAGGCATATCGCGCCGGTCTGGAAGCCTTGCCAACAGGGCAGCGAGACGCGGTCACCGCCCTCGGCTTTTCTCAAGTGGACGCTTACCGGCACGTCATCGTGCCGCAGATCATCCCTTTTCTCGTTCCGACACTTGGAAATCTACTCGTATCGATTTTCAAGGAAACGCCGTTGCTGGCTTCCATCGCGGTGACGGACATCATGTTTGTCGCCATGCAGCATGGTGCCGACTATTTCCAGTACATCGAACCCATCACACTTTGCGGCATGATATTCCTGGTCATCAGCCTTGCGACGTCCTTTTTCGTAAGGCAGTTGGAGCGCCTGGTGTCACAAGTCTGGCTCGGCAGAAAGACCTCGCATGGCTGACGGGATCACCTCACCCATAATCACGTTTCGAAATGTTAAAAAGACATTCGGCAACCTCACAGTTCTGTCGGACCTCAACCTCGATGTAGCGCCGAACGAAAACCTGACGCTCATAGGGCCAAGCGGTTCCGGAAAATCGACGATATTACGCATTCTCATGACGCTGGAGACCGTTCAGGGCGGCGGCGTGTCGGTGGATGGTGAAGAACTCTGGCACGACCAGGGCGCGGGTGTCGCGAGCCGGCAGGCGAGTGGGCAGCAAACCGGAGCGATCCGTCGCAAGATCGGGATGGTGTTCCAGAGCTTTAATTTGTTCCCGCATATGAGCGCATTGCGCAACATCGCGGAGGCTCCTGTTCGCGTGCTTGGGCTTTCAAAGGACGAAGCCTATGCACGGGCGCTGAAACTTCTGAAACTCGTCGGTCTCTCTGACAAGCAGAACAGCTTCCCCATCCAGTTGTCCGGCGGGCAGCAACAGCGTGTGGCGATCGCGCGCGCTCTCGCCATGCGCCCGAAGATTCTGCTGTTTGACGAAGTGACCTCGGCGCTCGACCCGGAAACGGTCGGTGAGGTGCTGTCGGTGATCCGCGACCTCGCACAAGAGCATCAATTCACGACACTGATGGTGACCCATCACATGGGTATCGCCCGCGAAATCTCCGATCGCGTCTGTTTCCTCGAAGGCGGGCGCATTATCGAGCAGGGCAGTCCGGCTCAAATATTTGAATCGCCCTCGAACAACCGGACAAAGGCTTTCCTCAAGGCCATTCTCGAAGCCTGACGGGCAGGCACGGCTACAGAAGTTTGAGTCGCAGCCAACTTCCGTTCAGCCTGCACTTTTCGCCACCTCAGAGAGGTTCGGTTACTCGTGTCGCCGCATCGCGGTCGATAACTGCATGTCCCCTCATTTTTTGGTTGAAGCCCCGCGCCCTGCTCAACTCAATCGGATTAAATTTCCGTCATCGAGAAGGCGTGTAAAATATTTCTCTTTGCTAGCGCCATTGCTAACAATATTGTATGCTAAACCCGGGTCGTTGGAGAATGGTAATGTTCGACGTCCTAGGCGGCGAGAAGGTGAGCGGCACGCCGATTCACGATGCATATAATGAATGGAAGAGATGGAAGTGGCCAGGGTTTCTAAACGGCACGCCGATCCGGTGGCAAGGTTACGCAAAGCGATCGAGACAGGACATTTCTTGCCGGGCCAACGCCTGCCTGAGTTGGAACTGGCGGAGTGGCTCGGGGTCAATCGGGTCAATGTGAAGCTGGCGCTCGGAAAACTGGACCAGGAAGGACTTGTCGAGGTCGAGCGCAACAAAGGTGCCCGCGTGCGTGTTATAAGCCGGGAGGAAGCCGTCGAAATCCTCCAGACCTTCGCTTCGTTGGAAACGCTGATTGCACGCAACGCGGCTGCCAAGGCAACGGCCTCCGACGGCGAACGCCTCAAGGGCATTCTCGCGGCAGTTCAAAAAGCCCAGGCCGAAGAGGATTACGTGGAGTATTCGCAGCAGATCAACAGGTTGCACGCGGAGATCCGCCGCATCGCGGCCCACGCAACTGCTGCCCGCATCGTCGCGACATTGAACGTGCAAATCGCCCGCTTTCGGCTCCAGACCCTTCTGTTTCCCGGTCGCATCAAGCAATCCATCCAGGAACTGAAGGAAATTGTCGATGCCATTTGCGCAGCCGACGGAGTCCGCGCCGGCAAGGCAATGCTCGAACACCTCAACAATATGGGCAAGGCTTTAGAGCAAAACCTAACCCAGATCGACGCATAGGTCCTCGATCAAATTGCACGGCTGGCCGCGATCACGACCGTCGCCAACGTTCGGCATCTCCGAACTTTTCCGTTAGAAGCATATCTCGGGAAAGATATGTCCGAGATCCGTGAATAATGAAATCAATATTGTTAGCAATAGAGCTTATCGCGTGAAATGGTCTACCTCGCGTCGGTGACTTCGTGGTTGCCGTCCCGGTCATGGATGATCGCAGGGGGGCAGCCTTATGACAAACGAGATTCCGACGGCACCCGATGTGCGCCGTCTCGCCGTGAGCTTTTCGAAGACCTCGGCCTCGACGTTGCAGGTGCCAGCCGCCCTTGCCTGGAAGGGCGCGTCCTTATTGCTGCGGCTGCTCTCGGGTGCGACCGTACCCGCTGTCGTACTGCTGGGGCTTCTTTTCGTGATCTTTACCATAGGGCGTCTCCTGCCGACGGATCCGGTTCTCACGGTAATCGGTGATCATGCACCCCAAGCACTCTATGAACAGATGTATAGCGAGATGCATCTGGACAAGCCGATACCTGAGCAGTTCGTGTTGTTCGTCATCGATATGGCACGGGGAAACTTCGGTGTCGCCACAACCACGGGAAACCCCGTCGCGCAGGATATAGGCCGGTTCTTGCCGGCTACGATCGAGTTGGCGACCGTGGCAATCGTGCTGGGTGTTGGCCTGGGCGTGCCTGCCGGCCTGCTGGCGGTTCGGTTTGCCGACCGCTGGCCCGACAGCCTGGTGCGCGTCGTTGCGATCCTCGGGAATTCTATCCCGATTTTCTGGATGGGCCTGGTGGGGCTGCTGCTGTTTTACGCGCATCTTGGCTGGGTGGCGGGTCCGGGCCGTCTCGATATTGTCTATCAATATACGATACCCGTGGTGACCGGCTTCGTTCTCGTGGACACCGCGCTCAGCGGCAACCTGTCGGCTTTTGGCAATGCGCTGTCCCACCTTGCGCTTCCGGCCGCGCTTCTGGGCTTGGTCGCCTTCAGTGACATCGCCCGCACGACCCGTGGCTTCATGCTGTGGCAGTACCGACAAGACTATATCAACGTTGCGCGGCTGAAGGGATTGTCGGAAACGCGGGTGCTGTGGCGCCACGCCTTGCCCAACACGGTCGGACCACTCCTCGCCGTGGTGGCTTGGAACTATGCCTACCTGCTTGAGGGGGCCGTCTTGACAGAGACCGTGTTCGCCTGGCCGGGGCTTGGTCTCTACATCACCCAGTCGCTCCTCGCCTCTGATATGCGCGCGGTTCTCGCCGGAACACTGATCATCGGTACCCTCTTCATGGTGCTCAACAGGGTGGCGGAGGTTGCACAAGCGCGCGTCGATCCGCGGACACGGGTTTGATGATGCTCGCAGTCAAGGCATGGCTCTTCGACGATAGCCCGGATACTCCGCTGCAGGCGCAACTGGGACGCGTTGCACGCGATGTCTCGATGCTGCTGCGCGATCCCGTAGCTGTTGCCGGTCTATTTACCGTTTTGCTGATGGTAGGTATGGCCGCGCTCTCCTCGGTGCTGCCGGTTCAAAATCCCAACCTCCAGGTTCTGGCAGATCGATTGCAGCCGCCGTCCGCCAGCCACTGGTTTGGAACCGATATGCTTGGCCGTGACATTTTTTCGCGCGTGCTATCAGGCGCGCGGCCAACACTTTCAATTGTCGCAAGCGTCCTTGCACTCGTCGTGCCCGTCGGCGTGATGGCTGGCATCGCCTCAGGGCTTTTCCCCCGGTTGGACACGCCCATCATGCGTCTGTGTGACGTCTTCATGGCGTTTCCCCGCCTTATCCTGGCGATTGCCGTCGCGGTGACGCTCGGCCCCGGTATAGCGACGGCGATCATAGCAATCGCGTTGACGGGCTGGCCCTCCTATGCGCGCATTGCTCGCGCCGAGGCGGTGACGCTTCGTGGCGCGGAGTTCGTGCAGGCCGCGCACGTCATTGGCGCCTCCCGCATTCGCATCATGTTTACGCACATTCTGCCGCTCTGCCTGCCTTCGGCCATCGTGCGTGCCACGCTCGATGCATCCAGCATCATTCTCATCACATCAGGTCTGGGGTTCCTGGGTGCAAGCGTGCCACCGCCGCAAGCGGAATGGGGAGCGATGGTTGCCGACGGGAGAGATGTCATATTCGGGGCGTGGTGGGTTTCGACGATGCCTGGCATAGCGATATTGTTCTTCGCTCTCGGGTTCAATCTGCTGGGCGATGCGTTGCGCAACCTCGTCGACCCGCGATCCTGAGAGGAAATCCCGTTGCTGGCTCCGTTGCTTGATATCCGTGATCTGAAGGTCGGCTTCCGCGCTCCTACTGGTTATGTAGAAGCCGTGAAGGGCGTGAGCTTCACATTGGGCCGCGAGCGGCTCGCAATCGTTGGAGAATCCGGATCGGGGAAATCGATGACGGTTCGTGCTTTGCTCGGCCTTGCCGGGCATAATGCCATCGTAACGGCCGAACAGGCGCGTTTCTGCGAGATGGATCTGCTGCGCTTGACCGGCCGCCAACTCAGCGCAGTGCGCGGCCATCGCATCGCAATGGTGGTTCAGGATCCAAGACAAGGCCTCAACCCGATTCAGACGGCCGGTCGGCAGATCGCCGAGATGCTCCGCCTGCATCGACGGACCGGGCGGTCGGACATGCGCAAAGCGGTGGAAACACTTCTCGATGAGGTGCACATCCGCAATCCGCGCCGCGTGTTCGATCTTTATCCCCACGAACTGTCCGGCGGAATGGCGCAGCGGGTGATGATTGCGATGATGCTGGCGGGCGGGCCGGATATTTTAATTGCAGACGAGGCGACATCAGCTCTCGATGCCGTTGTCCAGAGGCGTATTCTCGAGCTGATCGACGAGCAGGTTCGGTTACGCGGCATGGGGCTCATCCTCATCAGTCACGATCTCGAGCTTGTTTCCGACTTTGCGGATCGCATCCTGGTCATGTATGCGGGCCGTACGGTAGAAACGCTGGCCAGCGGGCAGGGTTACCAGACCGCACAACATCCTTATACGCGTGGGCTGATCGCCTGCGTGCCATCACTGGATGATCCTGGGCGCCGTTTGCCGGTTCTAACGCGCGACCCGGATTGGGCCAGATGACGCTCCAAGCCCTTTCCATCGACGGAGTCTCGGTCCGGCTCGGAACGTCAGTCATTCTCGATGATGTTTCACTCAATCTTGGCCAGGGCGACAGCCTCGGCATCGTCGGCGAATCAGGGTGCGGCAAAAGCACGTTGCTGAAATGCATTGCGGGTATTCACGACACATGGTCCGGAACGATCGAGGTCTTTGGGCGCAGGCTCAGCGCCCGCCGCACCTTTGCCGATCGCCGCATGTTACAGATCGTTTTCCAGGATCCGGCGGCCGCACTCAACCCGGCGCATACCGTAGACACGATCCTGCGCGAACCTTTGATCGTTCATCGCTTCGACCGTCAGGACAAGCGTATTGCCGACGTGCTTGATGCAGTCGGACTGCCGCGTTCCGTGCGCTTCCGTTTCCCGGGCCAGATTTCCGGTGGACAGCGACAACGTCTTTGCATTGCCCGCGCGCTGCTCGTCGAGCCGCGAGTTCTTCTCCTCGACGAGCCGACCTCATCGCTCGACGTGTCTGTCCAGGCCGAAATCCTCAATCTCCTGGCAGACCTGCGCGTCGAACGGCAGATTTCCTACCTCCTCATCAGCCACGATCTCGCAGTCGTCGCGCAGCTCTGTGAAGGCATCGCGGTCATGGCAGCTGGAAAAATTGTTGGGCACACCACGCGCGAGGAATTGCGGGGCGGCTCAAAAGACCAAAGCTATCGCGAGCTTTTGCTACCCAATTCAAAAGACTAGGCCCTACGCTGCGGCCAAGACGTCACGTCAGTCCCTTCTTCCATCGGCTTGTTGATTAACGTTTGAGCAGAATGCCTCGATCCTGTGCGCTTACGACCGCGACTTGAGAAATATTTTCCCATCTCACCTCACGATTGAGCACATGATTGTTATCAAAATTGATATCAATCTGATTGGATGAAGTCATTAGAATGAGGTGCTATCGAGATGACATCTTCAACACTTGTGCAGCAATTGAGAGAGCAGGTTCTGCGTCATCCGGACCGACTGGCGGTCGTGTCGGATACGGGTTCGCTGACCTTTGCGGATATCTGGCTTCGCAGCGGTCAGGCTGCGGCTCATCTGCGCAAGCACGGCGTTGGCTCCGATGCCGTCGTCGGTGTTTTCGTTGACTCCTCGCTTGAGCTCGAAATCGCGATCTGGGCGGTTCTGCGCGCCGGCGGCGCCTATCTTCCATTGTCGCCGGAATACCCAAGCAGCCGGTTGCGGTACACACTCGAAAACTCCGGGGCAAGAATCATCCTCACCACCGTTCCACTCGCAAGCGATGCCCGTACGATTGAGACTACCGATAGCACCGTCATTGCCTTGGAAGAGTGTTTTGAAGGTACAGACACCGCCGAGCACGAGGACGACTTAGAGCCAAGCGATCTCGCCTACGTGATCTACACGTCGGGAAGCACAGGCAAACCCAAAGGTGTCGCTATCACGCATGAGAGTATAGCGCATCAACTCGCTTGGCTGCGGGACGCGATGGGCATCGATGACACCGTTCGCATCTTGCAGAAGACGCCTTTCAGCTTTGACGCAGGACAATGGGAAATCCTTGCCGTTGCTCAGGGCGCGACGGTGGTCATGGCAGGCATCGGTTCTTACCGCGATCCGGCTCGGTTGATCGAGACTGCAAAGCATCACGATGTCAACACGCTGCAGTGTGTGCCAACGCTTTGGTCGGCCCTTCTGGAAGCCGAGGGATTTCGTGATCTCAACCTGTCGAAGATCTTCAGCGGTGGGGAAGCGTTGACGTCCAGTCTTTCACGCGGCCTATCGATTGCCCATCCGACGGCAATTCTGGTCAATCTCTATGGCCCGACGGAAACCACCATCAACGTCTCTTCCTATGTCGTGAAGGCGGAAGATTTGGACGACACGGATCGCGTCCTGCCCATCGGATACCCGGTCTATGACACCGACCTCATCGTCAGCGATGGGGTAAACGAGATCGCGGCGGGTGAAGTCGGCGAGCTCTATATCGCAGGTCCGCAGTTGGCGCGCGGGTATATCGGAAATACCGAATTGACGGACGCCAAGTTCGTGGCTCTCGTCGATGCCAAGGGCCTGCAACGCCGGGCATACCGAACCGGCGACCTTGCCATCAAGGAGGCCGACGGCTGCGTGAGCTTTGTCGGGCGGGTGGACAATCAGGTTAAAATCAACGGCCACCGCATCGAGCTGGACGAGATCCGTCTGGCGATCGAGAATCATCGCTGGATCCGGCGCGCGACCGTGGTGCCGTGGCAGTCCCGTCTTGGAACCGCGCAATTGGCAGCCTTCGTCGAACTTGACGACGGAGAGGCGGCGCTGATGGACAAGAACGTTGCTGGCAGTCACCACAAGTCCAAGTCCAGCCGCCGACAGGTGAACGCACAATTGTCGAACAGTGCTTTCCGTGCGCCGGATGAACTCGACGGAAACACTGTCACTCTGCCTTTCCGCGAAGCGTCCGATGACGTTGCGAAACGGGTATTTGCGCGCAAAACCTATCGTAATTTCAGGACAAGGGTTGATGGCGACCAGATCGTCCGGGCGATAACCGTAGCGAAGCGGCACCCTGTTTCTACAGCCCATGGCGAACCCACGCTGGACAAGGCGTTGGTTGGCAAAGTTCTCAGATGGTTTGGACCATTCCTGAGTGATGCACGGCTCCTCGCAAAATATGCCTACGCGTCTCCCGGCGCATTGAATGCCTCGCAGATATTCCTGGAAGTCAACGATGTGGATGGGCTGTGGCCCGGGCTCTACTACTTCCACCCGATTAATCACACGTTGACGCTCGTATCGCTGGGCACGTCGGCCGGTGAAGGCATCCGTCTTCATGTTTACGGCAAGCGCAGCCGAATCCAGGAGGTTTATTCGACAAATGTCGATGAGGTTCTCTACCTTGAGGCGGGACACATGCTGGGGCTCCTCGAAGAGGTTGCAGCGGAAAATTCCCTGTACCCAATCAAGACCGCACCGCCGCACCGCGTTCCGGCCGGTCTTTTCAATTCAGAGGATTTCGTCCACACGCTGAGCGTCGAGCTTTCGCGCGAGCCGAGCACCCGAGCGAGCATCGATTCAACCATCCTCGTCCAAATTCACGAGGAGACACCGGATGGCGTATCCCCCGGAACCTATCGGCTCGACGACGGAAATCTTGCGCGCATTGGTGAACCCGTCATCCGCCGTAAGGATGTTATTGCCATCAACCAAGCTGTCTACGACCGCTCGACATTCGGCGTCGCTTTCGTCGTGTCGAAGCTAGCTGGTTGGACCGGTTTCGTCGAGCTCGGCCGTCTTCTCCACCGTCTGCAGACGAGCGATCCTGCGATCGGGTTGATGTCGTCCGGGTATAGCTCGCTGTCAGGCTTCGAAATGGCGACATCCAGCCGGCTGGAAGGACTTATCGGAAAGGACTTTTCGCCTAGCACAAGCGCAGGGACACTTTCCTATTTCGCGCTCGGCGGCGGAGTGTCGCCCGCGCAGCGATCAAGCCGCGGCATGGACGAGGACCTTGTGCACATGCGCGGTCCCGCTGAAATCCTCAAGGAGGAGCTGCGCGAGTTTCTGCCTGAATACATGGTTCCGGGTCGCGTTCGTGTCATCGAAACCACGCCGACGACGCCAAGCGGCAAGATCGATTTGCAATCGCTGCGCGACCTTGTTGAAGCCGAAGAAAACGCGCGTCCTTTG
The DNA here is from genome assembly GCF_003240565.2 of Rhizobium tumorigenes. NCBI lineage: Bacteria > Pseudomonadati > Pseudomonadota > Alphaproteobacteria > Hyphomicrobiales > Rhizobiaceae > Arminella > Arminella tumorigenes. The sequence continues at coordinate 60,441 of NZ_CP117257.1, forward strand.
GTTCTCCCGGCAAGCCGCATTGAAATCGAGATCGCCAGCATCTGGAGAGACATTTTGCGTCTGGGTGACGAAGAACTGTCGATCCGCGATTCCTTTTTTGACGTCGGAGGCAATTCGCTCTTTGCCATGGCGCTTGTCAATCGGCTCAATTCAAGATTTGGCACACGTATGCCGATACAGGCGCTTTTCGCGGCACCGACGATAGAAGCGCTGGCAAGGGAGGTTGGTTCCGGCGCGAGCAGCTTTGAGAGCCGCCTTGTCAGCCTGAACGATGCTCACGAAGGGCGGCCGATCTATTGCTGGCCGGGGCTCGGAGGGTATCCCATGGGCCTTCGCTCCCTCGCGCAGGCTGGCGACGGTTCCTATCGGTTCGTCGGAATTCAGGCTCACGGCATCAACACCGGTGAAATCCCGTTCCCGACCATCCAGGACATGGCGGCGGCGGACGTAGAACTCATCCAGCGCGATCAGCCAGACGGCCCCATTACTTGTGTCGGTTATTCGTTCGGCGCTCGGGTGGCCTTCGAAACGGCCTTTCAGTTGGAACAGCTTGGCCGAACGGTGGAGCAGCTCGTTCTCATTGCCCCTGGATCTCCGTTGCAACAGACAGCACCGGCGGTTGCCCAGGCCGATCGCTTCGGTGATGAGCGTTTCTTGCGCATTCTCCTGTCAGTCTTCGCCGGGACGCTGAATTCACCCATAGAGGCGGAGCTGCTTGCCTTCGTTCGTGACGAGCGCGGCTTCGTGGACTTCATCGTCGAGCGATTTGAAGGTCTCTCGACAGAGCTGGTCTCTCGGATCGTTGGGGTCGTCAAGGCGACGTTTTCCTTCGAATACACATTCGACGAACTCGACCAACGTGCGGTGACGGCACCAATCACCCTCATCAAGGCCAAGGGCGATGATTATTCCTTCCTGGAGACTGCAGGCGCGCAAATCCGGAAACACTTCAGCCAGATCATCGAACTTTCCCACGACCATTACGCGATCCTTCGCGGCGGAGGCCAGACAGCGCTCGCCCAAGTTCTCAGTAACATCCTTTCATCCGATCGGGAGATCTCCATGCCCCATATCAGTGTCAAGCATTTCCCAGCCCATATCGATGAGGACCGCCGTCAGGCATTGGCGGACGAGCTCACATCGGCGGTCATCAAGGCTTTCGGCTGCGCACCCCATGTCGTTTCGGTGGCGCTCGAACCGATCGAGGAGGCGCACTGGGATGCGCTCGTCTACCAGCCCGAGATCATCGGTCGGCAGAAGTTTCTGGTCAGAGAACCAAACTACGGCCTGCAACAGGCCGCCAAATAGGGAGAGAAGAGATGGAAAAAGCAACAGCGGCCCGGTTCTTCGGGCAAGCAGCGATATGGGGTGCGAGTTTCACCTTCATCAAGTTGGCACTGGAAGACTTCAGCCCCAATCAACTCGTTCTGTTCCGGCTGATTCTGGGCGCGGCGACGCTCGCTGCGATCATCGTTTTTACCGGCAGGTCATTCAAACTGACGGGGAGGGCATGGGTCCATGTCGCGGTCTCCTCCATCTTTGCAAACGTCATTCCCTATCTCCTCCTTAGCTACGGCGAGCTTCACACAAGCGCTGGTCTTGCGGGCGTGCTTATCGGTGGCACGCCGCTGGTGACGCTCTTCATCTCGACCGTTGCCTTGCAAAATGAGCCCGCAACCGGACGCAAGGTGGCTGGATTTATCCTGGGGTTCCTGGGCGTGGCGCTCGTGGTCAGCCCGTGGAACGTGGAGGGGAGTTCCCTTCTCGGTGCTCTGGCATGCTTCGGCGCCGCGGCCAGCTATGCGGTGGGATATGCCTATGTCAGTCGCTACCTATCGCCCTTGAAGATCGACCCAATCACGCTGGGTGCCAATCAGTTGATTGCGGCCGCTGTTCTTCTCGGCCTTGCCCTGCCGTTCTTCCCCTGGCCGACAATCGAAACGGTTTCGGCGGTTCCGTTGCTGTCGTTGTTATACCTCGGAATTCTCGCCAGTGGCATCGCCAACATCCTATACTTCCGGCTGATCCAGGACGTTGGCGCATCGACAGCCTCTGCTGTTGACTATGTCGTACCCGTCTTCGCCGTTTTGTTCGGCGCGGTTCTGCTGCTTGAACCCCTGTCGTGGAACATCATTGTGGGTGGTTTGGTCATCCTGGTTGGGATGGCGCTCGCCGAAGGTCGCATCTCATCGTCCACCCTGCCTCAAGCATCCGGAAAGGCTAACTCATGAGTGGCATCGAACCTTTCTCGCCAAGCACCGGCTCAGTGCGTGCGGTCCCTCCAGATATCGACACGCACCCGGCCCCACTCGCCCGCAACAGCGGACAGATCAAGCCTGCGGTATCCGAGACTGCGGGTAGCGCGCGCTCCTTCGGCACTGGCGTCGGTGGTACACCTGTCCTGGAATTGCCGGCAGATATTGCAGGGGGGCGAGGGATCTTCGCCAAGCTTGAGAAATACAACCCCTATTCCAGCATCAAGGACCGCATTGCCTGGTACATGCTCGCAGGAGCAGAAGCGCGTGGGCAACTCGTTCCTGGCCAGGGTACGGTCATCGAGGCAACGTCCGGCAACACAGGCATTGCACTAGCAGGTTTTGCACGGTCGAGGGGCTATCGCTGCATCATCGTGCTTCCCGACAGCGCATCGAAAGAGCGCATCGAGTTGCTGAAATTCTTCGGCGCAGAACTGGAGCTGACACCCAGCGAAGCCGGATATACGGCCGCGATCGAGAAAGCTGAGCAACTCCGCGACGCAACGCCAGGGGCATGGTTTGCCTGCCAGCACGAAAACACAGACAATGTTCTTGCCCATTACGAAACAACCGGCCCGGAACTGTGGCGTGATCTCGGTGAACGTATCGACGTCCTCGTCTGCGGCGTCGGGACGGGCGGAACGATCAGCGGAACCGGGAAATATCTCAAGGAACAAAACCCTGATATAAAGATCGTGGCCGTTGAGCCGGCTCGCTCGGCCGTGCTGAGCGGGCAGCCCGGGGGGATACACCGTATTCCGGGGTTAAACGGCGGCTTTGTTGCGACAACAACCGACCGCACCCTCATCGATGAGATCGTGACTGTCGAGGACGAAGACGCCTGGTCGACGGCGCGAAGCCTGGCAGCCGCCGGGATCGTTGCCGGAATTTCCTCAGGTGCCGTCACACATGTCTGCCGCCAGCTTCGGCAGCGACCGGCTTTCGTGGGTGCCCGCATTGCAACGATCTTTCCGGATTCCGGTGAGCGATACGTATCCCTCCTCAGTTCATAGCCGCCGATCAAACCGGCGCCTGACGTTTAAACCCAAGTGACAACCGTCAATTATCCCACGAAAGGAAACCTTCATGACGCAATTTTCCAAGACGCTGTTTCCCGGTGAAGGTGAATCCGTCGAGATCGGAACCACCACACATACGACCTTCAAGGCTGTCGGCAAGGAAACAGACGACCGTATCGGTCTGTTTGAGCACCGTATGAAACCGGGTGCACCCGGAGCGTCTCCGCATATTCACCGCCATCAGCTCGAGGCGTTCTACGTCCTGGAAGGTAAAGTGGAGATCTACATTGACGGCGAGCATGTGGAAGCGCCGGCTGGCACCTACATTCAAGTGCCCGAAGATGTTCCTCATGGCTTCCACAACCCCTTTGACACAGAAGCTGTCATGCTGATCTTCTTCAGCCCGGGCAAGAACCGCGAAGAATATTTCCGCAGGCTGGGCGCCCTTTATGCCAATGGCCGCCGCGCCACGGAACAGGAGCTCATCGAGCTTATGGCCGACTTCGACCAGTTTGAAGTCGAGTATACCGGGGACGTCCCTGGCTGGGGCCGGCACTAACACCAACCGTTCTCCTCATCGTCAGACTGTGGCCGGCAGGTCTCTGCCGGTCGCCTCTCCGTGACATAAAAAGGGTTGCCTATGTTTCCGAATCCGTTTGACGACCAGCCGTTCCAAATGAAGATGAAAGCGGCGATTACATTTGTCTGCCTTGTTTCGGCAAATATTGCAGCATGGGTTTGGGCCTGGGTGGCATTTGCCGATCGACCCGCTCTGATGGGTACTGCTTTCCTCGCCTACATGCTTGGGTTGCGTCACGCCTTCGACCCTGATCATATCGCGGCGATCGACAACGTGGTTCGCAAGCTGATGCAGGAGGGCAAGGCCCCTTTTTCTGTTGGCTTTTTCTTTTCGCTCGGCCATTCGAGCATTGTCGTTCTGGCATCCATCGTCATCGCTGCGACGGCAGCTGCCATGCAGCTCGACGAGGTCGCAGACATCGGCGGCATTATAGGGACCACCGTGTCGGCAGTGTTCCTGCTGATCATCGGCATTGCCAACCTGATCGTGCTGAAAGGGATCTGGTCTGCGTTCAAGCGGGTCCGAAGAGGCGAAACGATCGTTGACGAAGACCTTGATGCTCTCCTCGCAGGGCGTGGTCTCATGGCAAGGATCTTCCGGCCCGTCTTTCGTGTCGTTTCCCGCTCCTGGCACATGTATCCCATCGGCTTCCTGTTCGGCCTCGGATTCGACACGGCAACTGAAATCGGGCTTCTTGGCATCTCGGCGATGCAGGCTGCCCAAGGCATGTCCTTCTGGACGATTCTGGTTTTCCCCGCGCTATTCACCGCCGGCATGTCGTTGATGGACACCACGGACAGCGTGCTGATGACCGGCGCTTACGGCTGGGCATTCGTCAACCCGGTTCGTAAGCTATGGTACAATTTGACGATCACTGCAGCTTCCGTGGTCGTCGCAGTGTTCATCGGCGGCTTGACCGCAGCCAACCTTATCGTGGATAAACTCGGTTATGACGGCGACTTCTGGCGCTTCCTCGGTGGTCTGAACGACAATCTTTCGAGCGTCGGCTATGCGGTCGTAGGCATCTTTATCGTGAGCTGGATCGTTTCGACGATTATCTATCGCAGAAAGGGCTATGACACCGTTCCGGCGCGATGAGCATGCAACGGCCACGGACCTGCAATGCCGGTTGGCGTCTTATCGGGCTACGATCCAATGGGTGAGCTCGATATTGCGCGCGAGGCCGAAGAAATGGCAGCCATTGGCAGCATGTTGCGAAAACGGTGGCAGGAGGGCGGGTTTCATGCCGTCGTGTCGATAAATGTACCGCATGAGCCGTTCGAGCTTCGGGGGCTTCCCCTTTCGATTGAAGAAAAGGATCGAGCACGGCGCTTCCGGCAGGTCATGAACTGCAATCGATCCGTCATGAGCTGGATCGTGTTGCGCAGCATTGTTGGTGCGATGCTCGATACGCGGCCGGAAAATGTGACGGTCGTTCGGGCGCTGGCAGGCAAGCCGTCGGTTCAACCTGGGCCGGGGATCAGCATATCACACGCAGGGGACCTCGCAGTCGTGGCTTTCTCGAGCGAGATGGATATTGGGGTCGATGTCGAGACGATTGAGCAGGATGACGCTCTGTTACTCACCGTCATGGGCACTTTGTCGCCGCGAGAGTTGGCATGCCTCTCCACAGATCGGATGGCAAAGTCGGAGTTCCTGCTTCGCGCATGGACGCGAAAAGAGGCTGCGGTTAAGGTCGCAGGCTCGGGCCTTTCCGTCGATCTTACGAAAGTGTCAGTCGCCGAACAGGAGGGGTGCCGCTTCCAATGCCACTTGCCGGGGGCGGAGATCATCACGGGCACTGATCTGCATTTGGGTTCCGGCTATATTGCCGCGTTGGCGTCGAAGACTTTTATCAATGACGTTGCTCAATATCACATAAGACATTTCTGAGACGCCACCAGACGATAGAAACTTGCATTCAGCGAAATCGATACGCCCCACGGAGTGCTCATGACGACCTCGCGCCTATTGCCTAACGCCGTTTCACGGGACTTGCGCTCGGCTGTTACGACCTCCATTGAGGACGGCGGCCCGGAAGATCGTGATCGCACCGACGATATATGGGCGGCCCTTTGCGCGGAGGCCCAGGTGGCGGCTCACGACGATCCGCGGCTGGCCCAGGCGATGGCGCTCAATATCCTCTGCCACCCAGATTTCGCGCAGGGGCTTGCCCATCGCTTTTCGGAGACATTGGCGAACAATGATGTCGGGGCGGATGTCCTGACGCTCGTTGCACTGGAGGTCTTTGAGGCCGCCCCCGAGATTGTCGAGTCTGCAGTTTCGGATCTCCAGGCAGTTTTCGATCGCGACCCGAGCACCTCAGAACTGCTTGTACCCTTCCTTTATTTCAAAGGGTTCCTGGCCCTCCAGGGGCATCGGATCGCGAACTGGCTGTGGAGGCACAACAAAACGCTTATGGCGCGTCACATTCAAAGCCGTACGTGCGAGGTTTTGTCAATCGACATCCATCCGGCCGCCCGGATGGGACGTGGGATCATGCTTGACCATGGAAATGGACTCGTCATCGGTGAAACCGCTGTCGTTGAAGACGACGTATCCATCCTCCAGGATGTTACCTTGGGAGGTACGGGAAAGGATTCCGGTGATCGCCATCCCAAAGTCCGCCGAGGCGCCCTCATCGGAGCGGGTGCGAAAATTCTCGGGAATATCGAGGTTGGCGTAGGCGCAAGGGTTGGAGCGGGTAGTGTGGTCCTGTCGGCGGTTGCGGCCCACATATCGGTTGCAGGCGTTCCTGCCCGCCCGGTCGGCCGGCCGAAATCCGCTTTACCAGGTGTGACGATGGAGCAAACAACAATCGAGACTGACTACGTCATCTAAAACCTAGTGTACCTCTTCCTGCGGCAGACTTTTCGTTTGGTACGCTGTACGTAACCGGCGTGATCGTCACAGATATCGCGAGGGACAACAAAGGATGGGGTGAAATGACGTTTCGACGTTTCGATTTCTATCAAGGCGCCCGGACAGGCTCCAAGGTTTTAGAGGACAGGATTATACGAGCTGCCAGTTGGGCCTTCCAGGCTGGTTGCAGCCTCGACGGATTAACGTGTATAGCCCGGTCTTTGATGACGAGAAGCGATACATGTCGATCCGCATAGAATTTGAAAAAATCATCCCTATCCTGGCGAAATGGTGGGTCCGAGATACGACGTTCAGCGTACTTGTCGCCTTTTCCAGCATGCTCATGGCGAAGAGCGCAATCGAATACGGCTACGATTTCGCAATGCGCCGTTTCAGATATTTGCCGTCGGAGGCTCCACCAGTCGGCAGTGATTTTGGTCAAACCGAATATCTTGCGGTGTTCGTTTTGATCGTGGCGATCGGCTATCGGTTGTGGGTTGTCAAGGGCACCGCGGCCGAGACGGCAGACCAGGCAACGCGTGAAGCTCTCAACAGCTCATCGACAGGGAGCGTTCTGCAACTGGAGCACAGAAAGGCATTCGCTATCCTGGCGACCGTACCTGAGATCGAGGCACTCAGAGCGCATCCGACCAACTCGCTGGGAATGATGTTAGCTCACGCAAGTGGCGCTCGACACGTCGTCTGGGACGGGATCTGGTTCAGGCTCGCGAGCAGACATCATGGTGTCAAACGGGGCCTTGTGCTGATTGCGTTCACGGTTTCGGCGGTCGCCGCGCTTGTGATCTTAGTTGTAGCAGCAGGAACGTATGCACAAGCGGGCTTTGGCTCCATATCGGCGTTGACGCTGGCTGCGGAGGGGGTCCTGCTAGTCTTCGCTTCGGCCTCCTACCTAAAGGATCTTGAGCGCTTGCATTCGGCGGGTGCCCTCGTGAGAGAACGCCCACCAATCACCGTCTCTACCAACCCGTGAGGCAGTGGGCTATCATTATTGTCGCCCGCAATAGATAGTTGTGAGGGCGAACCCACACCGGTCTGCCAATAGTGTAGCGCGGGGCGCTCCTTGTCGATAGCGACGTGGTGCGGTCCATTAGCTAATTCCAATCGGTTCGTCGACCGGTTTTGCCGATGGAGCCTAGAGCGACAAAACCCCAATCGCCACCACACAAGGTCTGTTGGGCAACAGAGTTCCAAGCAACTGGATCTGCGTCCTTCAGACGATGCAGCGTTGGCCGTGTCGCCAACCCATTTCGGTTCGTATGAACCCGGGGAATGGTAAATAAATGAGTCGGCGAAGTTACATACCAGAAACCGACCTAGACTACTGATTCGTCTCAACATTCGGCCGGCAGAGCTTTAGCGGAGTCTAAATAACCTGATTTAGACCGGCTTGACTCTTTCAACGGAGCGGAACAAAAGAGGAACGTCAGCTATTTTCGGGGACATGAAGTCCATGCAACGCGAGCCGGGGAGGTCCGTGAACGATGTCGTGCGCCAGCAATCCTCGGGTCATCGAGGAACTTAGAGCCCGTATCGCGCACCTTGAGGGCAGCGCGGTGAAAAAGGCGATCGTGCTGCCATTCGGCGTTCGCGAGATGGACGAGCGTCTACCAGGTGGTGGCCTGCCTTATGGAGCTCTTCATGAGATCGCCGGCGGCGGAGCCGGCACGGTGGATGGAGCAGCGGCAGCACTGTTCGCCGCCGGAATTGCGGCGCGGTCGAAGGGCAAGGTCCTATGGTGCCTGACGAGACCCGACCTGTTTTTCCCGGCTATCGCCCAGGCAGGCTTGCATCCCGACCGCGTGATCTTCTGCGAAGGCGACAAGGAGGAGGACGTCCTTGCCTCCATGGAAGAGGGGCTTTCCTTCGGGGGGCTGGCTGCTGTCGTGGGCGAACTCGTGCGGTTGCCGATGGTCGCATCCAGGCGGCTGCAATTGGCCGCCGAGAAGACGGGCACCATGGGCCTCGTTGTCCGCAGATGGCGGCGACAGACGGAAGCGTCGGACTTCGGCAATCCGACAGCCTCGACGACACGATGGAGGGTGAGCGTGCTTCCGTCGGAGGAATTGCCAGTCGCGGGCGTGGGCCGCCCGAGATGGCTGGCGGAATTGATGCGCGTGAAAGCAGGCGAGTGTGCTGAGTTCGAAATAGGAGCCTGTGATGCCAAGGGTCATTTGTGTCTACTTCCCCTATCTGCCAACAGACCGGATACGTCGGCATGGAGAGGGAACCGTGCCAGCTGACCAGCCGCTTGTCGTCATTTCGAAATCGGGCTCGAAACGCTGGGTCTCTGCTGCCGACACTGCCGCGCGCAAACTTGGCCTCAAGCTCGGCATGCCGGCGAGCAAAGCCCAGGCCGTCGTCGCCAATCTGAAGATGATCGATGCCGATCCTGCCGCCGACGCGGCTGCCCTTGAACGCCTGGCGCTGTGGGCGCTCCGGCAATACAGCCCTGTCGTTGCCGTCGACGGCACGGACGGTATCGTCATGGACACCGAAGGCGCCGATCATCTTCAGGGCGGCGAAGCCCTGCTGATTTCCGGGCTGGTCAATGGCTTGAGAGGTCGAGGCCTGACCGCTCGTGCTGCGGTCGCCGATACGTGGGGAGCAGCGCACGCGATCACCCGCCTGACGTCGGCGGAAACGACCGTTGTTCCGCTAGGCGGCGTGGCGAAAGCAGTCACTCGCCTGCCGATCCACTGTCTCCGGCTCGCCCCGGACACGATCCACGGTTTGCGGGTGATGGGCGTCGAGACGGTCGGTGAACTCTCCGCGATGCCTCGCGCGCCGTTGACGCTGCGATACGGCCCGGAGGTCGGTAGGCGGCTAGATCAACTGTTCGGGCGGATGGCAGAACCCATCGAGCCTCTGCGGACACCAGAGCTGGTCGAGGTGGCCAAGAACTTTCAGGAGCCGATCGGCGCCGCGGAGACAATCGCCAAATATGTACGCCGACTGGTTGGCGAACTGACATCCAAACTGGAAGAGCGCGGCCTTGGCGTCAGACGTTCCGATCTTGTCATCCACCGCGTCGACAACACGCGGCAGTGTGTTCAAGCGGGGCTTGCAAAACCGGTCAGGGATCCCGCTCGGCTGTCAAAGCTGCTTTGCGACCGCATCGAAAAGATCGACCCGGGCTTCGGGATCGAACGGCTCGTCCTTGTTGCCTTGATCGTGGAGCCATTGGAGGAGCGACAGGTCGCGTCGTCGCTCATCGAGGAGCTGGTTGTCGATGTCACACCGCTCGTCGACATTCTCGGCAACCGCGGCCAACGTCTCTACCGGGTCACGCCGGTCGCCTCCGATGTTCCGGAACGGTCGGTGATGCGCATCGGTCCGACGGCCGACGAAACCGGAGCGACATGGGCCGCCAAATGGCCAAGGCCATCGCGGCTGCTGGCGAACCCGGAGCGGATCGACGTGACCGCTTTGCTCCCCGACCAGCCACCTGCCGTGTTCACCTGGCGCGGCAAGCGTCGGAGGGTAAAGCGAGCAGACGGGCCGGAGCGCATCTTCGGGGAATGGTGGGTTCGCCCGAGAGAGCACGCCGCCGTCCGGGACTATTTCGTCGTCGAGGACGAGGCGGGTGAACGCTACTGGGTCTACCGCGCTGGCGACGGCGTGGATACCGACACGGGCTCGCACCTCTGGTTTCTCCACGGGGTGTTCGGATGAGATATGCCGAGCTTCAGGTCACCACACATTTCTCGTTTCTGCGCGGCGCGAGTTCGGCGGAGGAGCTGTTCGCCGCCGCGGCAGCGCTTGGCATCGATGCCCTGGGTGTTGTCGATCGCAACTCGCTCGCGGGAATCGTGCGCGCATGGGAAGCGGCGAAGACCACGGGCGTGCGACTGGTGGTCGGCTGTCGTCTCGATCTTTCTGACGGCATGTCGATCCTGGTTTACCCGACCGACCGGCCGGCCTACTCGAGACTGACGCGGCTGCTTTCGCTCGGAAAGAGCCGGGGCGGCAAGGGCAAGTGCATTCTCGATGTCTCCGATGTGGAAGCCTATAACGGCGGACTGATTGCCATCCTTATCCCTGATGAGGCCGACGAGACCACTGCCGGCCAGCTCAGGAAGCTCGCTGCGATCTTTGGAGACAGGGCCTACGTTTCGCTCTGCCTGCGCCGTCGCCCCAACGATCGCCTGCGGCTCCATAACCTGTCGAACATGGCCGCACGCCACAAGGTCAAGACGGTCATCACCAATGACGTCCTGTTTCACGATCCCAGTCGCCGGCAGCTGCAGGACATCGTCACCTGCATCCGCAACCGCACCACCATCGACAGCGTCGGCTTCGATCGCGAGCGGCATGCCGATCGGTTCTTAAAAGCCCCGGAGGAGATGCATCGGCTGTTTTCGGAATATCCTGAAGCGCTGGCGCGAACGCGGGAAATCGTTGATCGCTGTCGTTTCGACATGAGCGAGCTCCAATATCAGTACCCGGAAGAGGCGCTTGTGCCGGGGCTCGACGCGCAACAGTCGCTGACCAAGTTCGCCTGGGAAGGGGCCGCCACCCGATACCCCGAGGGGATCCCCGACAAGGTTCGCAAGGCGATCCTGCACGAACTCGAGCTCATCCGGGTGATGAAATACGCCGCTTACTTCCTGACCGTCTACAGCATCGTCCGGTTTGCCCGGTCGCAAGGCATCCTCTGCCAGGGCCGGGGATCGGCGGCGAACTCGGCGGTTTGTTACTGCCTCGGCATCACCAGCATCAATCCGGAGACGGGTGACCTGCTGTTCGAGCGGTTCGTCTCGATGGAACGTGACGAACCGCCGGATATCGGCGTTGATTTCGAGCATTCCCGTCGCGAGGAGGTCATCCAGTGGATATACGAGACCTATGGCCGCTCACGCTCGGCGCTCTGTTCCACCGTCAGCCGCTACCGCGCCAAGGGCGCGCTGCGTGATGTCGGCAAGGCATTGGGCCTGCCTGAAGATCTGATCACCCAACTGTCCTCCGGCGTCTGGGGCTGGTCGGAAGGGGTCGGCGAGAAGCAGCTCAAAGAGAATAACATGAACATGGCCGACTATCGCCTGAAGCTGGCGCTGGACCTTAGTGCCCAGCTGATGGGCGCGCCCCGCCATCTTGGCCAGCATCCGGGCGGTTTCGTTCTGACGCAGGACAGGTTGGATGATCTGGTGCCGATCGAACCGGCATCGATGAAGGACCGTCAGGTGGTGGAGTGGGACAAGGACGATATCGAGGCCCTCAAATTCATGAAGGTCGACGTGCTGGCGCTCGGGATGCTGACCTGCATGGCGAAATCGTTCGAGCTGCTTGGTGAGCACAAGGATATTCCCATGGGCCTTTCCGATGTCGAGCAGGAGGATCCGGCCACCTACGCGATGATCCGCAAGGCCGATACGCTCGGCACGTTCCAGATCGAAAGCCGCGCGCAGATGGCGATGCTGCCGCGCCTGAAACCTCGCACATTTTATGATCTCGTCGTGCAGGTGGCCATTGTCCGGCCGGGACCCATCCAGGGCGACATGGTGCATCCGTATCTGAGGCGGCGTGAGGGCAAGGAGAAGGTCGAGTACCCGACGCCCGAGCTCGAAGCCGTTCTGGGTAAAACGCTCGGCGTCCCGCTGTTTCAGGAAAGTGCGATGAAAGTCGCGATGACCTGCGCCGGATTTACCGCGGGAGAAGCCGATCAGTTGCGCCGGGCAATGGCGACTTTCAAGTTCACGGGCGGGGTGTCGAAGTTCAAGGACAAGCTCGTCGAAGGCATGGTCAAGAACGGCTACACCCGCGAATTTGCCGAGAAGACATTTACCCAGCTTGAAGGGTTTGGCTCCTATGGCTTTCCGGAAAGCCATGCCGCCAGTTTTGCGCTGATCGCCTATGCAAGCTCGTGGGTGAAGTGTCATCACCCGGATGTCTTTTGTGCTGCCTTGCTCAACAGCCAGCCGATGGGTTTTTACAGCGTCGCGCAGATCGTCCAGGACGCCCGGAACCACGGCGTCGAAGTCCGCCCGGTCTGCGTCAACCGCTCCCGCTGGGACTGCACCATGGAACGGATCGGCAATTCCGACCGCTTCGCTGTTCGTCTCGGCATGCGTGTTGTCAAGGGATTGTCCACCAACGACGCCGCACGCATTATCCTGGCGCGAGCCGAACAGCCGTTCGTATCCGCTGATGACATGTGGCGACGCTCCGGCGTGTCTCCGTCGTCGCTGGTCAAGCTAGCGGAGGCAGATGCTTTCCTGCCGTCGCTGCAACTGGAGCGGCGCCAGGCACTCTGGGATATCAAGGCGCTCCGGGATGAACCCCTGGAGCTTTGGGCGGCCGCCGCTGAGCGCGAAGCCAAGGTGATCGCCGAGATGCAGGAGCCTGAAGTGGCGCTGAAATCGATGACCGAGGGCAGGGAGGTCGTCGAGGACTACTCACACACGGGCCTCACATTGCGGGCGCACCCGGTGTCGTTTCTCCGAAAAGACCTCGACCGAAAAGGCATCGTCCCCTGCGCCGAGGCGATGGCGCAACGCGACGGGAAATGGCTCTGGACTGCGGGTCTCGTTCTCGTGCGACAGCGGCCGGGATCGGCAAAAGGCGTCATGTTCCTCACGCTGGAAGACGAGTCCGGCATCGTCAATGCAGTGGTCTGGCCATCGCTGTTCGAACGCCAGCGGCGGGTCCTGATGACAGCGAGCATGATGGCCATCAATGGCCGTATCCAGCGGGAAGGCGAGGTCGTTCACCTCGTTGCCCAGCGCCTGTTCGATTTCTCCGCCGACCTGTCGAGCATTGGTAATCGTGACGGCGACTTCCCGCTTCCCCACGGCCGCGGCGATCAGGTCAAGCACGGAGGGGGCCCCGATCCACGGGACAATCCCAAACCCGTCGTGCAGGCGCGCGAGATCTATATTCCTGACCTTCATATTGATAATTTGAAGATCAAATCCAGAAACTTCCACTAAGGAGGCCGGTGTGTCGCGTCTGTTTGCAGTCACCAAAAGCCTGGAGGAGATTGTCGCCCATTTCGCGGTCGACATCGCGCCGGCGCTTGAGGTGCCGAGCGAGACCGTCGAAGGCACCCCGGGCCTGATCGTCCTTGAGAAAGACGGAGTGCGGCTGTTGAAGTCGGTCTCATGGGGTTTTCCGCGACAGACACGCGACATGAGGCGTGAAGGCGAGCCACCGAGCCGCATCGGCCTCGTTGCGGATCTTACCAATCCGCTCTGGGACCGCATCGTCGTCGACCCCAAATACCGCTGTCTGATCCCACTCACCCATTTCGCCAACCCCGACGGTGTCAAAGGCGAGAAAACCAGATCGTGGTTTTCGAAGAACCGGCAGCCATTGATGGCCTGGGCGGGGTTCTGCAAGAACACGCCAGACTTCGGCCCGGTGTTCGCCGGCATGACCATGACCGCCAACGAGAAGATCAGGCCCTTCAACGACCGCATGCCTGTTTTGCTCAAGCCGGAGGAGTACGATCGCTGGCTTCACGGTTCGATCGAAGATGTGATCGCATTCCAGTTTCGCGATCCACCGTCATCGGATGACTTCGAAATCCTGCATAGCCGCGACCGCTGGCAAAGCGGCGTTGCACCCTCCAAGGCTTCACCACGTCGGGACAACATGCTTATGTAGCCAAGGTTTCGTGTTGAAAGGTCTGCCATATGTGCAACTTGTACACCGTCCGTCTTTCCGCCGCAGAAGTGGCCGCGCACTTTCGTGTTCCGAACCCGATGCAATCGAACGCTCCCGAGGAAGTCTATCCGGGCACCCCCGGGATGGTGGTAACGGAGAACGGCGGTGTTCGCGAGCTTCGCTCGATGGTGTGGGGCTTTCCCCTGCGCCTGAAAGGCATGAAGCCAGAAGCCAAGCCAAAGCCGGTCAACAACATTGCTGACCTTGCGAAAGGCATGTGGATCGGCCTGGCACGTAAACCGCAGTGGCGTTGTCTGATCCCCGTAACGGGTTTTGCCGAGGCCGAGGGTGAAAAGGGTAGGATGACGCGCACCTGGTTTGCACTGAAGGACCAGCCGGTCTTCGCCTGGGCAGGGCTATGGCGTATCAGCGACGAGTGGGGTCCGGTCTATTCCGGGGTCATGACGGACGCCAATGAGGCGATCCAACCCGTGCACAACCGGATGCCTGTTCTGTTACAGCCCAATGAGTATGAACAATGGCTTCACGGGAGCTTCGATGATGCGCTCGCATTCCAGAAGCGGACATTTCCGCCTGAGTTGGTGACGATGGAGCGGACAAGCGAGCTATGGGCGAAAAAGAAGACTTAAGACGCGTATCCGCAAGAGCGTCTGGTTGCCGGTTCGGACAGCCTTGATCGTCATTCTAGTAAAGGCCACGGCGCTGGAAATCCTGTGGTGTGATCAATGTTCCCGCTAACACGTCTGCCTTAAGCAACGCGACGAGATCGGCCCACCCCTTTTCTGCTCTCTCGGGCGAAACGATCCGGTGCGCGAAGCTGGCGACTTCAGCAAATTCCAAAGCCATACCGCTCGGATCGATCGACCCGATGCCGGCGTCCATCGAGTTCTTATGCCGCGTCTCAATGGCAATGATGCGGCTTGCAATTGGTATGCTTTCTTCGTTCATCGACATCATAACCCCAAACAACATCCGGTCGCTCGAATCCGGTGCTTCGAAAACCAATGACTTTGGCCTCCTATCTTCCGACACGGCATCCTGGTGTTTCGGTTCGGCTCCTGGTTCAACGATCCTTGAGCTCCCGTAGCAGGTAATCGTATTGCCGAGATGGAGGACCGCGCCGGCGGATCGGCGGATGTTGTTGACGTTGTTTTTGTAGAACAGTTTGAAGGCGAAATGATTGCGCAGGCCACCGCCTTCGCTGTGCAACAAGCCGGGGGATTGGAAGACCAAAAAGCTTTTGACCACCTTCGGCGGCTCGCCGTGTGAGGAGAAGCGGTAGCAGACAAACTTGCGTTCGGTGGACTTGGTGTTCTTGAAATTCTCAACCGCGTTTTGGTTGAAAAGCGATCGCCACAAGGCTTGCGAGTTGAACTCGCCAAGCTAATCATGCCGCCGAGGTCGTATTTCAGCTGACTGCGGCTTTTTCGCCGCTGGTCGAAGTCCTCTACCTTCGAAACGAGTTTTCCAATCGGCTCCTTTCGTGCGACAAGGTGGTGAAGCTCGACGAGGAACTGGCTGAACTCGCCAGTTTCCTTGTGAATGTGGTGTTCGAAGAACTTCTCCTCACCATCATGAATAGCGACAGCCAGCAGGAAGAACAGATAGACGGTATATGCCGGTCGGGCATCCGGCTTATTAATCTGGCGTTGAATGAATTGGCCAACTGACTGGGCAGCGAAACTAGCGCCTATTGGACACCCCGAGCCCGCCTTGGTGAAACGCCGAGCGAAGTCACAAACCATCTCATCGAGATTGTTTAAGCTTGGCTTCGATAACGTGCTGCCGGATGCGCGCGAAAGCAGATAGTGCAGCGTATGTGTGAGATCTCCGCGTAACGAGTCATCTCGATCGAACAGGTTGCCGAGCGCGTCGACCAGTTGAAACCAAGCGTCTTCCGTTTTTGCCTTGATCCGCTCATCGAGATACTCGAACTCGAGTACACGGGTAGTCTTGCTGGTCTTAGCCATGCTCTATCCGTAGTTTTTACAGGTGTCGTGAAAGTTTTTACAGAGGCCGGCTATTGATGTATTGATTTTAACTATTTTCGTAAAGAGCCAGTGTCTATCTCAGCGTCGCCCGATGAGCGCATACTCCATTTACCATCAGGTGGAGTGTGACTCATGTTCAACATTCGCAAGTTTCCCGATCAGCTGATGACGGCGCGGTTTAAGGCTGTCACCTGCTTTTGCGCCTTTGCATTCAGTCTTTTTCTGACAGGCCTCGCCGATATTCCAGGGAGTGTCTTGCGCGGATATGGTTTCTCTGCTGTGCAGTTGACCGTGCTGCGGACAGCGACCGTTTCCGTGTTCTTCCTGGCACTTTTCTCTGGCCGGGCTCTGCTCTACGGAATGCCGCGCATAACACTGAGCCAGTCGAAAACCATCATTGCATTCGCTGTTTTCGGCGTGGTCTGCGCCAACGGCGGCACCACCCTCTCGGTTTCGCTCGCGCCGGACTATGTGGCGATCCCCGTTATATTCGCCACCAGCATCGCCACGTCACTGATGATGGCGATCCGGAGGCGGGACTTGGTAGACCGCCTCGACTTGGGGGCGGCTATTTTTCTGGTAGGCCTGGTCGCTCTGCTGATTTTCGATGGTGCCAAGAGCGCAGGCGAGTTCGATCCGACAGTGCTTTGGGTGCCTATCGTAACGGGTGTCGCGCAGGGCATCGCCTATCATGCGGTCGGGGGCGGCGAAGATATCGACCCCTTTACGTTCTATTTTCTTTCTTTCGGCATCGGTGGCGCGCTAATGGCATCCGGGGCGGCGAGCTTCGGCATTCTTGACCTTGCCACTGTGGGACACATCAACTTTCCTGCAGAAGCTTGGTTTTACCTGGCGGTGCTCGCGGGCTTGAATACGGTTATCCCTTACCTCTTGATGCGGGCATCGGGAGCGAGATTGGCGATGAGCGCGAAGGGAAGCGCGGGCGCGGCGGAGCCGATAGGAGGCGTTTCTTCCGATGCGTTTCAGGGAAGCACGCCGGAAACGACTGGCTTGTTGATTGTTACGACGATCATCGCAGTTGTCGTGTGGAACCAGCTAAGAGGTCGCGGATCCAAAGGATCGTCTTCGTAATCGGCCGGCGGACGCCTTCAGCAACGCCGATCCAGACGAAGAGCAACGCGAGAACAAGGCCGGAAAACACCACGGCGTGGACGCTGCGCGGCACCGGTACGAGCGCGCTCATAAAAAATACCAGGTAGGAGAGCCAGGCTAAAAGGACGACTACGACCAGACTTCGCATCCGAGGTGCTCCATGCGGTGCTAACCCACACGACACTATCAGCGGTATCGGTGAGAGTCGAATCTGGTGTCTTAGTCTCCACCGTTGTTTCGGTAGATCCGGTTTTTCCGCCGCCCAGGTTCGTTTAAGGCGGCGGATCGGCAGGCTTAGGAAGCCTCTCGGCTAGAGCCTCTAGACCCATTCCTCATAATCGAAGAGCAGGTGCATCCCTCGAATTCTAGGCCTTGCGGATCCGTTCGACGAAATGTTGAACCTTTCCGAACGCGGCTTCGAACTCGGGCTTTTCACCATAAACCATGTCGCCGAGCAGCTTCGAATAACCCGCTGCGAACTCTCCGTGTTTGGACATCGTCTCGTACGCGCGGAGCGTTTCAGCCCTCGGGTCCGCCTTATAGGCAGGATAATCGTCGGCACGGCTCTTGGCTTCAGCCTTTATCGTTTCCAACGCGATTGCGGCCGCCTCATCCGCATCGTAGTGGCCATCCATACGCGATAGGTCGTAGACGTGACGAACAAGCGTGTGATCGAGGGGCCCAAGATCGGCAAACGCAAATCCAGCCCGACGTCCGAGACCAACGAACTTGTCAGCCGCGGTTTCAACCAGTCTCACGCACGCGACATCCGTGGCCTCGGCAGACGCGCCGGTGGCCTCAGCAACAAAGGAAGCAACAGAGCGATTTTCCGGCGCCGTGCAAATCGGGAATGCAGCGATTTCGATCTTGATCTCCGGTCGCAAAACGCCCTCACCCTTAGCGATGGGTTCATAGGGCAGATCATATCGAACGTAGCGATCGCTTTGCTTGACAACATAGTGGCCTTCGACCGCAAAACCCGCTGCCTCAAGCCGCTCGTTCACAGTGGCTCGCAGGCGTTTAAGCTCGCCGCGAGACGGCCTGTCCTTGCCGACGATGCGCAGGTCAATGTCTTCTGACATGCGTTCGAGCAAACGATATGCGCGTCCAAGCGCCGTTCCCCCGCCGAACGCCAGGGTCAATCCATCGACCTGCACATCATGGATGGCAGCCAGGGCGCGAACAACGAACCAGTCCTTTTCCACCAAAGCAGGCGAAGGCAGACCAAAGAACTCCTGTACCTCCAGAAGAGTTTTGCGGTCCGGATTACCGTTCAACGCGGAGCTCCGCGCGGCCATCGGAAAGCCGTCGGTTGAAACGCGCCTTGACTTTGACCGTCGGGTTCACCGGGATCTGAGTGGAACGGCCTTCATTATAAGCTTTCGTGCTGTCGCTCTGCTCCCAAGCCACACCAAGCTTGTTCAGTGCCTGAAGTGCAGCACTGTGGAAGCCGTTGGAACTGGAGACAATAAGCTGGCCCGATAAACGCGACCGCATCGCCCGGGCGTAGACACCGTAGCCCAACCGCATCAGAGCCCCATCGTGGACCAGAGACCTGAGCGCGCGCAGAACCTGATCCTCACCACTCAGGTCAGCAAAGTCCCGCGGAAGAAAGACATCAGTTTTCTTCGTTCGCGCGACGCGGTTCTGGATTTTCTGCTTCAATGTCCTAGCCTGATGCATGGTTCGTTTCTTTCTGCAAACACCCGACACGGAATATATGCAAAAACCCGACACGACGCAAGGGCTCGTTGGCGGCTAGAGATGATCGTTTAGGCCATGTAATCGGGCCTGTCCAGGATGCACGACTTCCAGCGTGGCGTCGCCAGCTGCGCTCTTGTCATGAAGCACCTCCACATCTCCATTTCGTAGCAGGATCTACAGTTTGGCTGACCCAGAGAATGTTGTGCGGCGAGATCCAATACCAATCCGCTCCAACCTATGGCGTTGCCGAACCCAGCTCTCTTGTCTGGCATCCCTAATCCAGCCCCGTCCTTGGACGGTCAACCCACAAGGGGTTCGCAGCTACTGCGACCTCTCTGGCTGCGCCGCCGAGGTGACCGCGGTCAGGCCCGGATCGAACGGGCGCCATCGAGCGGGGATCGGCCCCGCCACTGGATGGAGCCTCACATGTCGGATCTCAGCCTCGCACAAAACCACGCATTCGATCTTGCCCGGACCCTGATGGTCCCGGTCACCCTCTTCGAAATCGATGGTGAGATCGGCGTCATGATTTCCGCCGAGTATGACGGCGACGAAGACGCCATCATCAATATCTATGATCCCTTTGCCTATGGATCGGCTCATTGAGCCGATCACCCTTCGGGGAAGCGCGTGCCGCTCGCGCTGTTGCCCGCGCAAGGGAGGCTTAGCCGCGATCTTTCCCGGCAGATCTGCACATTGCGAACCGCGCCCTTGCGCGCTTCCATCTTCGCGGCCTGGGCGCTGCTACTCCGAACAGTCAGGAAAGCTAAAGGAAGTGAAATGGAGAAAAATGACATTGAGGAACTGCGTACCCGGGTGGGCTGCGGAGCCGTCCTTGAGCGTGAGGGCTTCGCGATAGACCGAAAAGAGAGCACACGCCGGGCGGTCAAATTCCGGCGCGACGACGACATCATCATCGTGATCCACGACGACAGGGGCTGGTTCGACGCCCGTTCGGATGCCAAGGGCGATGTTTTCGCGCTCGCAAGCTATCTCCGTGGGATCGGCTTTGCCGAGGCCTTGGCGGTGGTCGGCGATCTCGTCGCGTTTCAGCCAACCGCACCGACCTGGGAGAAGCCTCTCCGTCAAACGCAAACAGGGGCTTCCGTCGCTGACCGCTGGAACCACAGAAAACGGCCGTGGCGCGCATCGGCAACGTGGAGCTACCTTCGACAGAGCCGGGCGCTGCCACGGCAAGTCATCTCTGCGGCAGTCGCGGCAGACCTTCTTCGGGAGGGCCCCTATGGCTCGATGTGGGCAAAGCATGTCGATGAGGCTGGCGCCGTCATTGGCTGGGAAGAGCGCGGCCCGGACTGGCGCGGGTTTTCCACCGGCGGCGCCAAGGCCCTCTTCCGGTTTGGAAAGGTGGATGCCCGTCGGATCTGCGTCACAGAGGCGGCGATCGATGCGCTCAGCCTGGCCGCGATCGAGCAGACACGATCCGACACGCTCTACGTCAGCACCGGTGGCGGCTGGTCGCCGCGGACCGCTCAGGCGTTGGAGATCCTGGCTTCCGGGAAAGGCGCGTGGCTGGTGGCCGCGACCGACAACAACGTCCAGGGAGAAATATTTGCCGATCGTCTGCGCCAGATGGCAGATCGCGCCGGTTGCGATTTCTCGCGGCTGAGGCCGCAATGTGAAGACTGGAATGAGGAATTGAAGAAGAGGAGGGAGAGAGGAGAGCTGCCGCATACGCGGCCAGCGCATCAAGGGTTAAGCTGCCGCCCGCCTGACGGCGGCCCTTGACCCGCTGCCCGCGAGGCGCCGGCTGAGGAGGGGTGATCAAAGGACTGAACAGAGAGGTCGATCAGGCTTCGCGTCAGTCGCAACCCCGAAGGAGCCGCAGATGTTCGTTTCACCAGCAATTCGTAAAGTGTTAGAAGGCGTCGCCAGCGGCCACGAAATGTACGCCTTGTTCAATCGCCATAGCCAGTCGCCGTTCGACGATGACAGGATGAACGGCACGCGATATGTCGGCGAGTGGTTTGAGATATCCGAAGCCGACCACGACCACATGTTCGAGATCCTCCCTCCGCTGTTTTACCGTGGCGACATGTTCGCCATGCGCGAGTTTCTGGCCGCCAGCGTCACCAGCGTCTTTTTCGAGCTGACGATTGATGATCGGTCCCGATGGTTTCACGGCTATTGCGACCTGGGCGATCGTCAGTCACCAGACCGCATGCGTGCCGAGATCATCACTCGCGAATCCCGGCCGGTGCGTGCCATGAACCGACAGGAAAAGCTCGATCATATCTGGAGCGCGACCGGTCCGGATTTCCGTGGTTATGCCGACCAAAGATTTCCAGCCGATCTGCGCAATCGCCAGATCGTGCTCGTCTATCCCTCAGCTCACGGCAAAATCTGGAAGCTGCTTGACGATCTGACTGACGAGGAGATCGCAGCCAAACTGCCGGTGCAGTTCCGTCTTTTGCCGGAAACCATCGCTGCCTGAAGGCGGCGTTCATTTCCAACCTTCCACCATCAGCAGCCCGATAACACCCGCTTCTTCCCGCGAGGGTGTCTCGGCGCGCCCACTCACAGGAGTTTTCCAATGGCGCATGACGATCCTTTCACCATCGACCTATTCGGCAGTACAGCTCTCGCATCCGGTTTCGATCTCGGTATGCCGGCTTTCGCAGCAGACTTCGGGACCGAACACGACGATGACCCCCCGCCATCGACGCCGGCGCCAGCCGCTCCGATCCACAAAGAACCGAAAACCACGCCGCAGATGCGGGCGAAAGTGGATTTCAGGCTGCAGAGTTCTCGCGGTCTCGCCAAAACCTGGCGCGACCGGGCCCGCGATAATATCGCCGCCATCTTGTTGGCAAATGAGATCGAACGTCAGGGCCTGCCGGCCCGACCTGACCAGCAGGCCAGGTTGATCAAGTTCACCGGCTTCGGCGCTTCGGATCTGGCCAACGGCATATTCCGGCGTCCGGGCGATGACGCTTTCCGCAAAGGTTGGGAAGAGCTCGGCGGCAATCTCGAAAGTGCTGTTGCGCCGGGCGATTACGCGTCTCTGGCGCGCTGCACCCAATATGCCCATTTCACGCCCGAGTTTATCGTCCGTGCCATCTGGTCAGGTTTGATCCGCATGGGGTTCGATGGTGGACGGATCCTGGATCCGGGTATCGGCACGGGCATGTTTCCGGCGCTGATGCCGGATGCTCTCTCCGAGGCCAGCCATGTTACCGGCGTCGAGCTTGATCCAGTCACCGCCCGTATCGTCCGGCTGCTGCTGCCGCGGGCCAGAATCGTCTGCGACGATTTCGCCCGCACCGATCTGCCCGACCATTTCGATCTCGCCATCGGCAACCCGCCGTTCTCGGATCGTACTGTCAAAAGCGATCCGGCCTTTCGGGGGCTCGGCTTCCG
The DNA here is from genome assembly GCF_003240565.2 of Rhizobium tumorigenes. Classification (NCBI taxonomy): domain Bacteria; kingdom Pseudomonadati; phylum Pseudomonadota; class Alphaproteobacteria; order Hyphomicrobiales; family Rhizobiaceae; genus Arminella; species Arminella tumorigenes. The sequence continues at coordinate 82,987 of NZ_CP117257.1, forward strand.
GTTGCACGACTATTTCATCGCCAAGTCCATCCATCGGCTGAAGCCTGGCGGGCTTGCCGCCTTTGTGACCTCGTCCGGCACGATGGACAAGGCTGATGCCCGTGCCCGTGAGCACATCGCCGGCATGGCCGATCTCGTTGGCGCGATCCGCCTTCCCGAAGGCAGTTTCCGCGCTGACGCCGGCACGGATGTTGTCGTCGATATCCTCTTTTTCCGGAAGCGCCGCGCCGACGAGCCGGCTGGAGACAACACTTGGCTCGATCTTGCGGATGCGTCGGTGGCAGGCGAGGGCGGTAGCGACCGTATCAACAGGTGGTTCGTTGATCATCCCGACATGGTGCTGGGACGGCATGCGATCACGTCAGGTCCATTCGGCGAAGCCTACACATGCCTCCCGATCGGTGATGATCTTGAAACGAACCTGAACGCCACAATCAGTCAGCTACCAGCCGATGTCTATGACGGTAGGGCTTCCACAATCGACTTCGCCCTTGAGGACGAAGTCGCGGAAGCCATGGCAGAGCGCCCGGATGATCCACAGGTTCGCGAGGGCAGCTATTTCATCGGCGAGGCCACGGCGCTGACGCAGGTGGTCGACGGGATCGCCGTTCCGGTTGAGGTCAGGAAAGGTCGCAGCACTGACGGCATCTTCGCCAAGCACGCCCTGATCATCCGGAAGCTGATCCCGATCCGGGACGCGGTCCGGCTCATCCTCAAGCTTCAGGAACACGATCAGCCCTGGCAAACGGCGCAGGTCTCATTGCGCATCGCCTGGTCGAGTTTCGTGCGCGAATTCGGCCCGATCAACTTCACCTCCGTCTCGACATCGGAGGATCCGGAAACCGGTGAGGTCAGGGAGGTCCATCGCCGGCCAAACATCGCTCCTTTCCTCGATGATCCCGATTGCTGGCTGGTCGCCTCGATCGAGGACTACGCCCTGGAAACCAACACCGCCAAACCCGGCCCAATCTTTACCGACCGCGTCATCGCGCCGCCCCCGGCTCCAGTGATCACATCGGCATCAGATGCCCTCGCCGTGGTTTTGAACGAACGCGGTCATGTCGATCCCGATCATATCGCCGAGTTGCTGCACCGTGACGTGGAGGATGTTATCGGCGAGCTGGCCGAAGCCATCTTCCGCGATCCGTCCAATGGCTCCTGGCAGATGGCTGATGCCTATCTATCCGGTCCAGTCCGGTCGAAGCTGGTAACCGCACGCGCGGCCGCGGACCTTGATCCCGCATTTGCGCGCAATGTTGCGGCGCTTGAGCGCGTCCAGCCGGCCGATCTCAGGCCCTCGGATATCACTGCACGCCTTGGCGCACCGTGGATCCCCGCCGATGACGTTGTCGCCTTCGTCCGGCAGACCATGGATGCCGAGATCTCCATCCATCATCTGCCGGAACTGGCGACCTGGACGGTCAATGCGCGGCAGCTGGAATGGTCGGCAGCCGGCACGACGGAATGGGGCACCCATCGCCGCCATGCCGGCCAGCTTCTCTCCGACGCCCTGAACTCGTCCATACCGCAGATCTTCGACACCGTCCGCGACGGCGAGACCGAGCGTCGGGTGCTCAACACCGTTGAGACCGAAGCCGCCAAGGAAAAGCTCGCCAAGATCAAGACGGCCTTCCAGTCGTGGATCTGGTCCGATCCGGATCGCACCGACCGACTGGCGCGGGTCTATAACGACACTTTCAACAACATCGCGCCGCGAACCTTCAATGGCGATCATTTGCAGCTGCCCGGCGCCTCTGGCGCCTTTTCTCTTTATGGGCACCAGAAACGCGGGATCTGGCGGGTTATTTCGGCAGGTAGCACCTATCTCGCTCATGCCGTTGGTGCCGGCAAGACGCTGACCATGGCTGCCGCCATCATGGAACAGCGCCGGCTCGGCCTGATCAACAAGGCGATGCTGGTCGTGCCGGGCCATTGCCTGGCGCAGGCTGCCCGTGAGTTTTTGGCGCTCTATCCAAACGCCCGCATCCTGGTCGCGGACGAGACCAACTTCGTCAGGGAGAAGCGCCATCGCTTCCTGTCGCGGGCGGCGACCGCCAAATGGGATGCCATCATCATCACCCATTCGGCGTTTCGGTTCATCGCGGTGCCATCGGCCTTCGAGGCGCAGATGATCCAGGATGAGCTTGAACTCTACGAAGAGCTGCTCACCAAGGTCGAACGCGACGACCGGCTGTCGCGCAAGCGCATCGAACGCATGAAGGAGGGTCACAAGGAACGGCTCGAGGCGCTCGCCACCCGCAAGGACGACCTGCTGACCATCTCCGAGCTTGGCATCGACCAGATCATCGTCGATGAGGCGCAGGAGTTCCGTAAGTTGTCGTTCGCCACCAACATGTCGACGCTGCGCGGTGTCGATCCGAACGGCTCACAGCGGGCCTGGGACCTGTTCGTCAAATCCCGCTTTATCGAGACAAAGAACCGGGGCAGGGCGCTGGTGCTTGCCTCGGGCACCCCGATCACCAATACGCTCGGCGAGATGTTCTCCGTACAGCGGATGATGGATCCGGCAGCATTGTCGGAACGTGGTCTGCACGAGTTCGACGCATGGGCCTCGACCTTCGGCGACACCTCGACCGAACTCGAACTGCAGCCGTCGGGCAAATACAAGCCGGTCACGCGCTTCAGCCAGTTCGTCAACGTGCCGGAACTGATTGCCATGTTCCGGTCGTTCGCCGACGTTGTGCTGCCGGTCGATCTGAAAACCTATGTGAAAGTGCCGGAGGTCTCCGGCGGCAAGCGCCAGATCGTCACCGCCGAGCCGACGGCCGCTTTCAAGTCCTACCAGAAACAGCTGGACGCGCGGATCAAGGCGATCGAGATGCGCGATGGCCCGGCCAAGCCCGGCGACGACATCCTGCTCTCGGTCATCACCGACGGCCGCCATGCGGCGATCGATCTGCGCTTGGTCGATCAGGCGATGGGCAACGAGGCTGCCAACAAGCTCAACGCGCTTGTCACCAATGCTCACCGAATCTGGCAGGAAACGGGAGCGGCAGAGTATCGTCGCAAGGACGGCAAGCCGTTTGACCGACCTGGCGCGGGGCAGCTGATCTTTTCTGATCTTGGCACGATCAATGTGGAGGCCACGCGGGGCTTCTCTGCCTATCGCTGGATCCGCGATGAGCTCGTCCGCCTTGGCGTGCCGGCCTCCGAAATCGCTTTCATGCAGGATTACAAGAAGTCGGATGCCAAGCAGCGCCTGTTCAACGACTTCAATGCCGGCAAGGTTCGCGTACTCATCGGCTCGTCGGAAACCATGGGCACCGGTGTCAATGTCCAGGCACGGTTGAAGGCGCTCCATCACCTTGATGTACCGTGGCTCCCATCGCAAATCGAACAACGCGAAGGCCGTATTATCCGCCAGGGCAACCAGCATGAAGAAGTCGATGTCTTTGCCTATGCCACGCTCGGCAGTCTCGATGCCACCATGTGGCAGAACAACGAGCGCAAGGCCCGCTTTATTGCGGCGGCCCTGTCCGGCGACACCAGCGTTCGGCGTCTTGAGGATATGGGTGAGGGATAGGCCAACCAATTCGCCATGGCCAAGGCCATCGCATCCGGCGACGAGCGGCTGATGCAGAAGGCCGGGCTTGAGGCCGAGATTGCACGGCTGGATCGACTACGTGCCGCGCATATCGACGATCAACACGCGATCCGGCGGCAGATCCGTGATGCCGAACGGGATATCGACTTCTCCAGCCGCCGGATTGAGGATGTGGGCAAGGATATCGAGCGGCTGGTCCCGACATCTGGCGACGCCTTTGTCATGCAAGTTGGTGAAGAAACATTCGACGAGCGCAAATTCGCTGGCCGCGCGCTGATGAAAGAGATTCTGACGCTGGTTCAGCTTCAGGAGGAGAAAGTGGTGATCATTGCCACGATCGGCGGCTTCGATCTCGCCTATCATGGCGAGAGGTTTGGCAAGGACGGCTACTGCTACGAGACACTCCTTCGCCGCACCGGTGGCGACTACGAGATCGATCTTCCAGTGACTACGACGCCGATCGGGGCCATCTCCCGCCTAGAGCATGCTCTAGGCGGGTTTGAACAGGAGCGTGAGAGCCATCGCAATCGGCTCATCGATGCGAAACGGCGTCTCGCCTCCTATACGCCGCGTTTGGGAGAGAGCTTCTCATTCGAAGCTGAGCTTGAACTCAAGCTGAGCCATCTGGACGAGATCGAAAGGGATCTGGCGGCAACCGCCGATGAACCAGAGGAGGATCGCCAGGAAGCCGCATAAAAAACGGCATATTCACTGTCACTTGAAACGGGGTCGGACCATACACATCTATCGGTCATCACCCGTTTTCGATGGTTTCCTGCAGTGGCGATAGCCGCGCGTTTGTAACTGTCCGGGTTGGAAGGACCCTCCCCGAAAGGGTCGAGCGCCCTTTCGTTTTTGAGCCCTTGAGCGTGCTATTCTCCGAGTTTGTAGATCGCGGCATTGTCCTGCACATCTCGCAAGCCCTTATACGAGCCATGCCGTAACTTGCCATCGTCGGTCCAGGCTCGATATTCGATCTCGGCAATCAGTGTCGGTTGAACGAAGACGACCCCCTTTTTATCGACCGCAACCGACGCACGCTTGGTCGTCAGCGTGTCCAGCATCCGGCGCAGTTCGAGTGCATCTCTCTCTTTGAAGCCAGTCCCGACCGACCCGACATAGACGAACGCGTCGCCCTGATATGCCGCGAGCAGCAGGCTGCCGATCCCGCCGCGTGCTAGAGCGGACGGCTCGTATCCGACAATCACAAAGCTCTCGCTCTGGATGCATTTGATCTTCTGCCAGTCCCCAAGCCGGCCCGAGCGGTAGGTGCTGTCGCGGTGCTTGGCAATGATGCCTTCCAGGCCGTGCTCGCGCGCGGCCGCCAGAAGTGTCGCGCCATCGGCTTCGAGCGCCTCGGAGATGCGGATTACTCCCTCGCTTTCGCCGATCAGGTCTTCCAGCAGGTGACGACGTCCGGACAACTCCATCTTGGTCAGGTCATGACCGTCGAAATACAACAGGTCGAATGCGTAAAGGATGGCATCGTCTGACGCTTGTCTGCCTCCGCGTCCGCCCAGTGACCGTTGCAGCGCCCCAAAATCCGAACGTCCCGCTGCATCGAGCACGACGGCTTCCCCATCCAGAATGGCGGTCCCGACGCCGAGCGTGCGCGCAGCGGCGGCGATCGCCGGAAACCTGTCGGTCCAGTCATGACCGCCACGTGTGATGATCCGCACCGAGTTTGGTTCGATGTGAACCGCAATACGATAGCCGTCCCATTTGATCTCGTAGATCCAGTCCGGTCCGGACGGCGGCTTTGCTTTCAAGAGCGCCAGGCACGGTTCGATACGGGCTGGCATCGGGTCGAAGGGAAGCTGCGGTTGCGCTGGATCGCGGGGTTTGCGCGGTCGCGAGCGGATTGGAGCGTCCGTCTCCCGCAAAAGCGGCTGAGGTTTTTTGCGCGGCGGCTTTGTCATAGCCAGAGTTCAGCAGCAATTGCTTAAAATCGTGTGACATCATCTGGGAATGGAGAAGGGGAGGAAAAGACGGGGGAGGAAAAGGAGACGGAAACCGGTTCGCAAGGACGGTCCAACGGCTGACGGTTCCCTCAATCGCGCCGGTCGCCGAGACCGGGCCAGCTTGCCTCGCAAGGCAGGTGTGCCTCGCTCTCCCGCAAGCCAGGTCTGCTCCGGCGCAATTGCAGCCGCCGGCCCGTCCTGCGGTTCGGGAGGTGTCTTCGAAAAGAAGATGAGGAGGCAAGGACAGTCCGTCCGCCCGAAGCTCAAGAGGTTATTCCCATGCAGTTGATTACAGCCGATCCGCGCAGCCTGAAGGACAATCCTGACCGGTCGCGCCAGTCGAAATCTTCGCCCCAATCCGACGCGTTGCTTTGCGCATCGATCAAGGCCATCGGCGTTGTGCAGCCTCCGATCGTCAAACTCGATCCAGAAGGTGGAAACAGCTACGTCATCGTCTTCGGCCATCGACGCGCGACACAGGCGATTGCCGCAGATCTCTCGGAAATCCCGCTGCTGCTGGCCGATCCCTCCGACGATCTCGGCGCCATGCAGTCCTTTGCGGAAAACATCGCCCGCGAGCCGTTGAACCCTGTCGATCAGTGGCGCGCCATTGAGCGGCTGGTGGCCCTGGGATGGACCGAAGAGTCGATCGCCATGGCGCTGGCGCTCCCGAGCCGGCAGATCCGCAAGCTGCGGCTGCTCGCCAATATCCTGCCCTCGATGCTCGACCAGATGGCGCGTGGTGATATGCCGAACGAGCAGCAGCTGCGCACGATCGCCGCGGCCGGGCAGGACGAACAGGCGGAGGTGTGGAAAAAGTACAAGCCGAAGAAGCAGGACCCGCAGGTCTCGTGGTGGGAGGTGGCTCGCGCACTGACCACGACCCGGATGCTCGCCAAGCATGCAAGCTTCGGTGACGATCTGGCACGGGCTTACGGCATCACCTGGGTCGAGGACCTGTTTGCACCTGCCGATGAGGACAGCCGCTATACGACAGATGTCGAGGCGTTTCTCGGGGCGCAGCAGGAATGGCTGGCAAACAACCTGCCCAAGCGTGGCTCGGTCATCGAGGCCAACGAATACGGCCAGGCCAAGCTCCCCGCGAAGGCGCAACAGGTCTACGGCAAGCCCGGTAAGGGCGACCTGACCGGCTGGTATATCAACGCGCGCGACGGATCAGTTCAATCGGTTGCCTATCGCATGCCGGAGGCGAAGAAGCCCAAGCTGGTCAAGGAAGCCGATGGTGTCGAAACCGTCGTTGACGAAGTCGAGGTAACCAAGGCGCGGCCCGATGTGACCCAGAAGGGTCTCGACATGATCGGCGATCTGCGGACTGACGCTCTTCACGAGGCGCTCGCCCGTGCGCCGATCGAGGACGACACGCTGATGGCTCTGCTCATACTGGCCTTCACCGGCACAAATGTCAGCATTGCCAGCGGCGCATCGGACAATCCGTATGGTCATGCAAAATGCGGCCCGCATGCTGCTAGGGTGATTGGCGAGGACGGCAAGCTGTCCTTCGATCGCGAGACACTGGTGCAGGCTGCGCGCTCGGTCCTGATCGAAGTCCTGTCTCTGCGGCGCAATCGCTCCGATAGCGGCCTGATCGCCGCATTGCCGGCGACGCCATCGGGGCTGACGAGTTCCTGCCCAATATGGGCACAGAGGAATTCCTCTCATGCCTATCGCGCACTGCGCTGGAAGCTGCGGCGGAAACGGCGGGCGTGCCCGGTCGGATCAAGGTGAAGGATACCCGCACGGCTTTGGTTGAGCATTTTGCCGACGGACGGCTGGTGCATCCGGATGCGTTGCTCGCGCCATCCGCTGAGGAAGTGCGATCGTGGGTCGGACGCTACACCAGCGTTGACAGCGGATTGGGGGATGCCGACGACGTTCCCGATATGCTCGAAGATCAGGTTCCCGGTGGTGACCTCGTGGACGGTTCCGCCCCCGAGGAAGAGACGGACGAGGGTTTCCGCGAGGCTGCCGAATAGCACCAGGCATCAGGATCTGAACCAACGCCGCTGGCTCACGCTGGCGGCGTTTTCGTTTCGAGCAATCAGAAGGAGTTTGTCATGGCAGAGATCCATGATGACATGGCCACAGAAAAAGCGGTGCATGAGGCCGAACTAAGGACATTGGACCGGCCGACGATACGGGCCGGAGCATCGACGCCATGGGGCATGGCACAGGTCTCGCGGCGATATGCCAACGGTATCGTTCTGCATTCGACCGCCGGCCACGGCGGCTTACATCTGGATGAAATTGCAAACGCCGTCGTCCATCCCCTCTATCGTAATGACGACGGATTCTACGAGGAGGATTGTGAATGGGCGAAGATCGCCCACGCCTTTCCGCAGCTGTTCACCGCTTATGAGCGGCGCCTCGCCAATCGCACACTTCGCGACTCTTATCCTGATGCCTACGAGCGCGCCATGGGCGTCACATTGGACGGCAGTCAGTCTCATCTGCGGGATCGGCAGGAATTCGAAAAGCGACATCGCAACGACTGGGTCGTCATCGCGGCCCTCAATTCTGATCACCAACCGGGTTTCGTCGAATGCATCGCGACGCTGGGTGGGATCCGGGTCCAGGTCGGCGAACGACGGTTTCTTGTTCCACGCTCCGACTACGTGATCGGCCGACATGGCTTCGTCATCGATCCACTAAAGCACCAGTCCTATGACGGTCCGTCCAGCTTCGTGACCTGGGCGGCAAGGCAATGACTGTCGCGTTCACAGACAGCAGGGCTCCTCGAAATCAGGTGATCGATTTCTCCGAGCTCTATCGCAGGATCTGGGCACGGCAGCGGGATTATCGCTCCCGGCGGGCTGAGCTGACACGACAAACGAAGGCGCGGTGGAAATGCAAGGCACGGCATGGTCCACCATCGACCACTGCATGCAGATCAACGGAGCCGGGTGAGAGCGGAAAGCCCGGCCAAGGTGAGGGTGCGATAAAGCGTTGATCGACGCGCGGAAGACATGGCACGTGGCAATCGGCTTGCAATGGCGTGTGCTTGGCCCCGAGATTTGTCAGTGCCCCCAGTGAGTGACGCGGCGTTCCCATGGTCGGATCGCTGTGGCGTTGCATCATGCTGTCGTGGACCAGATCGTCGGCCGGCACAGCACCTCGGTTTTGTTGCGGTCTGACATGGGCGCGTCCCGGTCAAAGGCCGCTGGCGCGCCGCGTTGCGGCAGGATCATCGCCTCGTTGCAAGGCAGGCCCGCGTCTGTCGCAGCCCGCAAGTGCGGGCAGCACCATCCGCAAACCATCCTCGCTCCTCCTGGCGATGCCCTGACCTTGGGCCGGGCCGCTGACGCCCATCTCCTTTTGCCCGCACCCGAGGGGCTGAGCCGGACGACAACCGGCACCCCGGGCTTCGCTGAAACATCGCTCATAAAGGATCCGATCATGGCACCGCTCAACCGCTCCACCCAGAAAAACCGACCAGCCAAATCCCAGCGCGCCACCACCCTCGAAATGGTCAGGCACGCCTGCCCCGATACAGCCCAGGCACTGCGCATCTCGGAAAGCTTCGGCCTTGCCCTCATCGACAGCGACGGGATCCGCGACCTCCACCGCGGCCAGTTGATCGAAAGCGCCGATGCCCTGAAGGAGGGCCTTGCCGAGAAGGCCATGCAGATCCACATGCAGCGCATCGTCGGATCCTTCGTCGGATCCGCCTACGGCGCCGGGCAGTTCTACTCCCGCGCGGTCACAGAGGCCCGCGATCTCACCACGAAGCTCTCTAACGATACCAGAGACGAGGACCTCGACGGCCCGGTCGGCTTCGACAGCCGCGCCCAGCGTAAGCGCGAGTTCGCAGCCGACATGGGCCTGCAGGCCCACGTGCTTCGGATGGCAGCCGAAGGTGCCGTCTCGGCTTACGAGGACATCACAGGCGAAACCTGGAAGCCTTACGAGCGCACGATCGAACAGCCCGCGAACTCGGTCGATCAAAAAGCCGCAACTGTCCAGATGGCGGCATTCGAATAGGACGATCGCGGGGCTCCGGCCCCGCCTTCCTCCGGCGTCCGAGCGCTATTGCGACCCGGTTAGGAAAAAAAAGGGCCGACGGAAAACCGCGGCCCATAAAGTGTGAAGGTCATAGACCTCCAGAGGGGAACAGCTGCTGCGGCGGAACTGGGAGAGCCGCCATGTGCATCAGCTGAAGTCTTTGTGCCCGAATTTTCAACACGCTGCACCTAATTTTTGTGCAGTGCAGCTATGCGTTGGGCAATGAGGTGACTCTTCAGGCGCTTTTCAAGTGCTGGCGCTCCTCAGGTGACGTGTGTCAGTTAACACTGTCAAAATGCAGGGTTCACTTGAATGCAAGGGCGCCCGTGTCATCAACTTTTCGCAATTCCGGTCTTGGCAGCGAATGAAGCCAGCCATACTCTCGGGCATGGCCAAATTCTTCCCGACTCTCGAACCGCAACACCATCGCTTCATCGTGGCACAGCACATGTTCTTCACCGCATCGGCAGCGCCGACCGGTCATGTCAACGTGTCTCCGCGCAGCACGGACATGTTTCGTATCCTTGGCGACAACGCGGCGATGTATCTCGACCGCACCGGCAGCGGCAACGAGACCGCTGCCCATCTGGGGATAGACGACCGCCTCACCATCATGTTCTGTGCGGTTTCTGGGCCGCCGCTAATCATGCGGCTTTTCGGCAAGGGCCGCGTCATCCATCGCGACAGCAACGAGTTCGCCAGCCTGCTGCACGAGCGATTCAACGGCAACGCGCCGCTCGGCGCGCGTCAAATGATAAGGCTCGACTTCGATCTCGTGCAGACATCCTGCGGCTACGGCGTGCCCTTGTTCGAATACCAGGAAGAGCGCCCGCAGATGGACGCCTGGGCCAAGGCCAAGGGCGTCGACGGGATCGACGACTACTGGCGGGAAAAGAATCAGGTCAGCCTAGACGGCTTTCCGACCGGCCTTTTCGAAACGCCCGGCGAGCGGTAGCACTGGCTCTCGCGCCAACACCCAACTTATGGACAGTCAATCAACTTTGGAGGCAGTAACCTCCTCGTCCGTGGTCGGTGTAGGTTGCCCGCTGAGTGTCAGCGCCGACACGACACGTGGCCGCTTGAACGACGCTGAGAACCCGCATGGATCTGCCGACGATAAGGTAGAGCGGTTCCCAATAATGTCGATCATCAAGGCCTGGCGCCGCTACCAGCTAAGCGAGGGGCTACAATGCTCCATTCCCGGCAGCCTCCCACATACAGTCGTTGGCTCCGACCATTCGATCCGGGCTGTTGGCGCTACGCACCCGTTCCCATTGGTCACCACCAGAATGATGCCATTTGCCGTAATCCTTGATCCGTCCACTGGCACGTCCACTGCGGTCTCGATGGGGCATGTCTGACCAAAGACCACCTCGCGATGCTCGGCTCGATCGGCATCCGCAACGGCCGGCTCGTTTTCTTCCCCTGTGCGCTGAAGCGCCCATTCCTCGCGAGACAAGAAAGCCTCTCCCTGGCCGTCCTCCACTCCGTTTCGGTCCGTTGGATGCAGGCCGATCGTCCACGGTCCTATCGACTGCCATCGAGGCCGCGATGGACGCGGCCCGAACAACCGAAAAGGATTACGACAATGGCAACCATCGGCTCTTTCACCGCTTCCGGCAACGGCTTCTCCGGCACCATCAAGACCCTCAACCTCAACGTCAAGGCAACCATCCGCGCCGTCGAGCGCACCTCCGAAAAGGGCCCGGACTACCGCATCCTCGCCGGGGCTACGGTAGAATTCGGCGCAGCCTGGAAGAAGACCTCGAACGAAGGTCGCGACTACCTCTCGGTCAAGCTCGACGACCCGAGCTTCCCGGCTCCGATCTACGCAACGCTGATCGAGGTCGAAGGCGAGGAAGGCCTCTCCCTCATCTGGTCCCGGTCGAACCGGGACTGAGATTGGATGCCCCGCCCGCCAAGGCGGGGCTCTCCACGTCAGGGATCACTTGTTCAGTGCATCCTTGAGCGCCTTGGCAGGCGCGAAGGTCAGCTTCTTCGAAGCCGCAACCGTCATCTTCTCCCCGGTCGCGGGATTGCGACCCTCGCGCTCAGGCGATGCCTTCACCTTAAATTTTCCGAAGCCGGGGATCGAGGTTTCAGCGTCGGAGCCTGCGGCATCGGCGATGGCCTGGAAGACGGCCTCGACAATGCCCTTGGCCTGAACCTTCGTCAGGCCGTTATCGGCTGCGATCTTGTCGGCGATTTCATTGGTGGTGGTCATGGAATTCCTCGCATCTTGTTGTCAAAGATAAAATCCGTGTCAGCTTCTGACCGGATTGTCATCGGCGACGATGGGGCCGAGGATCAGATCCGTGGGATGTCCACAGGTCGTTTTGGCCGATAACCCCGTTTGCGCTTCTCGCGAAGCACGTCGAGGAACAGGGTGATGGCTTGTCTCTCGTTGTCAAACAGATGCACCATCTGCTGTCCGCGCGTTCCAATCCGCCCCCAGGCGCGCACCAGCGACACCTCGCCGAACAGTGTCGGCTGAACGGCAAGTGCGTAGAACCGCGCCATGTTCTTTTCCGGCGCGATACGCTCGACATAAAGATGGTAGGGCTGCGTGATCATGCCCGTAGAATCGCGCGTTCGGAATCTGCCGTCCAATGACAGTTTTGAATCGGTCGGGCATCATCGATTCACAATAGTGATCCGCCAGCGCCCGGATCATTCGCACCAGCTCCGGCGCGATCCTTCCCACTTCCGCGCCAGGCCTTCTGCAACGAGTATATCGCCAACCGATCGCCGATCGCGGTAGACGATCCTGGGCTTGCGACCGAAGCGATCTTCATTCCTGGCGGTCGTCTTGAGCGAGATTGGACCCGAATTGAGGATCTCGAGCAGACGTTGTTTCGCCGCAAGACCTCGCTCGCGTTCGCGCTGGCATCTCGGCGGGCTGAGCTCCGGCGTGTCGATGTCGGCGATCCTGATCTTTTCCCCTCGAAACCAGAACGTGTCGCCGTCTACCACGCAGGTGATACGTTGCCCGCTTCCGCAGACAGAGAAGGCTTCGCTCGCGCTGCTTGAAAGCTGGGCTGAGGCAACAGATGCGAGGAAGCCAATGGCTGAGGGGGAGAGGCTGGCAATTGCCGTAAAAAGTCTCAAGTCATGTGGCCTCTGTGCCTGTCGTCGGAGCGGTCTCATAATTCTTAACCCCTTCCGTGATTTGCTTGTGAAACCGGTTTTCTCCGACGGACGCGCTCATGTCCTCACGTCTGAACCAAATCGCGCGTCCACATCTGAGCGGCGGATTGCCTGAGGTGAAGACGATCTGCTCGTCAGCGCGCATGCGCAACACCTCATGCGGCAGGATCAGCGGCCGGCGGCTAAGCTGCCGCGAGCGTGAGCGCGACGATCCCTTCATCCCTGACGAGCGGTTTGTCTGGTCGACCTCGACCGTCGTATCGCCGCAGCGTTTCGAGATATAGTCGGCAGTATCAGGATCGTTGATCGCGGCAAATGATATCCACGAAGCGGATTCGAACCATTTGCTCGTAGCGTCCCGCCCGCCATAAGCCTCGCGCATCTGGCCGATGGACTGAAAGATCATCGTCAGCGTAATGCCGTATTTGCGCCCGGCGTCGCGGGCGGTCTCTAAGATGCGCAGATAGCCGAGCCTGGCGACTTCGTCGAGCAGGAAGAGCGCGCGACCTTTCACATCGCCGTTCCGATTGTAGATGGCATTGAGCAGCGATCCGATAACCACGCGTGCCAGTCCCGGATGGGCTTCGAGGACCTTCAGATCGAGCGTAATAAAGATGTCTGTCCCGCCATCGGCAAGATCGTCCGTCGAGAAACTGTCACCCGAGACGAGGGCGGCGTAGTTCGGATAGGACAGCCAGTGGGTTTCTTTCACCGCATTCGCGTACACGCCGGAAAACGTCTCAGGCGTCATGTTGACGAAGACCGAGACGTTCTCCTTCACGAAGTCCGATTCCGACTGCTCGTAGATTTTTGTCAGGCGCGCCCGCAGCTGTGGTTCAGGCTCCGAAAGGTTCTTACGCACACGGCGCAGCGTCTGGTCTTCCTCCTCGGTGTGACCGGACAGACAGACGTCGGCGATCAGGGCCGTCAGAAGCTGCATCGCCGATGCCCGGAAGAAGTCGTCGCGGGCAGACGCCGATCGCGGATTGTCGGTCATAATCCAGGTCGCGACGGCGACGATGTCCTCTTCTTTCGTGCTGCCATGTTGCCCGATCCAGTCGAGCGCGTTGAAACCGACGCCTGACGCCGAGGGATCGAGAATGATCACCTTTCGGCCAGCCTTGCGGCGATGCTCCGATACCATCGGCGCGACCTCGCTGGATGGATCGAGGACAACGAGACCGCCACCCCACTTGAGCGCGGTCGGGACCGTTACCGACGTCGTCTTGAAACCGCCGGAGCCGGCGAAGACGATGCCATGCGAGGAGCCGAATGAGCCGTCGAAGCATAGGAGCGGGCTTTTGCCGCCCGCTCCCCAGGTCGACGGATCATCGGCGCGGAACGACACCGCCGCAACGCTATCGCGATCGACACGATACCGTTCACCGACGACGATGCCACCGGGATCGGGGAAAAGTTTTGCGGCCTCCTGCACTTTCATCCAGTCGGCCTCGCCATGCACCGCTCGCTTTCCCCCGATCCGCCGTGGTGCGGCTTTGGCAAAGGCGGCGTTCCCCTTCATCGCGACGCGCAGTGCGAAGACGCCGGCGAGGAACATTGTCGATGCGCCAAGCATCGTTGCGGGGTCCGCATATCCGAGCACGGATTGTCCTTTCGGGATGTCGCCAGCGATCCCGGCGAGACGAACCCCCTCACGTAGCACCGCGATGAGGATTGCCACACCATTTCCGCTGACGATCCCCCATCCTGCCGCCTTAATAGCCGCTGTCCCGTTCGCCGCGAACAGAAAGATCGTGCCGATAGCAGCCGCGGTCGCATAGGGCAGCGCGAGGCTGATCCGCCCGAGCATCAGCTTGGCCTGCGCGGTTTTCCCAAACGCGGCCAGCCAGTGTTCGATCCCCGGCATAAAAACCACCACGGCGATCATCGTTGTGGCCGGGATTGCAGCTAGGAACAGTCTACTCGCCCTCACGACCGAACGCCTCCGCGCCTATCGCCGTGAGGCGCGATTTCTCCGCATCGTTGCCCTTGAGGCGACGACTGGCATCGATCAGCAGGCCGAGCAAAAGTGCCCGCTTCTCGTAGCGCAGTCCTGCCTTGACGATCAGGCCACCGAGTTCGATTTTTTCGCGGGTGTCTTTCTTTCGTGCGTCAGCCGACATTGTGCGGGCCATGCGTTCAAGCCTCACCAAGCCCGCCCGCAGGCGCGCCAGACGCGATCGTGGCCGATGTTTCACCACCGGTGCGACCATCCCCTGAGTTCTTCTTCCCGGTCGCAACTCCTTTGCCTCCGCGAAACCGCCCGGTGATCTCCTCGAACGCCGCCTGTAGTTCGGTCTCCTCGATCTCGATCTCACCGAGACCGGCCTTCAGCGCAATCCGGCCAATGCGTTCGGCCTCGCGTGTTTCCGCCTGTCTCAGCTGATCCTGCAATCTGGCGATTTCTTCCCTGATCTTCGATGATGGTTTCTTCATTCCGGTCGCATCTCCCCTGAAATCTTGGCACCGTCTGTTCCGTTGCAAGATTTCCTCAAAAGCACTTCCGAAGGAATGTGCAGATCTGCACGTCGGCAAAGCCGACACTTTGGAGGATGATCCCGCCGTTCCGAAGGAGCGGATCCAAGGGCGCAATTATACGTCGCTGACGCGACGTGCTCGCCCGCGGCCCTGGCGGGGCCGTCGTAGGGTTGCCGCTCAAACTGGGTGCTCCTTGGGAACGAGGTTCGAATCGGGAGTGTTTTACGCCGTGGCCATCGCCCATTTCTCAGCCAGCATCGTGAGCCGCGGCGGCGGCCGCAGCGTGGTGCTGTCTGCTGCCTACCGGCACTGCGCGAAGATGGAATATGAACGCGAGGCTCGTACCATCGATTACACCCGCAAACAGGGGCTGCTTCATGAGGAGTTTGTACTTCCTGCGGATGCTCCGAAATGGGTGCGGGCGCTGATCGCCGATCGCTCGGTATCGGGAGCTGTCGAAGCCTTCTGGAACAAGGTCGAGGCTTTCGAAAAGCGCTCCGATGCGCAGCTTGCCCGGGACCTGACAATCGCTCTTCCGCTGGAGCTCACCCCGGAGCAGAACATCGCGTTAGTTCGCGACTTCGTGGAAAAACACATCCACGCCAAGGGCATGGTTGCCGATTGGGTCTACCACGACAATCCAGGCAATCCGCACATCCATCTGATGACGACATTGCGCCCGCTGACCGAGGAGGGGTTCGGATCGAAGAAGGTTGCGGTCAATGGCGAGGATGGCCAGCCGGTCCGCACGAAGTCCGGCAAAATCCTCTATGAGCTCTGGGCCGGATCGACGGATGACTTCAATTCCTTACGCGATGGATGGTTCGAGCGGCTGAACCATCACCTGGCGCTCGGCGGCATCGATCACCGTATCGACGGCCGTTCCTACGAGAGGCAGGGTATCGAGCTCGAACCGACGATCCATCTCGGCGTTGGCGCCAAGGCGATCGAGCGCAAGGCGCAGGAGCAGGGCGTCCGGCCAGAGCTTGAGCGCATCGAATTGAACGAAGAGCGGCGGAGCGAGAATGCCCGCCGTATTCTTCGCAATCCGGGCATCGTGGTTGACCTGATCACCCGCGAGAAGAGCGTCTTCGATGAGCGCGATGTCGCCAAGGTTCTGCATCGTTATGTCGATGACCCGACTGTCTTCCAGCAACTGATGTTACGCATCATCCTGAATCCAGAGGTTCTCCGGCTGCAGCGCGACACGATCGACTTTTCCACCGGGGAGAAGATGCCTGCCCGTTATTCGACCCGGGCGATGATCCGGCTGGAAGCGACGATGGTGCGACAGGCGTTATGGCTGTCGAACCGGGATGGTCATGATGTCTCCGATGCTGCTCTCGACGCAACGGTCCGGCGCCATGCGCAGCTGTCTGACGAGCAGAAAACCGCGATCGAGCGGATCGCCGGTCCCGCCCGGATCGCGGCCGTGGTTGGACGCGCCGGCGCCGGCAAAACCACGATGATGAAGTCTGCCCGCGAGGCGTGGGAACTGGCTGGATATCGTGTGGTTGGCGGAGCGCTTGCCGGCAAGGCGGCGGAGGGGCTGGAAAAGGAAGCCGGGATCCAGAGCCGCACGCTTGCGTCGTGGGAACTGCGCTGGAACCGTGGCCGTGACGTTCTCAATGAGAAGACAGTCTTCGTCATGGACGAGGCGGGCATGGTCGCATCAAAACAGATGGCGGGCTTTGTCGATGCCGTGGTCAGGTCCGGTGCCAAGATCGTCCTGGTCGGCGATCCCGAACAGCTCCAGCCGATCGAGGCGGGGGCTGCCTTCCGCGCCATCGTCGACCGCATCGGCTATGCCGAACTCGAGACGATCTATCGCCAGCGCGAAGACTGGATGCGTAAAGCGTCGCTTGATCTGGCGCGGGGGAATGTCGAAAGGGCGCTGGCCGCCTACAATTCAAATGCCAGGATTACCGGCGAGCGTTTGAAGGCGGAAGCAGTCGAGAGCCTGATCGCTGACTGGAACCATAGCTACGATCCGGCGAAGACCGCGCTCATCCTCGCGCATCTGCGCCGCGATGTCCGCATGCTGAACGTCATGGCCCGCGAAAAACTGGTCGAGCGCGGCATTGTGGGTGATGGCCACGTCTTCAAGACGGCTGACGGTATTCGCCAGTTCGATGCAGGCGACCAGATCGTCTTCTTGAAGAACGAGACCTCGCTCGGCGTCAAGAACGGCATGATCGCTCATGTCACTGAGGCCGCACCGAACAGGATCGTTGCTGTCGTCGGAGAAGGTGATCAGCGCCGGCAGGTCATCGTCGAGCAACGCTTTTACAGCAATCTCGATCATGGTTACGCCACCACGATCCATAAAAGCCAAGGCGCGACCGTCGACCGCGTGAAGGTGTTGGCAAGTCTCTCGCTGGACCGGCATCTGACCTATGTGGCGATGACCCGCCATCGCGAGGATCTGCAGCTTTATTATGGGACGCGATCCTTCGCCTTTAACGGCGGCCTGGCCAAGGTACTCTCCCGAAAAAATGCTAAGGAGACCACGCTCGATTACGAGCGCGGAAAGCTTTACCGCGAGGCGCTGCGGTTTGCGGAAAGTCGCGGGCTCAACATCATCCAGGTGGCCCGCACACTTGTCCGCGACCGGCTTGACTGGACGCTGCGCCAAAAGACGAAATTGGTCGATCTCGGCCAGCGCCTTGCAGACTTTGCAGAGCGTCTCGGTCTGCACCACCCCTTAAAAACCCAAACGATGGAGGCCGTGCCCATGGTCGCAGGCATCAAGACATTTTCCGGTTCCGTTGAAGACACTGTAGAGAACAAGCTCGACACCGATCCAGCCCTCAGACGACAATGGGAAGAGGTTTCGACCCGTTTTGCCTACGTCTTTGCCGATCCCGAGGCCGCCTTCCGGGCGATGAACTTCGATGCGGTGCTAGAGGATAAGGAAACGGCCAAACTGGCGCTTCAGACGCTGACGACCGCCCCGGCGTCGATCGGACCGCTAAGGGGCAAGACCGGCATTCTTGCCAGCAAGACTGAGCGCGAGGACCGCCGTGTCGCAGACCTCAATGTTCCGGCCTTGAAGCGCGATCTTGAGCAGTATCTGAGGATGCGCGAGACCGCCGCGCAGCGGCTGCGGGCTGACGAGCAGGTATTGCGTCAGCGCGTGTCGATCGACATCCCAGCATTGTCGCCGGCAGCACATCTGGTGCTGGAGCGTGTGCGTGATGCGATCGACCGCAACGATCTGCCGGCGGCCATGGCCTATGCACTCAGTAATCGCGAAACCAAGACTGAGATCGACGGGTTCAACCAGGCCGTCACTGAGCGGTTCGGGGAACGCACACTGCTCACCAATGCCGCGCGTGAACCGTCCGGAAAACTCTTCGACAAACTCTCCGACGGAATGCAGGCAGACCTGAAGGAGCGGCTGAAAGAAGCCTGGCCGGTTATGCGCACGGCTCAGCAGCTTAGTGCTCACGAGCGCACCGTCCAGACCTTGCGGCAGGCCGAAGATTTGCATCTCGCCCAGCGCCAGACTCCGGTGATGAAACAATGAGGCGGCGCGTTCTCCTATTCCTGGCCTGCGTGGGCGGGATGATCGCCGCTCTGGCGGCAATCGCATACTTCGGCGGCTTTCGATTGAACCTGACGCCGAGCGAGCCGCTTGGGCTCTGGCGTATCATGGCCCTGCAGCGTCCGGTCGAGGTCGGCGATCTCGTGTTCATCTGCCCACCGGCGACCGCGTCATTCGAGGAGGCACGGCGCCGCGGCTATGTCAGGAGTGGCCTCTGCCCCAGTGGCTTTGCGCCGCTTATCAAGACAGTCTCGGCACTTCCCGGACAGCATGTCGAAATCGGCGCAAATGTCACTGTCGACGGCAGGCCTCTCGCCTCATCGATCGTTCGCGCGAGCGATGGCGAGGGCAGGCCGATCACACCGTTCAAAACCGGCATCGTGCCCCTGAGAAATCTGTTTCTTCACTCATCCTTTGCGAGCTCCTATGATAGTCGGTATTTTGGACCGGTTCCCGACACGGGCCTTCTCGGCCTGGCGCGGCCGGTCCTCACGTTCGATCCATAACTGGCGGCGACCCTGCCTACTCATCGCGGTATCCGTCGCTTGCGGCTGGACTGCCTGGAGCGGTCATGTCCTGGCCCTTCCGGTCGCTGTGTTGTTTCCGGCGCTATGGGCGATGTCACCGTCGCGGCTAACGGCGGTGCTCGTGTCGGCGGGATATTTTCTCGCTGCCTCGCGAGGGCTGCCGCAGGGCGTCGCCAACTTCTACGCCGCCGATCTCTGGCCCGGCCTTCTGCTTTGGGTGGCCGCTTCGCTCTCCTTTGCCGGTGTGCATGCGGCCCTCTGGAAAGGGCAACCGGAAGGGCAGTCTACGGGGAAAGGTCGACCGGGAATGGGCAGGGCGGCGCGCTATCTGGCGGCGGCGATGCTCATGGGACTGCCGCCCCTCGGCATAACCGGCTGGGCGCATCCGCTCACCGCTACGGGTGTGCTCTTTCCGGGATGGGGATGGTGGGGGCTTGGCGCAATGACAGCCGGCCTCGCGATGATGACATCGCGATATTGGCCGGCTGTCGCCATCGTCCTGGGAGGATTCTGGCTCTGGTCCGCCGCTACTTGGACTTCACCTGATATACCCGAGGGATGGAAGGGCGTCGACCTCGAACAGGGCTCGAGCCTCGGACGAGACGGTTCGCTCGACCATCACCGTGACCTGATCGCAACGGTGCACGCGGCGGCATCGGCGAAAACACGGCTCATCGTTCTTCCCGAAAGTGCACTGGGCTTCTGGACGCCGACCGTCGCGCGGCTCTGGCAGCAAGGTCTGCGAGGCTCGGAGCAAACTGTGATCGCCGGCGCGGCCGTCCTCGATGCCAGCGGTTATGACAATGTCATGGTGGCGATCTCGGCTGGCGGAGACCGTGTCCTCTATCGCGAGCGCATGCCGGTTCCGGTTTCGATGTGGCAGCCGTGGCGGACGTGGGCCGGGCGGGACGGTGGAGCTCGCGCACATTTGTTCGACAATCCTGCCGTCGAGATCGATGGAAACAGGATTGCGCCGCTGATCTGCTACGAGCAGCTCATCCTCTGGCCTGTCCTGCAATCGATGCTGCATTCCCCGATCGCAATCGTCGCCCCGGGCAACGGATGGTGGACGGCGGGAACGTCAATCGTCGCCATTCAAAACGTCAGCGTGATGGCCTGGGCAAAGCTGTTTGGACTGCCCGTCGTCACAGCGTTCAACAGATAAGGAATTGTTTGCGATAGTCGATGCCGCCCTCATCAAGGAATGCAGCGATCCCGGCCTGAAGCCGGCGATCGTCGAACAGTTCATCGAGCGGGCAGGGGCACCGGACCCGCTCGCAATCACGGTCCGCTCCGGAAACCGCGTCATCCTGGTGCCCAGGCCGAAGACAGCGGAGGAAGCGCTCGCGCTGATACGCGAGAACCTCGGCCGCAACACCGTGCGCGTCGGGATCACACAATATCCTGCCGGGCTCGGCATCGTGGAGGCGGGCCAGCTGAAGCCGGACCTGGTCGATGCCTGCGCCAATCTTCGGATGGGAACCGCTCTGTTCGCGAAGGTCTATCGCATCGTCAACAAATGGTACGGCAATCCGACCGACAAGGACGTTCTGCCGCAGGTGTTCGACGATGCGATCATTGCTTGGCAGACCGGGTACTTCGAGGGGACAGCCGTGTTCCGGGCAGCCGATCCCGGCGACGTGAAGCTGCCAGAGCCGGAACCAACGGTGGAATCGGAAACGTCCGAAGTCGGCAGTGACAAGATGAAGGGCGGCAACGTCGATCCTGCACTTGGGGAGGAGCGGGTCGACCCGAACAAGGCCGGTATTCGGATCGACCTTTCTGGCATCGGCGCGCGCGAGAAGTGAGGAACAAGCTCCTCGCTTCTGCGTGGGTGAACGCGGGTCAGGAGGAAAGTTTGTTCGGTGCGCGCGCCAAGCGAATCGCTCCTCAACGAGAGCGTGGCGGAAAACAACCACGTGTCGCCACCCTCAACAATGCATTCTATCTTCGGTCACTAGGCGCTATGATTTCTTCTTCAAAATTGCAGGCATTAGGGTATTTCGTGCCTTCCGTCGCCGCAGGCATGTGAAGATTTGCACCGTCGTTCTGTCGTTCTGTCGTTCGGCGCTGGCATCTCTTTAGAATGGCTCTTATAAGGGGCATGACGCAGTACGCGCTGTGTTGCGGCTTAGAATCCGCAGATGAACGGTTGGCGCTGACCGAAACGGTGCCAGGAACCCTCTGACCTTGTGGCCGGGGGCCTGTGACGCATGTCCAGGCGCCTCGGTGCTAAAGGTCTCAGGGCCGATTCATCTCGGATTCTAACCCCCGGCTAGGGTTCAAAGGGTTCAACGTCAGCGGGGGCGCACCGCAGACAAAACCAGGGTTAGGTCAGGAATGGAATCGGAAGATGCAACATTGACGAAGAAGGTCGAGCTTCGCCCATTGGTTGGGCTGACGCGTGGACTACCTCCGGCGGACTTGGAAGCAATCACGATCGATGCTATCCGGACACACCGGCAGTTGGTGGAGAAAGCCGATGAACTCTTCCAGGCTCTCCCGGAGACTTACAAAACCGGGAAAGAAGCCGGCGGCCCACAGCATGTTCGATACATTGAAGCGAGCATCGAAATGCATGCGCAGATGAGCGCTGTGAACACGCTGATCAGTATCCTTGGCTTCATTCCCAAGGTCGTCGTTAACTGACAACGGTCAAAGTCAGGCGCGGACATCATCGTGTGATGGCAGATATGGCTATATAGTTTGGTTTCCGTGCTTAAACTGCCCGATCTAGTGGAGGCGTTGCCCATTATGCCGACGAGTTCTGTGTGTCATTTGATCTCGCCAGTGTTTCGTTTGATCGGGTCTGTCGAATGAAGTTTGGTAGAGTGATGCTTTTGAAAGGTCATCCGAGATTGAAGGACCTGCTCGCACTCCTTTTAAGAAACTGGCGGGTGGGGTGCTCGCGACCTCTGGTGCATCTGAGTACATAACGGGGAGATGGAGGCACAGACAATACGGCGTCACGCTCTTCCGGCGTGCCCAAGGTAGTATGTAATTTTGTGGAGCCCGTTATGAAACCTTTCCCAATTGTCGACGATGATTGTCCCTAGCATTGCCATTGCGCCGCCAAGGATGGTGTAGACGAATGGACTATCGCTGAGAGAAGCGAAGGCAAACAGCGTTGCCAGGGAGCGACGAGATAGAGGAAATTCGCCGCTATGCCCGCCGGCGATTTGCCAAGTCCGTAGTCGCAGGCGAATTACGCGAGGAGGGTCAGAAAACAACGCTAACCCTGTCGCTGCCTTGGTCGAAGACGAGGCCTGCATGAACTGCATTGCCGTCTCCGGTGCCCATGACAGCAGCAACAGGTTGACCGCAATGATGCTGACATCGATAAAGCTGACCGCAGATCCCAGCCATCCGACCAATCTGAAGCGCTCGCCTGGCATTCTCCATGCTAGAAGCACCGTTGTGATGGAGTAAATTTGGAGATGACAATGGCCGGCGGTGCGCAAATCAAACAGGACGACAGATTTGTATCGATCGCATATACGGTCGATTTTGTCCTACATCCCGCGCGAGATGCGCACTTGGCGGTGGCGGACCTGAGACGGGCATATTTGCCTCGCGCCTGTTCTCGTGGCCATCGTACCAGCGCAATTCCTGACACGGCGGAGACTTCGCTCTGTATGATGATCGATCTCTGTTGTGCAATCTATAGATGCATCTAATCAGTCGCCTCTGATGCTAACTCCATTGTCATAAAAGTCACGAACAATAACAAGACAGTCGGCAAATTCGACCTCGATGAAAAGGTCGCGATACTTGCGGACAATAACAGAATGTATATCAAAACGATGGTGGCTGAATTTGTCGACTATCAAATAGTCGACTTTCCGATCAATGCATAATTGCACGCAATCTCTTACCTGCAGCTCTGACTCACAGATATAAACAATCGTGCACGAAGATGAATTCGACGGCTTTTCCCGGTTAACCGACACGCGCCAGGGCGTCGAGGTGTATGCGAAGCTTGAGGTTCTTTATTGGCTGCACGAGTCAGCGCGCGATATCGTCCTCCTGAGTCCTGCTGACGATGGAGAGATTCACGGTGCTTTCTCTCTTCGATCACCTGTGAGGCCTAACCCGATCGGAACGTCGATCGTGAAGGTGGAAGGAGTGTCTGGAAACTTGATTGCCGTACGTGGTCTTGACTGCTTGGATGAAACACCGCTGTTGGATATCAAACCGGATCGCTCGTTATCAAAGCCTCTAGCCCCAACGAGGAAAAGTCCTTCGGTTCCGGCCGCCTGACTGGCATGATGCACCCGTCTTCGTTCCTCAGAAAAAGCCGCGGGTCGAGTTAGGCTCTACGGTGAACTGGTTTTCGCGAGGTTTCGGATGAGCAGCACAGCGATCGAAGCATACTTTGTTGCCGATTCCACCATCATTGCAGAAGTGGCTGCTGCTGCAAACGCGTTCAATCGAGTTGATGAACTTGCTGCATGGGCTCCAGGATTTCTCCGCGGCGAGTTGTCGCGAGGTTCCATTTATCCCGTGAGTTTGAGCTGTTAAGACTGGGCTCAAGAGGCCACTGAGCAATTCATGAGATATAAAGGTTTTGCTGACGGTACCGGAGCGGCGTTTCCTTCCAAAGTGTGCTCAAATTGTTCGTTTTCAATCGGACTGTGCTGCTAGGCGCCTAAGGGGATGCTGGGGATCGACAAGGTTCGCCGTGAACTTTACGGCTCCTTGAGCAGATGGGACTGCAACGCGCGGCACGCAAACGAAGACGCACTTGCGATTGAAAGCGCAGCCAAAACCTCAGTCCTCGAAGCTTTCGAGCGCAAACGCCCATCACGCAAACCGTTTTCTGAACATCTGCGGCGCAAGAGCAGCTACAGGCCCTCCGTCCATGTGACACCCCCGCCGACTCACTGCCCACTCTTCGTCGAGAAGTAACCGGACAACCTAAGCGTATTGGGTTCGCCCCTTTGTATCACGATTGATGCGTTGACTGCTGGATTTGCCTTAACCCTCAAAAGAGTTTTCATCGGATTGCCAGCGCGGTATGATGCGCCTTGGAGCGGACGTCGAAGCGCTTCATAGCTTCGTGAAGTTTGACGCGGGCGCTGTTATTCGTCTCCTCCATCATCTTGCCAACGGTGATCCATCTCAGATGGTCGCTTCCTTGGGATCGAGCCATACGGCATCTTCCGCATGGGCGTGGTGCGAAGGAATGAAATACGGGCATGGATCTCCGATGGTCGCCGCTACCGCAACTGCATCGATCCCACGATCGAGATCGATCGCGGGCTTCTCCGATGCCAGCACGCCAACGACGGCTCGGCCAGATGCGGACTCATGGAGTTGTCCCGCACCATGCATGACCAGCGCTGCCCCCGTTGGGGTGGACACCATGAGCAGAGAAGCTCGCTTCTCGACATTTCGCGGTGACGACCTCGACCACTGCCTTAAGCGATGATCTCCTTCATCAATGAACATCGAGCGGCGTTCGGAATCGCTCACATTCTGTTGGGGGAGGGGCGACGTGAAACGTGCTATGCAACCTTTTACCCCCAGACCATCCACGCGCCCGACGCCGTGAGTAACCGGAAAAAACCGCTGGATCTGCCTGAAGTGTGAAGGGGTCAACAAAACAAATTATTTATGCCAATTTCTTCCGCCATGAGTGAATCAAAACACTGCGAAATTGGAAATACCATTGAACAACAGGGACGAAGCTAGGCACTCTAAACGTTATTAATGTCTTAGGCGTGTCACGAGACCTGAGACGACGCGCCTAGACAATCCATTGAAATCGTTATCAAAATGATGCCCACCACTGAAGCCGATAACTTCGGCACCGGTCTGCCGGAGCAATGGGCAAGCATTATTGCGGTCATCGCGCCCGTACATGCATTGGACAATTGTTGGGTCAATCGATCTGAGGTCATTCAGAGGATTGCCGCCTTTACCTTCGGTTTCGAGTTGAAGCCAGCCCCTAAGTGAAACGACGTAGTCGACCTGATGTGACAATGCTAGGAGGGAGATTTGCTTAATCTGCTTTTTTTGCTCGTGGGTAAGCCGATTGAAGCTTGCTGGCATGACGTCAGCGCCGAAGGAATATCCTACAAGTAAAACATTCTGCACGCCGAAAAGCTTAGTGTAGACATCAATTAAACGTCCAAGATCTGCAGCAGTTTCGTTTGGAGACCGTTTGGCCCAAAAATAACGGAGTGAATTGACGCCAACGACGGGGATCCCTTCCCTCTGCAGATAGTTAGCAACCTCTTCGTCGATATTCTGCCATCCCGCATCGCCAGAGTAAAAGATCGCGACAGTGTTCTTGGTTGGATCCGCGCTAAACACGCGAAGAGGAATCCCTAATCGATTTTCGGCTCTATTCGACCACATGACATTGTTGACGCGTTCGTTCGCATATGCGGAATTAACTGCGGGAATAAGTGTTAACGCGAATACCAGTAAAAACTTAACTACCATGTCGAGACCTTGCGTCAGTTGTTAACCTGTGTGTCGGCTATAAGGATAAGTTCGAACTGCTGTTTCAAGTTGATGTCGACTGTGTTGTGAGTTGTTACAGATGAAACAGAAACCGATAATCTTACCAAGCGATGGATTAAACTCGCGGCGAGATGGTTCAATCAAAGGACGGTGCCACTGGCAAATCTTTGACGATCAACGAGATGAAGCCTCTGGCTGGGCTGGGGACGAATGAAAATTTCCGTCTATGTCGATGTTTTGGCACGGGCTCTCCGGCAGCATGCCGAATTGATTCCGAAGCATGTCTGCTCCAAAGTCCTCATCGCGCCTCCGGCCTTTGCCCAACCTCAAAAGCCATGCAAGCGGACGCCGAAGAATACTCAACGCTCCCTGGCGTCCACATCGGCATAACTGGGGCAGACCGTTCCGGAAACTCCATGATATCGACCTGAACTGCGTTTATTTCAGAGCTAGAGAACCTTTGCCATATCGACAATCGTAAAGCCCGACGAGCCGGATTGGGACGTCGTGCTTCTCAACATAGCCAAGCTTTAGATAGAGCGAGATGTTCCGGCCCATAAGAGCGTTTGTATAGAGCGTCATATTGGACTTGCTATCTGCTTTAGCACGCTTGCTCAGCCTCGCTGATCAATCGAGAGGTCGTGATCGTCACCGAGCTCTATTGCGATAAGACCAAAACGGGAAAAGAAGGTGGCGGTCCGCAACATATCCGCTACGTCGAAGCGAGCAGCGAGATGCATGCGTAGATGAGTGCTGTAAGGACGCTAATCACCATTTCCGGCTTTTCCCAAAGTACTTATGAACTGAGTGGGTTAGAAATCGTCAAATGTTCAGATCAGCTTTCTTCGAATGGCCAATGCTGCGAGGTGGGCCTTGCTCCTGACGTCGAAGCGTTTCATCGCTTCGCGAAGCTTGACGCGGACGCTGTTGTATTTGACGCCTTCCACGTCAGCGATTTCTTGCATCGTCTTGCCGACGGCAATCCATCTCAGATAGGTCGCCTCTTTCGGATCGAGCCATGCGGCATCTTCAGCGGTGGCCGTGATCCGAAGGAAGGAGATGCGGGCATGGAGCTGCCCGACGGCCGCCGCTGCTGCAACCGCATCGATTTCCCGATCAAGCGGGATTGCCGTCTTCTCCGACGCCAGCGTGAACATCGACATGGAACCGTTGGCGGTCCTGATGGGGATAGTGATGCCGGAGCGGATGCCAAAATCGGCCGCTTGTGCATAGAAGACACGCTCTTCTGTCGATAGTCTCGGGCGCTCCTGCTCGCCAGACCAGGCGAAGACGTGCTTCCTGGATCTTGCCCGTTTGACGACCGGGTCGAGAGCGTCGAATTTCTTGTCGAAGTAGAGCGACCGCCAATCGTGATGATAGTTGGTCACGGCGATGATGTGCTTGTGCTGGATGTGGAGATAAGCATAGCCGGTGAAGCCGAAATGGTCGGCGACGTCCGCCAGTCCCGTTTTGAGGATGCACTCATCGCCCTCAATTGCGGTAAGATCGATCAGCTTGTCCAGCCAATGCTGCATTCTCTATCTCCTTCTAAGCGTTGCCAGTATCCTCGTCGTCGCTGTTCGTCCGACAGTATCTCGAGGACATCGATGGCTGAACTTCAGATGGGATGTGGCTTCCCGGTCTCACCAGCTTGCTCATGCGACGTCTCCTGAGGATGTGAAATCGTAGCAGCCTGAAGCCTTGATCGTTGCCTTGCCTTGAGAGAGCGAAACTACTAGTTGAGCAAACTCGGCTTCGAGATTCCAGCTTAAAACAAGGCTTCCGGTGTCATCGGTTGCTACCTCGAACGATCCATTGAAGGCCGGATGGGTGTTACGGAAGCGGATCAAGTCCGACAGTCGTTTGACGAGCGGCGATTCAAGAGCGAGATCATTTTCCCTGTCTTCAAAGAAGCGCCGATTGATGTCACGCCCGACACCCGTCTTTCTCAGCAATTCCATGTCGTTAAGCCCCCCCAAGAGACCGACGTAGTAGACTTGCGGAATACCGGGTGCGAAAAACTGGATTGCGCGAGCGATGAGGTAGTCGTTGTCGTTACGGCCAAGGGCGTCGTAATAGGTGCAATTCACCTGATAGAGATCAAGGTTAGAAGCTGCAGCGCCTGTTGCCAAACGGCTCTGCCCCTCGGAGCGCCTATGAATTTCCTCGACCAGATGGTCGATTGCCTGCGGTTCTAAAAGTCCGGGTCGGCCATCACTGTGCGCGCCTACATCGATGACGCCGATCCCGTCGTGAGTGTCGAGAACGGTGATCGCGTTGCGAGGACTGATCTCCAGCCAACGCGCCAGCGCTGTCGCATCGCCCGTGAACAGCGAATGCAATATCAGTGGCGGCAGCGCGAAATCGTAGACGCGGTCAACCTTCCTGGCGATTTCGATCTGGTCACGATAGTAGCTGTGAATTTCGACAAGAACCTCCATCCCGCGATCCCGTGCCTTCTCGGCGAGCTTGGCAAGGAAGGCATAGGTCTCATCAATCATGAAGCAACTGGTTCCGGCCTTCTTGATCGCGTAGCCGGCGGCATCGAGGCGGATTGCCGTTACGTTGGCTTCAGCAAAGCGATCGAGGATGGTCTCCAGGTATAAGGCGCCATGAGCACTGTGGACATCGATGTCGATCTGTTGGGGGGTGAATGTGGTCCACAGCATCCGCTGACTGCCATCTGCAAGCGTGGCCTTTGAAAACGGCAGCCCAGGGCGTGGCCGATAGATATTCAGGAGATCTTGCTCGCTGGCACCACGGGGAAAGACCTTGCCGAATGTCATGAACATGTCTGCGAATTCTGAATCAGGTCCTTTTGCGATGAAGTCCTGGAACCAGCTCGATTGCGCCGAGACATGGTTGACAATGAGATCGGCCATGATCTCCACGGAGCCGGCCAGGGCGCGAACATCATCCCAGCTACCGAGGCGAGGATCGACAATCGTGTGATCGGTGGGATCGAACCCGGCATCAGCGCCGTCGATCGGGTTGAAGAAAGGCAAGGCATGGACGCCGCCGAACAGGCCTTGTAGCCTCCCGTCGAGCAAAGCTCTCAACTCCGGGAAACCGCCTCCGCTTAACCGGTCGACGTAGGTGATAAGTTGTACACTGTTTTTTATACGATGCTCTTCGTCTGGGGCCCTCCACTGGGGAGGGCGCATGGGTCATTGGGGTCTTTCAGTTGAACTGCCGGTGATGAGACGGCTTTCTCCAAGCAGACCCTGTTCGTCCATGATCGGATGCGCAACGGAAACGATATGGGCGTTGATGCGTTTGAGATCACGCAGGATGTCGAGATGAAGGGAGCTGGTCTGCAGGCTTTCGGCCCGTCCGTCACGCAATCGTTCGAGGTGTCGCTCCGAAGACCGTTTCTCCATGTGGCGCACCTCGATCTTTCGCTCCATAAGTTGTTTTGCGAGGTTGACGTCACGGGTGATAAGAATCGTCTGGGCGATCCTGAGATTGTCGATGGTCAGCTGGGAAAGCTGCTGAAGCTCGGCAAAACCGTCATCGGAGAATTTGAGGCCCTGACCGATCTTCTTGGTGACCGCCGGTAAAAGGCCTTTTTCGATAATGTCACCGATATGCTCGAGGTTGATGGCATAGTCGATGATGACGATGGAACGGCGACCCTCATCTTCAGACAGTCCGGCTCGCCCGAGTTTCGAGAGATAGACTTTGACCTCTTGCTGCAGCCGGTCGACCTGACGTTCAAGCGGCGAGATATCCCTGAGCCTTGCGGCATTGTTCCGCTCGAAGGCGTCCGACACTTTCAGGAGCATTCGTTCGATCAGATCTCCGACACCAAGCACCTCGCGTGAAGCGCTGGTGAGGGCCACGATCGGCGTCGAAAGTTCATCCGAATCCAGAAATTTGGGTGTGTTCTCCGTCTGGGCCTCCTCGGGAATCAGGATGGTCATCCAGCGCGCGAGGAGTTTGGAAAATGGCCAGGCCAGAAGCGCCAGAGCGATGTTGAAGGCCAGATGCGCATCGACTGGTAGCTTGGCGTAGGGGAGGGGCAACATCGAAAGCCAGTCGGCCAAAATGCCGGCCGCAGGCAGAGTGAGCACGCAGCCTATCGCCCGAACGATGAGATTGCCCAACGTGACGCGTCTGGAGGCTGCCGGCCCCGACAGAGCAGCAATCACTGGCGGGATCGCGCCTCCCAGATTGGCCCCCAGAACCAGAGCGACAACAAGGCCACCAGACAGAAGGCCGGTCGTAGCCAATGACAGAATGAGGACGACCGCGGCAAGGCTTGAGGATGACACAAATGCGATCACTGCGGCTAAGATCATCGCGACAGGCCACGCGTCGTCGAGCAACCCGATGAAGGCTCCAAGCGCCTGAGAATGGCGTAAGGGTTCGGTCGCTGCGCTGAGGAGATGCAGCGAGAGCAGCATCAGCGCGATACCTATCATTGCCGTGCCAGCGCCTTGGCGTGAGGTCGAGCCGCCTCGATAAAGAACGATGCCCACAACCAATAGAAACGGCGAAATCCACTCAATGCCGGTCGCAACGATCCAGGCTGTGACAGCCGTACCGACATTAGCCCCAAGCAGCACGACCTGCGCCATGCGTGGCTTTATCAATTCCCGCTCAACGAACGACGAAACCATAAGCGCGGTCGCTGTGGAACTCTGAAGCGCAACGGTCGCAACGAAACCCGTCAGGAACGATCGGACGCTGCTTTTGGTCCCGGTGGCGAGACCGGTTCTTAGCTTTGAACCAAGTGCACGCGAGGCACCATCCTTGACCTGAGCCAGACCGAACAGCAGCAATGCCACGGCCCCAAACAGGTTGATCATGACGATGGTCGATTCCAACCTATGCTCCTCACCAAGATCTTCGCGTAGCGGCTTCCACCGATGAGACACCCGCTGGATGCGGCGGTGTACGAGGTAGGACATCTGCTATGTTGGATTTTGAGCTGACGCGCGTGGTTGCTCTCCAAAATGGGCTCGGTTTAGCCGTCTTTCGGCGAAGGAGCCGGTGGGCGAGCAGGGAGGATCGCTGCCCACCGGCATCCTGCCCGCGCCGCCTCGCGGGCAGGATTGACCTGATGTCGACCCGTTTTGCTGGCTTGCGAAAAACAGGTGAGTTGGCTGCCAGGTTGTCAACGCCGCCCGACATCTCATTAAAGTCCGTCATATTTCTCTCCCTTGCCTGTCGCTGCCAGCCTGATTGATTTCGCTCACTATAACAATGGTTTCGGGAAGAATCTTTGCCTGTGGTTTCGGGAAATCGATCGAAAATTGCTCTAACCTTCTGCTGCATCGCAGCAAAACTGTCATGAAACTTTCATTTGACGAAGAACGATTCCGCTCATATTGTGATCGATATAGATCATTTTTCTACCAAAGGGAAGCGCTGGTGTTCAACTCGACTCAGGACCGTCAGGCAAAAATCGTCGAGCTGTTGCGTAGCGAGCAGTTTCTGCCTATCGGCAAGCTCACAGAGCACTTTCAGATTTCTGTGGCGACTGCCCGGCGAGATCTCAGCGAACTCCACGAGGCTGGACTTTTGCGCAGGACCCACGGCGGTGCTGTCAGTGTAACTCAGGTCGCTCAGGACAAGCCCAACGCCGCTCGTGCGGTCTGGAATCAGACTGAGAAAGCGGCCATTGCGGCCGTCGTCGCCGGAATGATTGTCGATGGCGACACGGTTCTCCTTGATGCCGGTACAACGGCACTGGAGGTCGCGAGGACGCTTGCCGGGCGCCGGGACCTCACCTTCATTTCGAACGGTCTCGACATCGTTGAGGAACTGACCCGGGGTGAAGGGCAGAGCATCTATTCGGTCGGAGGAGAATATACCGACACGAACCGCTCTTTTCGGGGCCCTCTGGCCGAACAGTTCATTCGGCAGTTCAATGTTGACAAACTTATTCTCAATGCCGCGTCAATCGA
Organism: Rhizobium tumorigenes; assembly: GCF_003240565.2. Taxonomy (NCBI): domain Bacteria; kingdom Pseudomonadati; phylum Pseudomonadota; class Alphaproteobacteria; order Hyphomicrobiales; family Rhizobiaceae; genus Arminella; species Arminella tumorigenes. The sequence continues at coordinate 114,615 of NZ_CP117257.1, forward strand.
TATTGACCGCGGATTGATCTGCACCTCGTCGCCAGTGAATGCGAGTGTCGCCCGCGCCATGATCGAGGTTTCGAGCCGCGTGATCGTTGTTGCGGACCACTCGAAGTTCACCAAATCGAGCCTCTCGGTAACTGCCAGGATCGAGGACATCGGTGTCATTGTCACCGACGCCGGAACCCGAAGCATTATCGAGACAGTACCCGAAAAGCTGCGGAAGAAGTTCGTTATCGCGAACTAGGTTCGAAGCTCGCACGAAAATATCAGCCACATTCACACCGATCTGGGAGGACAACTAAATGCTTAAGACCAATCGCAGGCATTTTATGATGGGCACCGCTGCAATAGCGATCGCTTCAACTGCAGGCGCCAGGTTCGCCTTCGCGCAGGAACGCCGGGAACTTCGGCTTGGAGTAAACGGATTGCCGAACTCGCTGGAGCCGGTGAATGCGATCAGCAATGTCGGCCCCCGCATTGTCAATCAGATCTTCGACACGCTGATTGCGCGTGATTTCTTTGCCAAGGGAGCGCCCGGCAATGCTATCGAACTGGTGCCGGCGCTCGCGGAGAGCTGGGAACGGATTGATGACAAGTCGGTGCGCTTCAAACTGCGCCAGAAGGTCAAGTTCCACGACGGCGCGGAACTGACTGCGGAAGATGTCGCATACACATTCTCCTCGGAACGGTTATGGGGGCCGGAAGCGATCAAGACAATCCCGCTCGGCAAGTCCTACTCGCTCGCCTTCGACGAACCCGTCGTCGAGGACAAGTACACGGTCGTGCTACGAACTAAGACCCCCAGCTATCTCACAGAAACTTATGCGGCATCCTGGATGAGCCGCATCGTTCCGAAGGAATATTATAAGAAACTTGGAGCGGTCGCCTTCGGCAACAAACCGCTCGGAACGGGTCCGTATAAGTTTGTTGAGTTCGTCGCCGGCGACCGTGTCGTGCTCGAAGCGAACGATGACTACTGGGGTGCAAAGCCGACAGCCTCGAAGATTACCTATCAGATCGTCCCGGAGCCCGCTACCCGCGTCGCAGGACTGATCAGCGGCGAATATGATATCATTACCACGCTCACGCCGGACGATATCCAGCTCGTAAACAGCTACCCAGACCTGGAAACACGTGGAACTCTGATCGAGAACTTCCACATGTTCACTTTCAACATGAACCAGGACGTTTTCAAAGATAAGAAGCTGCGTCGCGCTCTAGCACTGGCGGTCGACAGGCCGGTGATGGTCGAAGCCCTTTGGAAGAAGCTGGCCGATATTCCCGCCGGCTTTAACTTCCCGAACTATGGCGAAACCTTCGATCCAAATCGGCGCGCCATGGAATACAACGTCGAGGAAGCCAAGCGCCTGGTGAAGGAAAGCGGTTACGACGGTACGCCAATCACCTACCACACGATGGGCAACTATTACGCCAACGCCATGCCCGCGTTGATGATGATGATCGAAATGTGGAAGCAGATCGGCGTCAATGTGGTCATGAAAACCTACGCCCCAGGCAGCTTTCCTCCCGACAACCAGACCTGGATCAGAAATTGGTCAAACGGGCAGTGGATGACGGATGCATACGCCACAATCGTTCCCGAGTTCGGACCCAACGGTCAGGTTCAAAAACGTTGGGGTTGGAAGGCACCGGCCGAGTTCAATGAGCTATGCGAAAAGGTGACTATCCTGCCAAACGGTAAGGAACGCTTCGACGCCTACAATCGTATGCGGGACATCTTCGAAGAAGAGGCGCCAGCCGTCATTCTCTACCAGCCCTACGACGTCTACGCCGCGCGCAAGGATGTCCACTGGAAGCCCGTCAGCTTCGAAATGATGGAGTTCCGCAACAATCTCAGCTTCGGTTGAACGCGCTAGCGGGTTGGCGCGCGTTGCAGACGCGCGCCGCCTTCGGGAGGAGTCTGAGTTGTCAAATCTACTAACAGTTCGCGATCTGGTCGTTCAGGTACCGGCGCGAGACATCACCATCATAAACCGTGTCAGTTTCTCGCTGGATGCGGGTCAGACGCTCGGACTCGTCGGCGAATCCGGCTGCGGGAAGAGCATGACCTGCTATGCCATAGCAAAGGCGTTACCGCGGGGGATTGTTCAAACGAGTGGTTCCATCAATTTGGACGTCGATCAGCGAGCTGATGGCAAGCCGACTATCGCGATGATCTACCAAGATCCGACGAGTAGCCTCAATCCAGTGCATTCGATTGGCTACTATCTGGAATCCAGCCTCTATCGTCATCAAGGACTGAAGGGTAACGATGCGCGGCTGGAAGCCATGCGCCTTCTGGAGCGTGTCGGCATTGACCGCGCCAAGAGCCGCCTTCTGTCCTACCCGCACGAGTTCTCAGGCGGCATGAACCAGCGCGTAATGATCGCGCACGCACTCGCTGCCAAGCCAAAACTCATGATCGCCGATGAACCCACAACGGCACTCGACGTGACGACGCAGGCCCAGATACTCCATCTTCTGGAAGAGCTCAGATCAGAGACGGGCATGGCGCTTCTGATCGTGTCACACGATCTGGGCGTGATTGCTCGCCTGGCCGATCGTGCAGCGGTCATGTATTGCGGCAAGATCGTCGAGACAGCCCCGGTCGTTGAGTTGCTGGAGCGTGCCGCGCATCCTTATGCTCGCGCCTTGATCGGCTGCATGCCGACAATCGACCCGGACGATCTCGAACCGCCAATACCGATTCCAGGGTCCGTACCCCTTCTCGATAACCTTCCTGCCGGATGCTACTACCATCCGCGGTGTCCTCGCGCGAACGAGCAATGCATCGCCAGCTTTCCCGGTTCTATCAATGTCGGCCCGCTCCACGATGCCGCCTGTTATCACCCGGTGAGCCCATGAGTACGCCCCTTCTTCAAGCCCGAAACGTCACCAAGGTATTCCGATTGAAATCCGGACTGTTCACGAAGCGGTCCGTGCACGTGGCGGTGAACTCCATCAATCTTGAACTCGCTCGACGCGAACGGATAGGTGTGGTGGGAGAATCCGGCAGCGGGAAATCGACACTCGGTCGACTTCTCCTTGGACTGGATTCCGCAACCGAGGGCGAAGTCTTGTTCGACGGGATTGCGCACAAGGATCGCACATCGCGAGAATGGTCGGCGTTTCGTAAGGAAACATCCCTGGTACAGCAAAACCCGCTTTCCGCCCTTAATCCGCAAATGACAATCGGCGAGCAGGTGGCCGAAGCCGTATGGGTGCACCGCGTCGCAGACCGCACAGGAGCGCGGGATCGGGCTGCGGCCATGCTCGACCGTGTCGGTCTCTCAAGTGCAATGATGAACCGCTATCCGCACCAGATGTCGGGTGGCCAACGGCAGCGCGTCGTTATCGCACGCGCACTTATCCTCGATCCAAAGCTGGTCGTGTTCGATGAGGCGGTATCGGCTCTCGACGTCTCGGTACAGGCTCAGGTCGTTGCGCTCCTGCGGTCTCTCTGGACGGAGCTGGATCTCGCTTATGTCTTCATCACGCACGATCTGCGCATCGTTCGTCATCTCGTCGATCGCATCGCCGTCATGTATCTCGGCCGTGTCGTGGAAACCGGTGATATAAAATCTGTCTATGAGTGGCCGCGACATCCCTATACGCGAGCGCTGCTTGCCTCTGTCCCGACGATGGACCCGACTGTCCGAAATATCGAACCGCCCATCAAGGGGGAACTTGACGTCGGGAAGGTTATGAATGGCTGTGCCTTTCGGTCTCGCTGCCCGTTCGCGATCGATAGATGCGTGACCGAAACCCCAGCGCTGCGGCCAATCGCGGGACAAATGGCAGCGTGTCACAGGGGGGAGGAATTCCCCCGATCGATAGCTTCACCGGTCGGTCTGGCGCAGCACGCGGAGGTGGCGCAATGATGAACTTCATACTTGGGCGCCTGGTCCGGGCAATGGCTGTGCTCATCCTGACCGTGACGTTCGTCTTTATTATTCTCAGGTTGGGCGGCGATCCAGCCCGTTCGATGTTGGGCGAGAACGCGACACCAGAAGCGTTAACGGCATTCCGGACGGCATGGGGCCTGGACAGGTCGATCCCCGAGCAGTTCCTGATCTATGTCGCCCACGCGCTCAGGGGTGATTTTGGGGTGTCGGCGGCAGATGGTCGCGAAGTATTCGCCGTCATTGCGGAGCGCATCCCGAAAACGCTGACGCTGACGATATCAGCATTCATATTGAGTCTGCTTGTCGGTATTCCGGCAGGAATCGTCGCGGCGGTGCGTCGTGATAGTGCAGCCGACAAGTCTGTTATGGCAGGGGCCGTCCTCGGATACAGTGTGCCCAACTTCCTCCTCGGACTCACGCTCATTTTTGTGTTCGCTGTCTGGCTACGTGTGCTGCCGAGCTCCGGCAGTTCCACCTGGCAACACGCAATCCTGCCCGTGGCAACATTTGGCCTCGTGAATGCCGCCGCGATCGCACGCTTCGCGCGCTCCGCGCTCATCGAAGTTTTGGAACAGCCGTATATCGCCGCGGCTCGTGCGGATGGCATCCCAAAGTGGGAGGTGGTTATTCGCCACGCACTACCCAACGCCGCAATCCCGATGGTGACCATGTTGGGTTTTGTGGCGGCCGGTTTGCTGGGCGGGTCGGCGATTGTGGAGACCGTGTTTGCCTGGCCAGGACTGGGCAGCGGGTTTGTGCGGGCCATAACCTTAAGCGACCTCAATGTGGTTCAGGCGATGATCCTTCTCTTCACGGCCTTCATGGTCACGGTCAATCTGATCGTTGATGTTCTCTACGCCGTGCTGAACCCTAAAATCAGGCTTCAAAAAAATGACCACTAACACGCTCGCTTCGCCGAAAAGGCAATTTCTGAAATCTGCCAGCCGGATTCCGGTCAGTATCTGGCTGTGCCTGATCTGGATAGCTGTCGTCGTCTTTGTGGGTGTGACGGCACAGTGGATCAGCCCCTTTGATTATCTTCAGCAGTCACCTCTTGCCCGCTTTGCGCCGCCCGGTGCGCCGGGACATCTGCTGGGGACCGATTATCTTGGTCGCGATGTCCTCAGCAATATCTTGGTTGCAACCCAGACGTCTTTGATGATTGCACTTCTCGGCTCTTTGATCTGCGCGTTTATCGGTACAAGCCTCGGATTCCTGGCTGCCCACTTCGGCGGCTGGGTCGACAACGCGATCATGGGATTTGCGGATGCGAAAGCGTCGGTTCCCTTCATCATTTTCGCCCTCGGCGTGCTGGCCTTTCTCGGGTCCAGTCCGCTCATACTTCTGATGCTCGTGGGCGTCGCGTCATTTGAGCGCTATGCACGCCTCACGCGTGGCCTTGTTCTGAGCGCCAACCAGGAAGGATATGCTGAAGCTGCCCGGATTGTCGGCGTTCCATCCCTGCGAATTTATCTGCGTCATGTTCTCCCAAACATTGCGGGACCACTTATCGTTCAGATCACTTTGAACTTCCCCGAAATCATCCTCTTGGAAAGCGGGCTGAGCTTTCTAGGGCTTGGAATTCAACCTCCAGAGACAAGCCTCGGGCTTATGGTTGCTGACGGGAGAAACTACATCGCAATTGCATGGTGGCTCATCGCCTTACCCGGCGTCGTTATTGTGCTCACCACTTTGTCCATAAGTCTGCTCGGCGACTATTTGCGCGATCGTTTCGACGCGCGGCTGCGTTAAATGAAAGGAACTAAAATGAATCCGCTCAGAATGACACCTGAGACTATACGTCTTGGCGGTCACAGAGGCCATAGTGCCGGTGCTCCCGAAAACACCCTCGCAGCGTTCAGGAAGGCATTCGAATTCGGTGGCCAACACGTCACTTGTGAAACCGATCTCGGAATTACCCGCGACGGCGAACTTGTCCTGATTCACGACAAGACGGTTGACCGCACCACCAACGGCCACGGTCTGGTGCAGAACATGACGTATTCCGAACTGTCCAAGCTCGATGCCGGCAGTTGGTTTGGCGATCAATTCAGCGGAGAACGTGTGCCGTTGCTGAAGGAGGCGCTGCAGCTCGCCCGTGAACTCGGTATCATCTACCAGCTGGAGCTCAAGATCTACGACGCGAACGATGTGTTCTTCCCGAAGCTGAGGGCACTGATCGACGAGCTGGGCTGTGCAGGCCTTCTGCAGTTTTCCTCGTTCGACTATGTTCAACTGAAGGCTGTTAAGCAGGCAATCCCAGAAGTGCCGACCGTCGGTCTCATGCATTCGCGTCTGATCGACCCTGCCGCTCTTGCGCGCCAAGCCAATCTCGACGCGATGAACATCGAAATCTACCACTTCGCCAGTGGAGAGGCTCGCCAGCTTCACGAAGAGGGCTTCGCCGCATTCTGCTACCTACCAGCGGGCTACCACGAAAAACTCCTGAAATATGGCGTCGATATTGAAGCTCATGTCGTTCAATGGGTTCGTGAAGGTCAGTTGGATCAGCTCTTGGGCGACGACGTCGCGCAAGTGGCAAAGATCAGGGACAGAGCCCATGGTTGAAATGGCTCCTACGACTGTTTCCGCGCGTCCGTTTGAGGCGATTGTTGAAGACATAGCTAGGGAAGCTGGCAAACTGGCCTTGAGCCATTTTGCATCCCTGGCAGACCTTCCCGTCGAAAAGAAGGGCCATCTGGACCTCGTGACCCAGGCGGACAAGCAGGTTGAGGAATTCCTGATTGCCAGACTGCAAGAAGCCTTCCCGGATGACGGGATTTTTGGTGAGGAAGGCGGCGAAATCACAGGAACGTCGGGCCGTATCTGGGTTATTGATCCAATCGACGGAACGTTTAACTTCGTGCGTGGGGGACAAAACTGGGCGGTTTCGATCGGTCTCTACGAGAATCGGCGGCCCGCATTCGGTGTCATTTTCGCTCCAGTCCGGGATCTGATGCTCGTTGGGGGTAAATCGGTCGAACCGCTCCTTAACGGTAAACCGATCAAGCCGCTGCCGGCCCTCGACATGTCACGAGCATCAACCGGCTTTAGCTTCCATCCCTCGATACCAACTGCCGACCGGCTGGAAGTGATCCGCTTTATTTCGGACGAGCTGCAGATCAGCTTCCGGTTCTGCGGATCCGCCACCCTCTCGCTCATAGAGGTCATGATGGGGGAGACTGATGGCTATGTTTCAGTGGGAGATTCAACCTGGGACGTCATGGCAGCTCTGCCTATCCTGGCAGGTCTTGGTGCTTCTCACACAATTGACTGGGATCGGATTGAACTGTCTCAAAAGCTCCGCTTCGTATGTGGCAGCAAAGAATTCCTGACCAGAGCCAGACCATTGCTGCAGAACCTTTCAGCCGCCGCTTAACCGCATAGTTGGCTGAAAGACCAATGCACAAATCTGAGCGCTTTTCAGCCAGCACACCAAACCCAAAGGCGTCGCGCACTTTCGCGGCGCCGCATACAACCCGTACCGATGGCGTGGTTCTCTCGCGCTGTGTGTTTTTGGAACACCAATATGAAAGCCTTTGATTTACCGCCCGGCCCAATCCTTTACGTAACGGGTTTCTATGACACCCGTGTGAAAGCCAAGGGGTCTGATGTCGAGTATCGCGATCATCCGCATCTGCATGTCGTGGTCAACCGACGGGAGCTTTTTGGGCGGGAATGGCTGAAAATATCTCGACGCCACCCCCACCTCAATTACGACGCCTTGCGTGTCAGGATGGCAGAGATCTCGCTTCGCCATGGCATTGTTCTTGACGCAACCTCGCGAGCAGAACGTGGCATTACCGAGCGGCCAATCACGTACGCACAATATCGACGCATCGAGCGCGAACAGGCCGATCAAGTTCGTTTCGAGGATTTTGATGTCGAATCGTGGTCGCCGGGAGGAACTCACCGGGAGCCACATCAATCTATCGTATCTTCGCGCAGCGAGCCATTCCCAGATGTGTCAGAAGGCTCGACACGAGATGAACGTCTACCGCCCCCGTATCGAGCGCATTCCCGGATACCCATGGGTTCGAACAGTAACGCCGGTGCGCGGGTTCGTGTACCGTCTGGAAATGATTGCCGTTCTCACCCCCACAGCCATGAAGCCTTTGGAGGCAAGGGCAAGAATCCTGAAGGGCCCTCCGGTATTCAACGTTTGGCAATTGAACCCGTCGTGCGCACGACAAGCCAAGGTGTCGACCGGCAACCGCTTCATTCAAAACGGCCTCGCGGTGACGAGGAAGAGCAGAGCGGCGTAAAACGCAATAGGTTGAACAGTTTTCGGGCGGGGAGGGCAAACACCGGCGTATCATATGGCCGGGACGATCCGGTTACGCGACCGATAGAGCCTGCTGAACCAACTCCTTCGGGGAAACCGGGACAGACCAACATCGCAGCAGACCCCTTGCCGCCTGCAGCGGATCGCCCGCGGCAAGGAGAACCAGATTCGAAGCGTCCACGTGATGATGATGCCGAACCAAGCGTTCGCAAGCGCGCAAGAGATGGACGCAGCCAGGATGGATAAGGGAAATCGAAGGTTGAAAGGATTAAATTATGGCAGACGAAGAGTTCGCTCTAGATTTGAGCCGTTCTGCTCCGGTGACTTCGAACAACGAAGGAGCTAGAACTGTACCAATCCCGCTCACGCCACGATCGACTACTGTCCGACAGGACGGCAGGGATCCCATCATAACAACCGGTTTCTCACGATCACCAATTCCTGGTGGCTCACACGACCTTCCAGGTACTTCAAGCGCCAAGCAGTGGCCTGCATTTCATGCCCAGAATACCGCTGCCGGAATCCCCCCGAGATCATCCGAGGTGCCGGCGGACGAATCTGCAGATATACCGAGGAGCAGATGGTCCTTGCGTGCGGCCATGCAATATATGCGTGAGATTGAACAGGAATACGCCGCCAAGGGCGGCCCTGAAGCAACTGCGTTGCCACGTTTTCGCAACAAGCGGCTGCACCAAGACGAGCAACATAGTCCCGCAAGTGAACCTGTTGCGAAACGGTACGACCGCTCAAAAAAAGAGAGCGGAACTAGCGTGGCATCTTTGACTGTAAAGGACGGCTCGCCCGCAGCGACCGGGTCGCAAGGGCCGCGCTCGTCTATAAGGGGACTGGATGATCTCGACGAAACTGGAGGAAGCGATCCGGAAAGTCCGCATGAAATTTCGACGCTTCCTCTTGACACAACCACTTTGGTTTTAAGTCCGGACGTCGTCATTCCCGGAGAGGGTCAGCCTGAAGAAACATTCGACACTGCGCCATACGCGATCGAAGACGACAGGGATAATGAGGAGGTGGCTAACAGCGTTCCGTCGACACCGCTAGGCCCCTCATGGCCAGGGCTTGAAGACTTTCATGAGCTCGCTGATGGCGCTTCGCCTTTTGTACATAGTACCCAGAGTTATTCTGCTAGTACAGCCGCTGCGGATTCAAGCACTGACGCAGGGTCCCCCAGCATTGCGAGCACCCAAATCCTTGACGACGTTAACACTGACGATTCCGACGAGCGGAACGAGCTCGATAGCCAAACAGTTTCAGCATCGATCCATGAAAGTTCAGTTCAAGCTGTGGGGCCACGGCAAGAGCGCCTCGATGACTTCCCCGATTTGACCGACGAGGAACTGGCGAGAATCGACGCACTATCTGAAACTCGCACCATTTCGAAGCGGAATTCTGCATACGATATTCATGCGGTCATGCCGGATAATGTTCTCTCTCGAGTGGATTTTGCTGGGGGTGCCGAAGAGCTGCGTGCAAGCCCTGCGGTCCATCGGGAGGGTTCTCGGCTCAAGTTGAACCCACCAGAAGGAAAGTTCGATGACTTCCCCGATTTGACCGATGAGGACCTGGCGAGAATCGACGCGCTATCTGAAACTTACACCACTTCGAAACAGGATGTTGCACCCAATATTCATCCGGTCATGCCGAATAATGTTCTCTCGCGAGTGGATTTTGCTGGGGGTGCCGACGGGCTGCGTGCAAGCCCTGCGGTCCATCGGGAGGGGTCTGGGCTCGAATTTAGCCCACCAGAAGGAAAGTTCGATGACTTCCCCGATTTGACCGACGAGGAACTGGCTAGAATCGACGCACTATCTGAAACGCATACCAAGAGACCTTTCTCCGCGCGGGATGTTGCAGGCGATTTCCATGGGGGCAGCTTGAATGAGGCTTTCGAGAAAGTGGGTTCGCCCACTATTGCCCCGGAAACGAGCATCGAACGCGCGCCTGGATCATCACAAGCGATCCGCAAGGACCTTCCTGGCTTGAGTGCCGTAGAGCCCTCGCATATCAGCGAAGCATCGCGTGTTAACATAGCTTTTGAAAAGGGGAAACAAAAGGTCGCGTTAGAAGATGAGGTTCGGCCAGACCTCAGCACGTCCCAAGCTTACCAGCGGCACCCGTCAACCCATACGATTTTTAATGCTGAACATATTGGTGATAACCTGCTGATCGGGAACGAGCCCGTTCCCCCGTGGCCCCATCCGTGGGAGCATGTCGTGCTCTTTGAGACATGCCGACAAATATTTGAAAGAAAAGGGAAGTGGCCCATTGCGGAGGACTTGGACAACAGTGTGATCCTGGTCAAAAAAGTGGATGGCGCACAAAGATCTTATATGCCCCGAAATCAGCTTCTTTTGCATCTCGGTCCCCAAAAGTATCTCGAACGAATGAAGGCGCTCGGTCTTTCCGAGAACACTTTCAACAGGCTGAAGACCGATAGGCAATATCACTATAATACACCTGCTGGACCACGGGTCAGCGATCATGACTATGAGTTCCCGCTACAGGCAGGTGTGCACAATCCGGAGGTGATGGTTCAGCATCGTGGTGGAACCTTCTTTGCGTTTTGGCCAAAGCTCCTCAGGCTGGAAAGACTTGCCACTGTGACGAACACGTATGGCGCGGAGAATGTTTGGCTCAAATCACCAGACAACGCTTACATGACGCCGGCGACGTATAATTCCAGAGTGGCGGATGGCGCCGAAGACCTTTTTGCCAAGTTCATACATCCCGCTCATGTCTTGGACCACGCCGATAACCCTGAAACTTCCAGCGTAAAAACTGTCCGCGACATCATGCCCGGCGCAAATCGCGCGCAACCTACAGATCGCACCGGGACGCAATCCGTGAGTCGCAGCGGACACGGCCGCGACGCGCCGCTTGATACGAGGGAACCCCGTATGCGTGAAGACTATGGGCGGTAGTTTCAGCTATCCGCACAACAAGTTGCCTTTTCCGATAGGGGATCGAAGCGTGGTCACGTGATGAATTCAGGCAAGTACACGCCAATACGCCTAGCTATAAGCATAGTATGTTCACTGGTCGCTGGGTTTTGCGCGGCGAGTCTCTATGCAACATTCCGCCATGGCTTTACTGGCGAAGCGATGATGACGTTCAGCGTTTTCGCGTTCTTGTACGAGGCACCACCTTATTTGGGATACGCAAGCCCCATCTTCTATCACGGATTGGCGATTATCTTTGCCACATGCGCGTTCCTACTGCTGTGCCAACTATTCCTATCGATGCGCGATCGCGAGCATCACGGAACTGCTCGCTGGGCCGGGGTTGGCGAAATGCGATACGCCGGCTACCTCCAGCGATACAGTCGCATCAAGGGCCCCATCTTCGGAAAGATATGTGGGCCGCGCTGGTTCGGAAGCTATCTAACCAATGGAGACCAACCTCACAGCCTTATTGTCGCGCCAACCCGCGCCGGTAAGGGCGTTGGCGTCGTTATTCCGACATTGCTAACCTTTCAGGGCTCGGTGATTGCTTTGGATGTGAAGGGTGAGCTTTTTGAACTCACGTCGAGAGCGCGCAAATCAAGCGGCGACGCGGTTTTCAAGTTCTCACCGTTAGATCCAGAGCGGCGAACGCACTGCTACAATCCCGTACTGGATATTGCCGCGTTGCCACCCGAGCGGCGCTTTACCGAAACGCGCCGCCTCGCTGCCAATCTTATCACAGCCAAGGGCAAGGGAGCAGAAGGTTTCATCGACGGCGCACGGGATCTTTTCGTTGCAGGCATCCTGAGCTGCATTGAGCGCGGCACACCCACAATCGGTTCCGTTTACGACCTATTTGCTCAGCCGGGCGAGAAATACAAGCTTTTTGCTAAACTCGCGGAGGAAACCCAAAACAAAGAGGCTCAGCGCATATTCGACAACATGGCAGGAAATGACACCAAAATTCTGACATCCTATACATCGGTGCTCGGCGACGGCGGGCTCAATCTTTGGGCCGATCCGCTGGTCAAAGCAGCGACAAGTCAATCCGATTTTTCCGTTTACGACCTACGTCGGAAGAGGACCTGCATTTATCTTTGTGTCAGCCCAAATGATCTTGAGGTCGTAGCGCCGTTGATGCGCCTCCTCTTTCAGCAGGTTGTGTCAATCCTTCAGCGAACGCTGCCTGTTAAGGATGAACGGCATGAGGTCCTGTTTCTCCTCGACGAGTTCAAGCATTTGGGCAAGCTGGAAGCGGTGGAAACGGCAATCACCACGATTGCCGGTTATAAGGGCCGCTTCATGTTTATTATACAGAGTCTGTCGGCCTTGACCGGAACTTATGATGAGACCGGCAAGCAAAATTTTCTCAGCAATACGGGCGTGCAGGTATTCATGGCTACGGCTGACGACGAGACACCAACCTACATTTCTAAAGCTATCGGCGAATACACGTTCCAGGCTCGTTCAACGTCATACAGCCAAGCTCGCATGTTTGATCATAACATCCAGATCTCCGATCAAGGTGCTCCTCTTTTGCGGCCCGAACAAGTCCGCCTGCTCGACGACAACTACGAAATAGTCCTTATCAAGGGCCAGCCTCCTCTCAAACTCCGGAAGGTGCGATATTATTCCGATTTCATGTTGAAGCGGATTTTCGAAAGCCAGGCGGGTTCCCTTCCCGAGCCCGCATCTTTGATGCTTCCGGAAGACACGAATCTCTTTGGCGACAATCTCAGTCAACGAGCAACTGGCACAACTATGTTAGAGGCGGTGCAGATCGAACCGACAGACTATGTAGAAGCCGATACTTCCCTGATTGGCTGCCTCAAAAAGAGGTGGGTGATTTCAACAGGTTATGATTCCTTCGGATTTGCAAAGATTCGATGGAGTTCACGATGGCCTGGACTGAAATCACCCGTCGGCAATATGCCCGGCGAACGGCTCGCTATGCAAGTGACATGACGGATCGGGAATGGGAACTGGTTGCGCCTTTTTTGCCGATGCCCCGCCGCTTGGGTCGACCTCGCACCACTGATTTGCGCGAGGTCGTAAATGCTCTGCTTTACATCGCCACCACCGGTTGCCAGTGGCGGATGCTGCCGAAGGATTTTCCGCCCTGTTCAACGGTCCAGCGCTATTTTTATGAATGGCGGGCACTGGGACTTTGGACACGCATCAACCATCATCTCGTGATGGAGGCACGCGAGTTGGAGGGCAGAGAGGCAAGTCCGACGGCTGGTGTGATCGATAGTCAGAGCGTGAAAACTACGGAAAGCGGTGGCATACGAGGCTATGATGCAGGTAAGAAGACGAAAGGGAGAAAGCGCCATATCATCGTCGATACGCTTGGCCTGATGGTCGGTCTCATGGTGCACAGCGCCGACATCCAGGATCGCGATGGTGCTCCTGATCTTCTGAAATCCATCCGCCACAGGTGGCCATGGTTGCTGCATGTCTTCGCTGATGGCGGCTATGCAGGCGATAAGTTGAAGCGGCGATTGAAGAAGATCGGACGCTGGACGGTCGAGATCATCAAGCGCTCGGACAAAGCGAAAGGCTTTGAAGTTCTGCCACGACGCTGGGTCGTCGAGCGGACCTTCGCGTGGCTTGGCAGATGCCGCAGGCTAGCAAAGGACGTCGAAAAATCCATCGCCTCCTCAGAGGCATGGATTATGATCGCCCACATTCGCCTGATAACCCGGCGGCTCGCAAGGTATCGATATCATTGAAGCCTTTTCGAGTCCGACTCTGAGTAAAACCATGGTTGATGGAGAGGATAGTGTCGCAATTGGGATGGAGGTTTACCCTGGGTCAAACGAAGTTGGTGACATTGGCGAGTGCAGCGGTTCCGCCGCCGCCGAACCTGTGTCCGAGATGCCTCCGGAAATAGCTCCAGCACTATTGGCGCAACGCGAGCTCCTCGAGCAGATCATTTCGCTCCAGCGACGCGGTGAAATTGCGCCTGACACTTGAAATGCGTTGTGACGACATTTCCGATCGAGCCTTGTGAGCGCCGTTAGATGCCAGTTCGTGAATTCATGACCAACGAAGTTTGCAGATTGATGAGACATCGCCATGAACCCGCCGGGAAATTCAAAAATTGGGCTCACCGCGTCGGCTAGATCCTCGCTCGACGTTCACGCCGGAGTTACCCCTGTCCTTCGTCCCACGGATTCCGGGAACCGTTGTGCTGGCTCCTCATCTGACGGCCAAACGGATCACGGGGAAGAATCATCTGCATCTTTCTTTTACGATGGAATGAGACTGGGCGTTGCCGAGCGGTCAGCCTACGAGACCTGGGATGGAGCTGACCGACCCACGTGGAGAGACCTCGTACTGAGTGCCCGCCTTAATGATATCGACAGTTCCGCTTGGAATTTCGATGGCGGACAAACGACGTCGTCGGTTTTTGTCTATGAGGGTGTTACTCTGGGAGAAGGAGAACGACGTGCCTACGAGGAATGGACGGAGCCCGGGCAGCCGGGGTGGCAAGAGCTCGTTGTGAACGCCCGGACTGCAGAACTACACCCGTCGGCTGCAGTTTCGCATGAGCGCGATCCCCCTGAAAGAAGCACGGAGTTGCGGTCCGATGCACCCAAGCGCAAGCGGAAAGGCTCAATAGACCAAGACGAGAGTGTCCCTTCATCATTTTACTATGATGGGAAGAGGCTCAGCTCACCCGAGCGCGAAGTATATGACAACTGGAGCAAACCGGAACCACCTTCATGGAGAGACCTGATAATAAACGCGCGTCTTGATGCTATTGACAGGTCCGCCTGGCTCCGTGAATCGGGAGGGGCTTCCGTCTTTGAGTACGAAGGGATCCCGCTGGGTGAGGGGGAACGCCTGGCATATGAAAGTTGGCTGGAGCCCGCGCAGCCCGGATGGGAAGATCTCGTGGTGAACACACGCACTGCTGAATTAAACCAGTCTGCTCGGGCCTCGTGTGAGAACGAAAGTCTTGAAGAAGGGAAGGGATTTTCATCTCACGAATTGGAGGGCACGTTGGGCTCCCCAATTGACGGTGCGCAGGACGCTCGTGCATCCTTTGTGTACGACGGAGTGTCTCTCGGAGCGCCCGAGCGTGACGTGTACGAGAACTGGAACAAGCCCGAACGACCCTCATGGGAAGATCTAATCCTGGATGCCCGCCTCGCTGCGGTACAGGATTCCTCGATCTCAAGTTTGGCGCCTGGAGAAGCATCCAACTCAGCTTTTTTTTATGACGGGATTGCGCTGGGAAACGCGGAACTCCAGGCATACGCAAGGTGGAGGCAGCCTGCTCAACCGCGGTGGCAGAATTTGGTGGTGAACGCGCGTTTGTTGGAACTCGACCCTTCGGCTTGGATTCACGATGAACATGACCCATTTGAGGAGGTCGAGGAGTTCAACCCGCCATCGCGATCGACTACCCCAAGTGAGGCCAAGCGCACGTTCGGTAAACTTGATCTCAATCGACCGGCCCTGAGATGTGAAAAAACATCAGAAGAAGTGAGTCAGACAGGGCCTCTAACGCGCGTGCAATCGGAGATGCGGAGCGCAGTTCAAATTAAACCTTCTGGACTGAACGCGTATCGAGCGAATACAGTTGCCAGTGGCCATGCTTTCAATGGCGGAGGCAAGGTAAAGAGGCTCGGCTTCAAAAGCCACTCCGCTGGAAACGAGGCTCTTCAAGGGATGAATTCCGGTACGAAAGGACTGGCGTCCGACGAAGGCGGACAAGTTGTTCCACCAGACCGGTCCAGTGGCCCGAGAGGCGATAATATCGGCACATACGGAAGTCGTAGGAACGAACGGGTGCGGCTCGCTACCGAGACTGGACAATTCGAGTCGGAGCACATTTTCGGCTTTAAGGTGGTCCACGAAGTTTTACGCAGAACGAAAGAAGGTCGTCGTCTCGAAAGGCCAATGCCTGCCTATCTTGAATGTAAAGAGCTTCATCGGCAGCACGTCGGAACTGGGAGGGGGCGAAGCGGGCTAGTTGGGCGTGGATGGACAGATGACTCCAGTTATCGCTCAGATCAACGAGCAACCTTGTCAGACCCCGTCGCGTCCGCTGAAGGTGCAACGGCTTCAAACGGATACCAGTTGAACCAACTGGGTTACGCACACCAACTCGCCAAGGATGGCTTACAAAACGTATCGTTCGACAGCGTCACTATGCCAATTCGTGTTGCAACGACCAGCTACAATTATACGGTAAGCCGTGACCCCGTGCTGTCACCGACCAGCAAAGAGCAAGAGCCGCCAGTGCTTCATCTTGGGCCTCGTGGGCAGACAGAAGCTGTACTCGCGCGCGAGACTGCACTGACCGGACAATGGCCAACGCGCGATCGTGAACGTGAAGTCTATAGAGAGTTTCTGGCCCTGTACGATTTCAAGACGAAACTCGAGACCAACTCGCTCAGTGTACGGCAAAAGAGAAAGGCACTCGTCTCCGCGTTGGACCGAACCGCCAGTTTGATAGGGGCGGCGCCTGTGAAAGCTCTTTCGCAAAACGCGGAACGCCAAAATACCGCTGAGTTGCCAGACGAACGGCGGGAGTATGATCCGCGCGAGCGAGGCCGACGAAGCCTCTTTCAGCGCTGACGGTGGTACAAGAATGACCGGCCGATATCTGCAGTCACCGCTTGCCGATCCTCGCCAGAAAATAGCGTCGAAGATATCTGTGCTTGGCCGTTTGCCCTTTTCGCATGAGAACCACCAGATCGCGCAAAGCTAAACGAGGGTTACAGATGAAACGATAAACCCGTTCAACAATTTGGTCCCGGATGGTAGTTTCGACATGTTGTCGATTTCCATCCGGACTCTGAATTATGCTGCAAGAAAGACCGCTGACACAGGAATCCGGAGAGATCAACAGGCTGTCACGACTGGCCATCGGACGACTCGCACCCCGTGTCGCTGAGTCAAACGACACCGCCACGTAGAGCAACCGTTCACGAATGACCGTGATTGACTGGGGCAGCAATCAACAGGAGCCGGGCTCTGCCCTGCAGGAGAACAAAAATGGCGATAGTCAAACTCAACCCCAGCAAAAGCAGCAATTCCTCCTCGCCCGAGACACATAGAGAAATTCACCAACAGAAAAAGACCGATAATCACGAACCAAGCGGTTTCACACAGTTGGACCTCGATATGATCGCGCTGGAGAATTTTGTTCATCAGTGCCCCCTTCCTAACGAAGACCTGGCTGACTGAAAGGAGTTCGATAATGAATCCGAACAGCAAAGGCAGTGATGAAAACAGCGTCGTGATGGGCGTGCACAGGGAAAATGCCAATGACGGTTCCATCAAACGGCAGAAGATGGTCAATTCCGAGACGACCATCGATTTCGAGATGGTGAGTAGCCAAGAAACCCACGAGTCCCGTCTGCATGAGACGACCTTCCACGTTACGCAAGCTGACACACACAATGATTTATCCAACTTGTTTGCGAACATGGCATTGCCGGGACATGATCGGCGGCCTGATGAGTATATCCTTGTCCGACAAACCGGAGGTGACGCGGTTGCCGGTGTCACTAAAGGTAATCTCGAACATCTACCGACCAAGGCGGAGTTTAATGCGAGCTGCCGTCTCTACAGGGACGGAGCAGGCAACTACTATCCGCCGCCGCTCGCATTTGAAAGGATTGCCGCTCCGCAGGAACTGGATGCAAAATCGAGTTTTCAGCACAAGCTGGAAGTTTGGAATCGCGCTCACGCCGAGATGGGTATCACGGGTACCAATATTTTTTATCAGACAGATAAAAATATAAAGCTTGATCAAAACTACCGATTGAAGCCAGAAGATCGGTATATACAAACAAAGAAATATGGTCGCAGAGAAGTTCAAAAGCGCTATGAACACGAATTCCAGGCAGGATCACTGCTCCCTGACATTCTGATCAAGACTCCGCAAAACGATGTCCATTTCATGCACAGGTTTGCGGGGGACAACTTTGCGAATAAACCATTCGATGAATTCCAACGCACCATGAAAGCTAAATTTGGCAACGACACCGAGATTAAGCTGAAATCGAAGTCGGGTATCATGCATGATTCAAAATACTTGGAATCATGGGAAAAAGGCAGCGCGGATGTACGCTTTGCCGAGTTTGCAGGAGAGAATCGAGCCCACAACAAACAATTGCCGCTCGCGACGGTCAATATGGGAAGGCAGCCAGACGGGAGCGGCGGGATGACGCGCGATCGCTTGGTTAGCATTGGTTTCCTGATGCAGAACGCACCCAATTCGCCTTGGGCGCTAGCGTTGAAAAAGGGAGAATTATGGGATCGCGTTCAAGTCCTTGCTCGCGACGGAAACCGTTATATGACACCTCCCAGACTGGAATATTCCGATCCCGAACACTTCACTCAGTTGATGAGCCAAGTCGGATTGCCGGTTTCGATGGGCCGGCAAAGCCACGCGAATACCGTCAAGTTTGAACAGTTTGCCGAGCAGGCAGCGGTAATTGCTGCCAATGGTGCAGATCTGCGCGACATTCGAGACCTCGCGTCGGACAAAGTGCAGCAGTTGACGGAGAAAGATGTGCTTATTGCGGATCGCAATGAAAAAAGCCAGCGGACCGGCACCTATACGAGCGCTGCGGAATATAAGCGCCTTATGATGAAGCTGCCAGAGGACGCTGTCCCGCTGCTTGGCGGTCCCGCCGATAAGTATTCACGTGATTTTGTCCGCCCAGAGCCCACGTCCCGACCGATCATTGATAGCCGTCGGAGTTACGAAGTCGGCCGCGGGGCCAAACTGAAAACAGCCTGTGACTTTGCTACTGCCGCGCCGGCAATGAGACTTGTCACGTCACAAGCATCTGATTGAAAGAGCTTAGTCATGGTCAGCATCACAAAGAAAACGGTCGCAAAATCCCTTACGATCGATATGCGCCGCGCTACTCAGCGCCTGGTTGAGCAAATGCGCAACGCGGTGCTTACTGAAGAGAAGGCAATGAAGCGGCGTGGGCGGTTCGAAGCTCCGCAGAAGAAGCAAAAATACGCTGCGGATATTCGGCTCGTCGACAAATTAGGCGCCGGCTTTCGGGGTGAAATCAGCTATAAACTTCTCGGGAATAAAAGGCTGCGAGTTGACAACGCAAGCGAATTAACGCGCGAGCACGGCCTACTAAGAAAAAACATGAAAGTTTTGAAGCGTAACCTGGAGACAGGAGAGTTCTATTTGAGTCTTCACGAAAGGAAGACGTGGGCAAGTGTTACCAGGCATCAATACGGTGAGGACGGCACTCTTCGTACCAAGCATGTAAAACATAGAGACGGGCGTTTTGAGGAAAAATGGGAGCGGGACGAAAACGACACCCTGATCCGTACACGGTATGTCAACCGAGGCAGGCTCAACCGGCAGCTGTTTCAGGCCACTTCCGAAGAGATGACTGCGCCTTATCGCGGTGGACCAGAGAATAGACTTTATCGCAAACTAACCCGACAAGTAGGTTCCAAACGGGAAACATTTGAGCGGGACGACAAGGGAAATCTTGAACTTATCGGCCGCGAACGTCTCGGTTTTTCCAAAAATTCAACGAAAGCGGAAGATCGCAATACCTCGCATACGAGGATTCGAAAACTTGGTGGCGCTTTCAACAAATCCTATCGGTCTCTCCTGGACAAGGAAGGCAATGAACTGGGCCGGGATATCTTGAGCCATCGGCGGCTTTTCAACAAGAGATCGGCGATCTACGATGATGTCACACGGGAACTGAAAGGCACTAAACATACCTTCGGCAAGATTTATAAGAGTGAAGCCGCATACCTGAGCGATCACGTGATAAAAGTTTCGAAAAAGATACTTGGCGTGACAGTTCAAAGGAGGCTGCGGGGGCTAAGTGAACAAGAAAGCGGCGCTCAGACACTGCGCGCTTTGGAATCCGTCCACCATAAGCAGGCCTGGCAGGAGCGTGAGGCAGTTCCCAGATCTTCGCAAAAGGGAGCTGCAGTGCCGCAGCTGGTTCTGGCCGGCCTTGCTCAAAACGAGTTAGGCAGTCGGGCGAAAGCAGAAGTGGCGGGTGGGAAAGGTGGGCCAGTTGATGCGGTTGAACAGGCACCACCGTCTACACGGCGATTGGACCGACGCTCCAATTCTCAACCATCCTCGTCGCTGGACCTGCACTTCCCGGCCCCAAATCATCAACCGAGAGTGGCAAACTTGGACGGTGGCCCAGCGGCGCACATTCTCCCGCACCATGATCAAACCGGAGTGCAGGCGGGAAAAAGCCTGAGCAAGCCTGTGGAATATCTGTTCTCACCAACTCATTCGGAATCAAACGTTCCGGCTCCTCCTCTGTTGGCCGGTGTGCGGGAGCCGGCAAACAAGGTTGGTTCTCAAGGCCAGTCGGTATCTTCAGCGCCGAACAGTCGTGCGTCAGATTCAGGACAGCAGGATCTGTTGAATTTCCTGCATAGTGTGCCAGTCCCGACTCTGCCAGCACGTAACGGACGCGGGCTTGGGAACGACAACGCTGATACGTCCGTGCCAGAAAGCTCTGTGGCGGAGAGCATGGTCTACGGGTATTCGGAGGGGCATTTGGCACGGGATCGCTCGACTAACGGCTCCATCGATCCGCAATCATTGTTCGGCGAACCGAATTTTTCGCGCCTTCCAGGATTAGGACCAGCATCTTCCTCGCGAGTCGACCACCTGTCAGGTTCGGAACAGGAAGCGTTGCTGAATGAGTTGCTTAGTATGCCGCTGCCTGTTTCTCCGCATACGGTCGAACCACCGGAGTCCAACACTCCCGAAAATTCGCGGAGCCGAGAACGCTCGGCGTCACGAAGTTTTTCACTCTAATCGCGCAGGATCTCCAGGAGCTTGGGCGACAGCATCACATAGCGGTCCTTTTGGCCTTTGCCCTGTTCGCTCCGGCCGACCATTCTCTGGCTGTCGATGTCAGTCGTCTTCAGGTGCACTGCTTCCGAAATGCGTAGACCGGCGGCATAGCAGGTAGTCACCCATGCGATGCGTTTGCCCGTTGCAGCATGGACAAGCCTTCTGATCCTCAGGAAGGTCATATTCGACCCGCTCGCGTTGAAGATCTTCCGGCGGAGGTCTGCGGCCCCGCTTCTTTCCCGCGGTCCTGTCGACTGCGTATTCCGATGATGCCGGCCACCTATTCTGACGCGAAGCCGGCCACCCATTCCGAATTCATTCCGGCCACGATTCCGGCGCGAAGCCGGTCATCTCAAGCTGAGCTCTGGGTCTTGGCAGTGAATGGATCCTGATTGTCGCGCCGTCATGCCTGGGTTGTTTCAGCGGCGGTGACGGAACGTTGCTTTCGCATGCTCTCGCCGGACAACTCGATGCGGTATGCATTGTGCACGAGACGGTCCAGGACGGCATCGGCGATGGTTGGATTGCCGATCATGTCGTACCAGTGTTCGACGGGCACCTGGCTGGTGACGATAGTGGATCGCTTCTCATATCTGTCCTCGACGATCTCCAAGAGGTCGCGTCTTTGCTCGTCATTGAGCTTCTCCGGCCCCCAATCATCAAGTAATGTGTAGCACAACATTACTCGACTAACGTGCACTGCGCAGAGATGTGGAGTTGATACCGCATGAGCCCGCAACTGCGCACCATTCCAACGATACCACTCCACATAACTGAATCATCGTCCGCCTAGATTGACCGCTCCCCAAACCCAACAGGAGAGCGCCATGCTAAAGGTTTTATTCCCGAAGTCTTGCCATTACCAATATTCGCGCTTCGGCGCGGAGCTTGAATTGTTTGCCCGGTGGTTGCTCGCAGTAGGGTATCTCCCTGGTGCTGCGGCACGCCGTCATGTCCGCCGATTGAAGCGCATCCTCGAGGCCACAGCGGCCCTTGAGTGTGGCCAGTTTATACGCGAAGCCGAATTGGAAGAAGCGTTAGCCCTCGTTCCTGGCGCTCTGCGCGACGCTTCCACTGAGCGGGCATATCGCCGCTTCCTAGAGGCAGAAAGACGGCTTGAAGAAACAAAGCCGAAAGGGCCTCTGGAGCACTTGCTGCTACGATATCGAGAATATCTTCGAGACGTAAGGGGGTTAGCACCAGCGACGATTGGCCAGCATCTGGCAACGATCGAGGTTTTTCTGTCCTTGTCGGCTGGACCAGCACAGGACCTTTCCGCACTGACATCAGAGCACGTCGAAAACTTCATCCATACCTTGAGCCGCAGAGTGCTGCGCCAAACGCTCCAGCATAAAGTCGCCCATCTGCGCGCTTTTTTGCGCTTTTGCGGCGATCGTGGTGAGACTGCGCGAGGGCTTGAGCGCATCGATACGCCCAGAACCTATCGTGGAGAATTGCCGCCTCGTGCCCTTGGTTGGGAGGTGATCGAAAAATTGCTGGCCTCGGTCGCCAGGACTGATTATCTCGGCCGACGTGACCATGCGATCCTCCACCTCATGGCCTATTACGGTCTGCGGCCTTCTGAGATTGCAGCGCTGACGCTAGACGCGGTCAATTGGAAGGGACGTACTCTGCGCGTAGAACAGCGCAAGACTCGTTCCACCCTGGTTCTTCCTTTGGCTGACCAGACCCTTGAAATCCTCGACAGATATCTTGCCGAAGGGCGTCCCTGCGGTACGGTGACGGACGTCCTGTTCCCGAAAGCGCGTAGTCCTGTGGGAGCCCTGACGAGCTGGGGGATATGCGACATCTTCACTAAACGGGCACGGCAAAGCGGCCTACCGCTCGATGGTGTCTCATCATATGCATTGCGACATTCGTTTGCCATGCGATTGCTAGGCCGAGGCGTCGGGGTAAAAACGATCGGTGACCTGCTCGGGCACCACAGCCTTGAGAGCACTTGTGTTTATCTTCGCATCGAGACGGACATGCTGCGTACGGTGGCTCTGCCAGTACCTGGCACTGCTGCTCATTGAGGAGAATGGCAATGTTCACAACCATCTCTCCGACACCCCTCGATCAGCCGATTGTGGCATGGCTTGCCCATCAGCGTGCTCTTGGCCGCCGCTATTACCCGGAGGAAAGGGTTCTAGTGACCTTGCGTGAATTTATCAGCCGCACCCCGGGACAGGATCTTGACCGTGCAAGCTTTGATCGATGGTGTGCCGCATTCCCTCATCTGGCAAGCAATACCTTGCGTTATCGCCAACGCGTTGTCCGCATGTTCTGCCTTTATCGGCGGCGCAAGGAGCCGGGCTGCTTTGTCCCCGATCCCTTGTACTTCGCGCGGCCCCGGCCGTACCGGCGTCCCGTTATTGTGGAGCCCGGGCAAATAGCCAGAATGCTGACCGCCGCTAACAATATGCCCGTCGCTTCTGGATCGCCGCTGCGGCCTGCGGTTTATAGGATGGCCGTCATTCTGCTGTACACGACCGGGATGCGTCGCGGCGAATTGTTGCGCCTTACGCTGGCAGACTGTGAGCCTGAAAGTGGAGTGTTACGGGTTCGGGAGTCCAAGTTCCACAAATCAAGAATATTGCCGCTGTCGCCCGACGCACATACCGAATTGTGTAGCTACCTTCGAAAACGTCTCGCCCCGCCGTTCAGCAGGGATCCCGACACGCCACTTCTTATCAACACGGAAGGCGGTCTTCGTTCCTATACTGGCACTGGGATCAGTGGCGGAATCCATGCCCTGTTCAAGGCCGCAAATGTTGAGGATAGCGAGGGCCGACGGCCCCGCATTCACGATCTGCGTCACAGCTTTGCAGTCGGGGCGCTCATCCGTTGGTATCTGGACGGCGCCGATGTGCAATCGAATTTGCCGAAGCTGGCTCTCTACATGGGTCACGTTAGCATCGCGTCGACGGCATGTTATCTGCACTTCCTTCCGAAGCTGAGGGCGATCGCCAGCGACCGCTTTGAAGAGGCTTTCGGCGGTCTCGTCAGCGAGGTCGTGGCATGAAGAAGCATCAATCCACGGCATTGGGACGAAGCATGGCACGCTTCTTTCAAGAATATCTTCCCGCTCTCCGCGGCATGAGCCATCATACGATCCGGAGCTATCGCGACACGATGGTCCTGTTCCTGCGATTTGCAGCTGCAGAGACCAAGGGATCCGTCGAAAGCATCGACGTCTCCGACATCAATGCCGACAGGATCGGTAGCTTTCTCACGTCGCTTGAGGTCGAGCGTGGCAACAGCATTGCGACCCGCAATGCAAGGCTGGCGGCGATGCATACCTTTGCGCGGTTCCTGATCTCAGAGCATCCCGAACATATGGATAACCTGCAAATGGTGTTGACACTTCCCTTCAAAAGGGGCGCGCGGGTGGCACCTGTCGAATATCTCGAAGAGCCAGAAATCAAGAGCGTCCTGGCGTGTATCGACCGCCGCACGCCTTCAGGACGGCGGGATTACGCACTGTTCTCGCTGATGTTCAATACGGGTGCACGAGTTCAGGAAATTCTGAACCTTCGCATTTGTGACCTTCGTCTGGTATCGCCCTGCCAGGTGCGCCTGCATGGCAAAGGCAACAAGGTTCGCCTCTGCCCGATCTGGCGAAACACGGCCCAGCTTCTTCAGGAATTGATCAACACGCAGCATCCGCCCTCGGATAATCCCGCCGAGCAACGAGTCTTTCTCAACGACCGCGGCACACCGCTGACCCGGTTCGGTGTTCGATACTTGCTGCGCAAATATGTTGATATGGCCGCGCGGGAAGAGTCCACTCTGGCCGAAAAAAGCATCCATCCCCACTCGCTGCGGCACACAACGGCCATCCACCTTCTCAAGGCGGGCGTTGACATTGCCACCATCAGCCAGTGGCTCGGCCACTCGGGCCTGAACGTAACGATGCGCTACGCGCGAGCCGATATCGATATGAAGCGGCAAGCGCTCGAACAGGTCTTTCCGGACGTGATGTCATCTACAAAAAATCAGACGATCATTGCTTATGATGGCGGGATGTTAGGCTGGCTGCGCCGCTTATAGCAGCTCAGTTATGTGGAGTGGTATCGTCGGAAAGGTGCGCAGTTGCGGGCTCATGCGGTATCAACTCCACATCTCTGCGCAGTGCACATTAATCAAGAATGAGCAGGTCGGTTCTCGCCAAAGCCTTTAAAACCTTTGGATATCGGCCGTCAGCACGCGCCAAAGCCAGGGTCGCGAAGAGCCTCGGAAGCCTATGATAGGCGACAGCGAAGTCCTCGCGGCATGCCTTGTGCCCAAGAGCGCAAGACAACCAGCTCTTGCCGACGCCCGCAGGTCCGATCATCAGTATGCTATGGCGCTGCCGGATCCAGTCGCATCCGGCGAGCTTCAGGAAGAGATTGCGATCGAGGCCACGGGTGGCGCGAAAGTCGATGTTCTCAAGCTGGGCATCATGGCGGAGGTTTGCGGCCCGAGCCCTTGCCTCGAAGCGCTTCTGGCGGCGTGCGGTGGTCTCTCGCTCAAGAAGAAGCGCGAGCCACTCTCCGTGCTCGAGGTGCCTGACTTCCGGCTGCGTGTCGAGTTCTTGATAGGCGCTTGCCATGCCGGAAAGGCCGAGATCGCGCAGCATGTCGATGGTGGGATTGGTCAGCATGATGGAATGTCTCCTCAATGAAAGTAACCGGGACCGCGCAAGTTGGCGTGTTCCACAACGGCGTCAGGTTCGGTGGAAGGTTTTTTGCCTTTGTAGGTGGCGATGAGCGAGGCGATGGTCTTGCAGTTCAAGCCGCCGATCTCGACA
Organism: Rhizobium tumorigenes; assembly: GCF_003240565.2. Classification (NCBI taxonomy): domain Bacteria; kingdom Pseudomonadati; phylum Pseudomonadota; class Alphaproteobacteria; order Hyphomicrobiales; family Rhizobiaceae; genus Arminella; species Arminella tumorigenes. The sequence goes on from NZ_CP117257.1 coordinate 140,392, forward strand.
GCGCGTGCTGAAACGGCCTCGGCGCGGTCATGACCGATATCGCGATAGAGGCGCAGAATCCCCAGGCACGTTCTAAAGCCCTGTTCCGGATGCGGTCGGCTGGTGAGAATGGCGATGATAAGCCCTTCGGTCTGCGGCCCGATGGACGCGCCCCATCGCCGGAAGCGTTCCGGCGTCCATTCGGCATAGCGGCGGTGCGAACTCGGCATATGCGCGGGATCTGTTCCGTAACGCGGGCCACCATAGCGGCGCTGATGCACCGCAACGCGTTTGCCGCGATGGAAGATCTCGATCATTCGTGCGGTGGCCCGGATATCGACTTGGCTCCGGATGAGGCTGTGCGGGACGGAATAGAAAAAGTTCTGGAATTCGACGTGATAATCCGTCGACACCCGTGCCAAACGCGATTCTGCGAACTCGTAGTGCTCGGTGGGCAGACCAGCAAGTGCTGCCCGTTCGACCGCCTCAAAGAGGTTCCGACGACTGACGCTAAACCGGCGCATGACGTGATTGTTGAAGCGCCGCCGTGAATGGGCCATGCATCCGACGTGGGTTGCGCCATGCGGTGTAGCCATCGGTCACCAATATGCCGCGGTAGTCACCGAGAAAGGTCTGCGGGTGGCCATGTGTCTCTGGACACGACGCATGTTTACGCCGAAGTCGATATGGAAATGAAGGCCAAGGCGCTGGCTCGGGTCGACATCTCTGAACAACAAACCACGGTCTCCCAGCGTGCGCTACCGTCCCTAATGGCCTTCCTGAAGGCTCTCTAGCGCGGTCGTGGAGTTGAAGTTTATGTTGGGGTGCAAGCCGGGGAAACGAACCTTTCTCCGACCACCGCTACATATGGCTGGCCGCAACAAAACGCCATAGGCGTCCGCCCGCAGAATGCCAGTGAAGGTCTTCAGATGGCGTTAGCTGTGCTTGCGCCGCCCGTCGTGCGCCAGACGCCAACGGGCGGCGCGGTCTTTGCCTCGGGATCTGCAAGGAAGCTTCACCGGACCTAAAGCGGCGGCGGCGGCGGGATCTGCAAGGAAGCTTCACCGGACCTAAAGCGGCGGCGGCGGCGGGATCTGCAAGGAAGCTTCACCGGACCTAAAGCGGCGGCGGCGGCGGGATCTGCAAGGAAGCTTCACCGGACCTAAAGCGGCGGCGGCGGCGGGATCTGCAAGGAAGCTTCACCGGACCTAAAGCGGCGGCGGCGGCGGGATCTGCAAGGAAGCTTCACCGGACCTAAAGCGGCGGCGGCGGCGGGATCTGCAAGGAAGCTTCACCGGACCTAAAGCGGCGGCGGCGGCGGGATCTGCAAGGAAGCTTCACCGGACCTAAAGCGGCGGCGGCGGCGGGATCTGCAAGGAAGCTTCACCGGACCTAAAGCGGCGGCGGCGGCGGGATCTGCAAGGAAGCTTCACCGGACCTAAAGCGGCGGCGGCGGCGGGATCTGCAAGGAAGCTTCACCGGACCTAAAGCGGCGGCGGCGGCGGGATCTGCAAGGAAGCTTCACCGGACCTAAAGCGGCGGCGGCGGCGGGATCTGCAAGGAAGCTTCACCGGACCTAAAGCGGCGGCGGCGGCGGGATCTGCAAGGAAGCTTCACCGGACCTAAAGCGGCGGCGGCGGCGGGATCTGCAAGGAAGCTTCACCGGACCTAAAGCGGCGGCGGCGGCGGGATCTGCAAGGAAGCTTCACCGGACCTAAAGCGGCGGCGGCGGCGGGATCTGCAAGGAAGCTTCACCGGACCTAAAGCGGCGGCGGCGGCGGGATCTGCAAGGAAGCTTCACCGGACCTAAAGCGGCGGCGGCGGCGGGATCTGCAAGGAAGCTTCACCGGACCTAAAGCGGCGGCGGCGGCGGGATCTGCAAGGAAGCTTCACCGGACCTAAAGCGGCGGCGGCGGCGGGATCTGCAAGGAAGCTTCACCGGACCTAAAGCGGCGGCGGCGGCGGGATCTGCAAGGAAGCTTCACCGGACCTAAAGCGGCGGCGGCGGCGGGATCTGCAAGGAAGCTTCACCGGACCTAAAGCGGCGGCGGCGGCGGGATCTGCAAGGAAGCTTCACCGGACCTAAAGCGGCGGCGGCGGCGGGATCTGCAAGGAAGCTTCACCGGACCTAAAGCGGCGGCGGCGGCGGGATCTGCAAGGAAGCTTCACCGGACCTAAAGCGGCGGCGGCGGCGGGATCTGCAAGGAAGCTTCACCGGACCTAAAGCGGCGGCGGCGGCGGGATCTGCAAGGAAGCTTCACCGGACCTAAAGCGGCGGCGGCGGCGGGATCTGCAAGGAAGCTTCACCGGACCTAAAGCGGCGGCGGCGGCGGGATCTGCAAGGAAGCTTCACCGGACCTAAAGCGGCGGCGGCGGCGGGATCTGCAAGGAAGCTTCACCGGACCTAAAGCGGCGGCGGCGGCGGGATCTGCAAGGAAGCTTCACCGGACCTAAAGCGGCGGCGGCGGCGGGATCTGCAAGGAAGCTTCACCGGACCTAAAGCGGCGGCGGCGGCGGGATCTGCAAGGAAGCTTCACCGGACCTAAAGCGGCGGCGGCGGCGGGATCTGCAAGGAAGCTTCACCGGACCTAAAGCGGCGGCGGCGGCGGGATCTGCAAGGAAGCTTCACCGGACCTAAAGCGGCGGCGGCGGCGGCGGGATCTGCAAGGAAGCTTCACCGGACCTAAAGCGGCGGCGGCGGCGGCGGGATCTGCAAGGAAGCTTCACCGGACCTAAAGCGGCGGCGGCGGCGGCGGGATCTGCAAGGAAGCTTCACCGGACCTAAAGCGGCGGCGGCGGCGGCGGGATCTGCAAGGAAGCTTCACCGGACCTAAAGCGGCGGCGGCGGCGGCGGGATCTGCAAGGAAGCTTCACCGGACCTAAAGCGGCGGCGGCGGCGGCGGGATCTGCAAGGAAGCTTCACCGGACCTAAAGCGGCGGCGGCGGCGGCGGGATCTGCAAGGAAGCTTCACCGGACCTAAAGCGGCGGCGGCGGCGGCGGCGGCGGCAGGATATATCGAATTGTAAATGTATCCATGACAGTCCGGGAACTACACACTGATCATCAATGAATATGTTGGTAAATGGAACTGCCCCATAAAAACCGTTGCGGACACCTCTCGGAATGCGGGTGATTTCTTCTTCGGTCATGAGCATGCGGTTGAGTTCCGTGGTGCGTCCGGCCTGTTGACGTGCACCGCTTAGATGCCGGCCATTATTGTTCGTGCGGGGATTCGGTTTATATCGGACAGACATGCTCGAGGCACGTGGTTTTTAACGGGGTTTCCGATCCTGTCACTCTCAACTTTCGCCCATAAACCTCCGCTTAGAACCACGCATGCCGACAATGAGGATCAGGACGCGCGAAGCTCCATCTTGGCAAGGCGTGCCTTGATACTGGATAAGTTGGTGCAGATCAGCCTTTTTATTTGACCACTTGCGGACGGGCAACCCATACTTTTTTGACGCTGATGCTATCTCGAGCTTCCTTGAGGATTTGCCTCCGTCTTCTTGCCTCTTGCCGAGGAGGCGCTGCAGCTCTTTCACGTGGTTCTGACGTACAACCTCTTTAAGCGATGCGGTGACAGTTAGCGCGCCCTGCGCTGCAAGCCTGCGCCAGGCGAATGACTGGTTCGGCTGAATGCCATGGCGTCGAGCAACGATGCTCACCGTGACATCAGACTCGTACGTCGGTACGTCTCCTGGACTATCGCCAGCTTTTCCGCTGTCGACCAGTGACGGCGGCGCTCAGGGCCGGACAGGACTTCTATCTTCGGATTGCGACTAGTCATAATAGTCACATTACTGCTCACACTAAAAAATTGGGAGATCGTGTCCGAGGATTTATGGAGCCATTACAGTAAGTGCAGAAACGGAATAACAAGAATTTAATACGCTTATTTTATTGCCATAAGATAGGAAATTACATTATTATAACAGCAAAATACACATTAACTAATGAGAAGTTGCATCGAATTACATTGATATTGAAAAAGTAATAAATATATTACTTTAATACCGACGCTTTTATTTCGGCATTCACACATTAACATCCAGATGGGGGCTTAGATGAGAAACTTCACGATCGATGCCCTGATTTCGCCATTCCCAGATAGCCATTTCATCTTCAGATCGATCTGAGATTACCCAGTCCGCAATTGTTGCCGAATTTCCTGGTGTTCCTTTTCTCCACCGTATGTATTTCCGCTCGTCGGTCTCATGACGTCGAGCCCTGCCTGTTTTAATGTCGATTGAGAACTCAGCCCTCTCGCCACAATCCAGAAAGGCTGCGAAGTCATAGCATCTAGTAACCGCAGCAAACTTCAAGTGAGGGCGTTTAGCTCTAATCATCGTATCCTCCTTGACGTAATGCGCGAGTCTAACTGCGGCTTGATCTGAATCAAAAGCCAACAGGACATCTGCAACGACAACTCGGCCCAACAAGTTTTTGGTCACCCTGGAGAAAACAACATGTACCGCCACAATCCGCATGTCTTGCATTAGCAAGGAATCAATCCAGGTTTTGCCTGCCAAATACAAATCATCGACTGTGGGTTCAGTAACTTGACGCAGACGGGCCAGACGGCAAAGTTCTTCAGGAAAAAGAGCGGGCATCAAAGCGATTGATTTCCTCCAATCAGATGCGGGCTGGGCTTTTAAAACTGCGTCGACAAAGGCACTACCGTGTGGGTATTCAAATGTGTAGAAAAGTACAACAACTCTTTGATGGTATTCCGGTCGGTGGCTAAGCCAAGCCACAATCACGTGAGCTTCGTAGTTCCTGCCGTCTAGGAAAATGGTGGCATCTGGATTAGCCGAAAATACCTTCCCCAATATTTCGTCTAACAAAGGAATATGATCAATGGTTTCAAGATACCTATCTTGTATTACCCCATTGGACACCTCTCGAATAATAACAGGCACGTCCTTGATGTCTGATGAGTGAATTTCATTGAAAAGATTATCTCCCAATTTTTCAGACACTCGCCAAGTGTTAAGATCATGAGAAACGATAGGTACATTATCTGAAGTTAAACAGACGTCCAACTCGCTCAGATTGCGTCCACCTTGCCCCAGCGCGGCTAACAATGAGCTCGCGGTGCATTCTTGAATGCGGTTCCCTAAATTGAACATTCCTCTATGCTCAATGACCTGTAAGGGCAGGTTCTCCTCGAGCCGCTCTAGAAGCTTTGGGACAGAATGGCGTGCGAGAACCTCAGGGGGAGTGACGTTTTCTGGAAGATCCCAATGAAGCGTCCAAGCCGGCCAAGCGGTTTCGTCCACCTTGTGTGGCTTACGCTGACAAAGCACCTGCGCAAAAAAAACGGGACGTCAGGACGCTTTTTGATGAGAAAACAACAAAGCATTCTTACATTCATAGCCATCTGCGAACTAAAGCCAATAGCCGGGAGCAAGATTGGAATTGCTGCGATCTCGATCTAAAAGTGACAAGCGAAAAGTTCGGTGCGACGTATAAAAATAATGGCAAGATATGTATTTAAATGATGGATAAAGGCTGACAGTTTTAGCTAATAATGTAGTGGGGCTCATTAACCTAGCTGGAATCACTGCCCGCCTAATCAGTCAGTGTCTTATTTTCGGCGTCAATTTGTCCCCCCCTATACGACTAATTGCGCAAAATATTCAAACTGCTGGCCTCACATCGCGCCGTTGCCGGCGGTCTCACCGAAATGTGGGCCCTACTCTTGAAAAATCGTCCATCAACATAAATTTAATGAGCTAAAAAACGAAATACTTCGGGGCCGTCTCAATTGATTCAAACCGCTATCCCGTGATTTATGCTATCGGGTAGCCAATATTAAGGGTACTCACGCACGTATAATAATCAACTTAGGCTGATTGACATTCAAAAAGAACTCTCTTGTTCGATATGGATCACAGTCGGCCGATATTCAACGTTATCGACAGCTCGCATATACAAGACCGGAGTGAACTTGAAATCGTCCTACTTGCTACAAGGGAAAATTATCTCAGTTTTACAGAAACGAATCTAATTCCTGCTCAACGCTCTTGGATAGATTTTATCATTGATACTAATGTACCGATTGATCCAGCTGCAGACGAAGTGGTCAAGCGCTTCCGCAGTGTTGCTTGCTTGCCAGGGCCGGTAGGTATGCCCCTGAATATTATACTAAAAGATTCTCTAATGTACGTTTATTGTTCGTTTCGAGAAATGCGAAGGTATGCATGCGAGCGATTTTATGAGGGCTTTTCCGGCAAAGGCGTGGTCATCTCCACCGTTCCACCCTATGCCCAAGGATTAACAAAAGAAACTATGAGGTGGTGGCAGAACGAGGTCTGTCAAATTACAAACAATGAAAAAAATGACTTGGATGCTTATATTGCTTTCCTTCCGAATACTTCGCTTCAGAACACAAGTTTCTCGCACGTGAAGATCGGCGGCGATACCTTCCTGGCGCCATCCCGGGCTGACCCTTTCTGTGTTGAAATAGTCGCGGTCGGCAAAGCTCTCTTTCAGGATAACGGGCTGAAAAAGGCACCCAAGGCGGGGTGGACAATGGCTCTCACCTCCTTGTTGAAGCGCTTGGTCTAATACGCACATCTGTGTGTGAGCGGGAATGAAGCAACAGTGTCCGATCGTAACGAAATGTGTCAAGTCTATGTAATGATAATAAGATGATGTAGCCTGCATGCAGATAATCAGTGTATTTCCAATATGTACTTTAATTACCGATGTCGTATCGTTGTGTGCTTTATGAATAATAAATTATTTACCATAGATGTATCTGATTAATATTTAGGTCTCGAGTCGCAGTATAACGTTTGAGCCGTTCTATCAATCAAAGCAAATTAAAGGTGTAGCCTATGTAAATTGCTAATTTTATTTTTGCTTTAGAATCTAATTTACCACTGAATTATAAGATAATGCTTATTCTAAGCTTTGAGAAGGATTAACTAAAAATTTTATATATCGATTTTTATTATATCAAGCAGATGTTTCGATCTTGGTGGCGACACAGACGCGCTGAGTATTCTATGAATTTCAAGAATAATTATAAATGAAGCGCAGATTTATTAGACAATAATTGGCGTGGTAAACAGCTAGTTCGGCACATCTGAGAAAGAACGAAAATTTATGGCTTTTTCTAATGCTGCCCCGATTGCTAACAGACGGTGGTCTGAACCCGCTAATCCATCAATTTCCATTCCAACAGGCAAGCGATCAGGTGTAAGGCCAACAGGAAGGCTCAACCCAGGTAGGCCTGCGTTGCTGCTTGGATCCACGTTTCGCACGTAGATCTTGAAAGTGTTCACCATTGAGCCATTGTGGATGACTGAGGAATCCTGACCTATGGCTTTGGCCGCCAAGGGTGCAGTTGGGAAGAGAATTGCATCTAACCGATAGAGTCTGAAGTAGTTGCGATAAGCGGCTTGGAGCCTTGGCCTGAAGGAGTGACGCGCCAGTTCATATTCAGCGTTGGAAATTTGATGTCCCTCAATTTGTGCGTTGACAATGTCCGCTACATCGGGACTACGAATTTCTTTGATAACGTCAGAAAAAGAAACTGTTCCCACAAACTCGTCGAGATACTGTTTTAGAGCGTGTGGAAATTCATAAAGTGCAATTGGCAAGCTGGCCCCGTTGTTCAGATCCTCCAGGTGGGGAATATTGGCTTCAACGAAGGTTACGCCTCTGTTGGCTAGCAAGCGAATCGTCGTTTCAGCTGCCAAGGCCACATCAGCATCAAGGTCACCGTAAAAGTAGGTAGTGGGGAGGCCGATCCGAAGCCCCTTCAGTGGCACGGGCGGAATTCTCGCCGGCCTTCGGGATATCACCTGGTCGAGAATTACAACATCGGCTACGCACTGCGCTATGATTCCGGCGGTGTCTCGGGTCGGACTAACCGGTATTATCCGATCTCCCGGATATCGACCAAGTGTCGGTCGAAATCCTACTACGCCACACAGGGCTGCGGGTAGGCGAACAGATGCACCGGTATCGGTGCCTATGCCGCCCAACATCAATCGGCTTGCCACCGCAGCAGCCACACCACCGCTTGAGCCTCCTGGTATCAGACCTGGATTCCACGGGTTCCGCACCGCCCCGGTGGCATAGTTGTTGCTCGTAATTCCAAACGATAACTCATGCATGTTTCCCGAAGCACCCGGCAGGGCTCCAGCTGAAAAAAGTCTTTCTGCGACGCGGGATGGTATCTTTGGCAAGTGGTTTATCAGTGCCGGCGTAGCAGCGCTGGTAGGAAATATGCCGGTCGCGATGTTCGCCTTAAAACAGAGTGGAATGCCGCAAAGACCTACTCCGGCGTTTCCATGGCGATCAATTTTTTTGGCGCTTCGCCGCAAGCCATCCCAGTCTGTAGCCAGAAGGGCATTCAATGCTTTTGCAGCTTCACAACGCGCGATTAGAGTTTCTACTAGTTCTAAGCATGAGTAGTCTTTCCGTCTTAGGCGTTCTAGGGTTTGTGCTAACGAGGTAATGGGCACCATCTTTCTGGATTGGGGATTTTAAGCCCATTTCAGATCAAATAAATATACCGCGCTTGGGCCCAAATTGCGCGATTATTGGAGGGAATTTCCCAATCACGGCGTATGATCCGAATTATTGGAGGTATTAAGGGCACTTTTTCAAACGGAAACAGTATTGTATCAATCAATATTCAACCTGATTGAGCGGCGAGTTGGACCCGCGTGAATATTCTATTGAAAAACGCCAAAATTGTCGCTTTCCATTGGGATGTCAATGCACAGTATGTTCCCCGATTTTCAACTTAAATAGAAACGGTTGATGTCTTTAGTTATCTACACAAAGACCAATCTTCCCTAGCAATGTCAGCCTCATCTCTTTTTGATAAACAATGCGATCATTTCTCTACCAAAATTGTGGATCTGATAATGGTCGACAAGGCTGATGAATTGGACCGCCGCGTTGCCGCAGCCTTCTCAGAACGAGAAGCTTCGAGGGAAAGAAGAATTACTCAAATTTCCGGCGAGTGCCGCGCTGGGTTAGCTTGCAAAAGGCTGGCCGACGGTCGCTTTCCGGAGATCTCAGCCGGTCAGAGGGTCGCAGTCCTCTCCGCTTACATCTATGTTGGCGAGGAAATTCTGAGGTGGATACTCGAACCAGAAGCTTCGGTGCGAACAAGAGTGAGTGGTCTCGTTGCCATCGACCTTGCACCATCTTGCATGGATATCTCCAGAGCTCAACTTCTCCAAACCATGAATTTGCTGAGTGGTAAAAGATGTGCACCCAGCGACCTTAGTCATTTCGTGGCCATTTCAATCTCTGAGACTGCCCGCTCCCGAACCCTGCAAATGGCGCCGTACGAAGAAGGCTCGTTGAAAAGCGTTACCGGGTTTACCGTAATCATTGAAGAGGCAGTACCATTTGACATGGTAGCTTATGGTCGAAACCTGATGCTGAAGGCTTCGGCAGGGTCCTTTCCAACGATCGACTTGCTCTACGACTACAGATTGTTTCTCGACAAATGTTCAGATAGTGGGCGGATCGGCTTCTTTCCAGAAGATGTTCCCAGGCCAAAAGTAGCGGTCATTGGGGCTGGCATTTCCGGGCTCGTGGTGGCAAGCGAACTGCTTCATGCTGGCGTAGACGATGTTACAATATATGAAGCAGGTGATCGGGTTGGAGGCAAGCTTTGGTCACATGCTTTCAAGGACGCTCCGAGCGTCGTGGCCGAAATGGGGGCGATGCGATTTCCTCCTGCTGCATCGTGCTTGTTTTTCTTCCTCGAGCGGTACGGTCTGTCTTCGATGAGGCCGTTCCCAAATCCCGGCACAGTCGACACTGACTTGGTCTACGAGGGTTGCCGATACATGTGGAAAGCCGGGCAGCAGCCACCGAAGTTGTTCCATCGCGTTTATAGCGGGTGGCATGCGTTCTTGAAGGACGGTTTCCTTGAGGGAGATATTGTGTTGGCTTCGCCTGATGCTATCACTGAGGCCTTGAAATTAGGGGACATTAGGCGGGCTCATGACGCCTGGCAAATTTGGCTGAACCGTTTCGGGAGGGAGTCGTTCTCTTCAGCGATAGAGAGGATCTTTCTGGGCACGCATCCTCCCGGTGGTGAAACATGGAGTTTCCCTCATGATTGGGACCTATTCAAGCTAATGGGAATAGGATCTGGCGGGTTTGGTCCAGTTTTTGAAAGCGGGTTTATTGAGATCCTTCGCTTGGTCATAAACGGATATGAAGAAAATCAGCGTATGTGCTCTGAAGGAATCTCAGAACTTCCACGTCGGATCGCCTCTCAAGTGGTTAATGGCGTGTCTGTAAGCCAGCGTATACGCCATGTTCAAGTCAGGGCGGTTGAGAAGGAAAAGACAAAAATAAAGATAAGGCTTAAGAGCGGGATATCTGAACTTTATGATAAGGTGGTGGTTACATCTGGACTCGCAAATATCCAACTCAGGCATCGTCTGACATCCGATACCACCATTTTTCGTGCACCAGTGAACCAAGCCGTTGATAACAGCCACATGACGGGCTCTTCAAAATTGTTCCTGCTGACTGAACGTAAATTTTGGTTTGACCATATGCTCCCGTCCTGTGTCCTCATGGACGGGGTCGCAAAGGCAGTGTATTGTCTGGACTATGAGCCGCAGGATCCGAACGGTAAAGGTGTGGTGCTCATCAGTTATACATGGGAGGACGACTCCCACAAGCTATTGGCGATCCCCGACAAAAAAGAGCGATTATGTCTGCTACGGGACGCAATTTCGAAATCGTTCCCGGCGTTTGCCCGGCATTTAGTTCCCGCTTGCGCTGATTACGACCAAAATGTTGTTCAACATGATTGGCTTACAGACGAGAATGCCGGCGGAGCTTTCAAACTCAACCGGCGTGGCGAGGATTTTTATTCTGAAGAACTTTTCTTTCAAGCGCTGGACATGACTAATGATACTGGAGTTTACTTGGCGGGTTGCAGTTGTTCCTTTACCGGTGGATGGGTGGAGGGCGCTATTCAGACCGCGTGTAATGCCGTCTGTGCAATTATCCACAATTGTGGAGGTGTTTTAGCAAAGGACAATCCTCTCGAACACTCTTGGAGGAGATATAACTACCGCAATAGAAATTAATCTGCGTATCCTGTTACAAGTATTGCACGTTTTATAAATTGCTATTAATGAATCTTGATGTTTAACAACGAATATGATGGTGTAAATAAAATTTCTGTAATTCTATTAACCTCCATTATGTTGAGGTGCGCAGTAATATGTTGAGGTATAGTTAAAATATCAACTGTCGCGTTTATTGAATGGTAATATTATTCCAACGGTAGAATATCTTTGATTTTGTCACAATGACAACGACTGCAAGAAGTAAATAATAGACACCGTTGTTAAGGAATTGCTATCACATGTGCCTAACAATATGGACATATTTAAGTCAAATATGAAATAGTCGCCCTTATTTTGACGTCTCACCTAATCAACTATTACAAACGATTTCACTCTCTCGCCAGCAATGATGATAATCAGCGCAGACAAGTGGCAGTAAAGCGCGGAAAAACGTCCTCAAGTGGCATGAATAGCTGCCTCTATAGTGCTGATTTAGTCAGCCTTATTTTGACTTAAAGGCGCCTTCGTTGGTGACAAATTGCTTTCAAGGAAACAGCCGTGCCCCACACTTTGTTGAAAAACAAGTTGCCCTTTGGAGAGACGCTAAAGCCATTTGCTCTTCAATAAGGAATCTCGAGGAAGACAATATAACAGCCTGTGATGATACACTTCTCGAACCCAAAAAATATCAATTTGTATTCAAGATATCGCAAAACACTTATGGATCTCCGTCTAATTTTCGGTCCAACTTGTACAGGAAAGACATCGACCGCGATAGCTCTTGCCCAGCAAACCGGGCAGCCAGTCCTTTCTCTCGACCGGGTCCAATGCTGTCCTCAACTGTCAACCGGAAGCGGACGACCAACAGTGGAAGAACTGAAGGGCACGACCCGTCTATACCTTGATGAACAGCCTCTTGTGAAGGGTATCATCTCAGCCAAGCAAGCTCACGAGAGGCTGATCGCGGAGGTTTATAATATAGAGGCTCACGGTGGGCTTATTCTTGAGGGAGGATCTATCTCGTTGCTCAAGTGCATGGTGCAGAGCAGTTATTGGAGCAACGATTTTCGTTGGCGTATTATTCGCCACAAGTTAGCAGACGAGGAGACCTTCATGAAAGCGGCCAAGGCCAGAGTTAAGCAGATGTTGCACCCCGCTGCAGGCCTTTCTATCATCGAAGAGTTGGTTCATCTTTGGAATCAGCCTCAGCTGAGGCCCATACTGGAAGGGATTGATGGGTATCGATACGCCATGTTGTTTGCTAGCCAAAACCAGATCACACCCGATATGCTATTGCAGCTTGGCGCAGACATGGAGGATAAGTTGGTTCATGGGATCGCTCAGGAGTATCTCATCCATGCGCGCCGACAGGAACAGGAATTCCCTTCAATTAACGCAGTCGCTTTCGAAGGATTCGAGGGTCATCCGTTCGGAATGTAATAGGATCTCCTGGCGCCCTGGGGATTCGCTATGTTTGCGATTGCCAACGACGAACAGCCCTATCCGATGAAGACAAAAATCGCAGGACGAGTTGGTGGAAGGTATAGCCCAGGAGTATCTCAGCTATGCTCGCCTGCAGCATCGCCGCTACGCAATGCCAAAGATAGATCTATCTTTGCATAATAAAATACGATTAAGTATATTATGGAATGTTCGATTGGTATTTGTAGATGTTTTATTTTTCATGGGCGTGTTTCATTTTGTATTGTATTTTCATAGTTTTGAAACGAGACGTTTCATAAATAAAATTACGCACGACTAATAATAGTAATAATAATATGTGTTTGGGCCACAATTGCTGTATTTAGACCATATTAATTGCATTGCGAGAGACGAAAATGACGAATTTTATTTCGGTACTGGATGATATTAGAAACATGAAAAATAACAAGATTCAAAGCACGCGTTGATAGATCAAGTTTTCTGGTAACCGCGACACCTAACGTGTGAGATGGCACGATCCCAATGCGACAATGGGATAATGAATGAGATCGGATAATTGGAACTCTCTCGTTTCCTCTTCCTCTTCCTCTTCCTCTTCCTCGTTTTCGATACCTTCGTTATCCTCTCCTTCCTCAACATAATTACCTAGCCTGGCGTACCAACCATAACCTTGACCGCGGATTACATCAGTCCTGATCCGTATGAACAACTGGCTCATCAGGATCGCCAAAAAAAAGCTGTTTGTACTCGGACCGTGGTGGTAATTAACGAAGCCTCCTTGACCGCAACTCTGTTGCAAGATTGCGTTCATTTCTTGTGGATCCAATAGCCATGGGGGCATTGCGGTAGCTACTGTCCCGAAGGCCGGAGAGTTGGACGGTAATAGGCGATTGAGACCACACAATTGCGCTGTTTGCGGATTTCGCTAAATCGGGACAGCGGTTTCAGCAAGTCGCGGACAAGCGTTTCGCTAAGTCGCGGACAACGGATGCGATCGAATCCCGGTTGCCTTGTTGCTGTTACGCGTGATTGTGTTCGGTTATTTCGTCGCCGGTCAAGAGCGTCGGCGTTTTTCGTTTGCGCATGCTGTCGCCTTCGAGAGTGATGCGGTGGGCGTTGTGAACAATGCGATCCAAAATCGCATCGGCCAAAGTGGCTTCTCCAATCATTTCGTGCCAGGCGGCCACCGGAAGCTGAGCTGTGATCAGGGTCGATTTCCTTCGATATCGCTCCTCGAAGATTTCGAGCAAATCGAGGCGCTGTCGGTCATTCAGGGTATGGGTTCCCCAGTCATCCAACACCAGCAACTGAACACGTGCCAGCTTGTCGATGAGGCGCGGAAAGCGTCCATCGAGCCTGGCAAGTGCGAGATCCTCGAAGAGCCGCGGCATACGAACGTAGAGGACAGAGTAGTCGAGGCGGGCCGCCTGTCTCGCAAAGGCGCAGGCGATCCAAGTTTTTCCAGTGCCCGTTTGGCCTGTCAGGATCAGGTTCTCGTTTGCCTTCAGCCATGCGCCCTGCGCCAAGGACAAGACATTGCGACGATCAAGGCCGCGGTGAGATCTAAAATCGATGTCTTCGATCGAGGCATTGGCAAATCGAAGCTTTGCTGTGGCGAGCCGATTGGTCAGCCGTCGGTCGGTTCGTAGTGCGATCTCGCGGTCGAGCATCAGGCCAAGCCGTTCGTCAAAGCTAAGATCATTTCCATGAACTTGCTCGATAAGTTCGCGATAGGCGGTTGCCATTCCGGCAAGACCAAGCGCACTCATCTGGTCCAGTGTTGGATGTGTCAGCATTAGATGTCCTTTCATTGGTAGTAGGTTTTGCCGCGGATATTGCCGTGCGGCGGTGCCGGCTTCACGGTCTCGCTTGCGGCAGGAGCCTGATCGAGACCAGATCTGAGAATGTTGGCGACAGACGAATAGGTCAGCGCATTGATGACCAACGCACGCTCACAGGCCAATTCCAGCCGATCGGTTTCGTAACGACGCGCCAGGGAGAGAATGCCCTGAGCGGATCTGTAGCCTTGCTCCGGGTGCGGCCGATCGCTAAGCAGACGCTCGATAAATATCGCAGTATTGGCCCCAACCTTCGCCGCTTCCTTGCGCAACGTGTGAGGCGTCGTGTTTGCATAGCGCTGGTGAGCTTTCGGCATATGCTCATTGACAGTGATATGGCCGGAACGCTGGGAGCTTCGGATGTGGCTGGCGACCCGCTTGTGGTCAAAGAAGATCTCGACCGCTCGATACGTCAGCCTGATATCGACCTTCCTGCCGATCAGACCGTGCGGCACGGAATAGAACGTCTTGTCGACGTCGACATGGTAATCGGGATGAACCTTGGCGACCTTCCATTCCGCGTATTCAAACGGCGTTGGCGGCAGTGGCTTGAGCTGGGAGCGCTCGACCTCATCGAACAGGGCTCGCCGGGATTTTCCATACCGACGCATCGTACGGGTGTTAAGGTCCTCGATCAGAGCGCTGATGCGGATATTGAGATCGACAAGGCTGAAGAAACGGTCGTTTCGAAGTCTGGCCAGAACCCACCTCTCGACGATTAAAACCGATCCCTCCGCGGATGGTTTATCCCGAGGACGCCGCGGCCGTGCTGGCAATACGGTCGTATCGTAGTGTTCGGCGAAGGCAGCAAATGTCGCGTTCAACGTCGGTTCGAACCAGAGAGCCTTGGCAATCGCGGATTTGAGGTTGTCGCAGATCGTCGTCTTCGTCACCCCACCGAAGTAACTGAAGGCTCGCTGGTTCGCCTCGATCCAATCCGGCAGCTTCTGACTGAAGCTGGCATAGGAGAACACCAATTGCGATGCACTCAGCACGGCCACATAAATCTGTGCTGCCCGGATCTCGCCAGAAGACGGATCGATGATCGGGATCGTATGGCCGGCATAGTCGCATTCCATCGCGACACCAGCCACATGACGACTGCGATAGGTGGGTTTGGCGCGGCTCTCATAATCAGCAAATCGGCAGCAGAACCAGGTGTAGCCGTATCCATCCGGATGGACCTCCCGGTATTCCTGCCATAGCAGGTTGAGCGTCACGCCTTTGCGTTTCAACTCGCTGGCCACTTTCGGCCAGTTCGGTTCCTCGCTGTCTCGAGGAGGTCGCCCCATCCGCCGGAATAGTCGCTGCTCCAGGAGCTCGTCATCATCCAGACCGGGTGGAAGTGGCCATGCTGCAAGCCCCGCCTCCCGCGCCCGCAGCAGATACGTTGAGACCGACGTCTTGCTCATCTTCAGCCGCTCAGAAACGGCGCGTATCGACAATTCCTGCTCGAACGTCAGCCGCAGTATCGATCGAATGTCTTTCACATCAGTATGTCTCGCTTGCTTCCGTCTAGGCATTAGATCCTCGCTTAAAACACGAGAACAAATTGCCAGATCGGCGCTCACGAGATTCGATCTAAATCCGCTGTCCCTTCTGTCCGCGACTTACTGAATTTGCTGTCCCGAACTTTCTGAATTCGGTGTCCGCGACTTACTGAAATCTTTGTCCGGGACTTTGTGAAACCCGCACGCTGTTACTTCATCGACGTAAACATAGGTGAGCCTCTGGTCTGAAAGGAGATACTCGTCATCGTACGCATTTGGGTTAACAACGGAGCGGTTAAAGTATACGAATTGTGACAGGGTGGATCTGAAATCGGTACGAGCCTGGCGCAAGTGTTGCCTCAACTCACTAACTCGTAGGATGCGTCTAAGATCGCGAACCTGCCAAGTAGGAACCGTCATTTCGTATATTGCCGATTTGCCGAGGGGCTGTGACAGAAATGGAGTGATGGTTCGTGTTCTTATAGTGAATGGGCAAGCGATTGTGGCCGACTCGATAGCATTTTCGTGAGTGCACTTGGTAGCCTCGTCAGGCAATCAGCGCGCAACAGTCGCCGCATGTGGAAATATTTCTCCAATCAGGAGCATTTTTCGCTAAATGTGTCATATTTTTTGTCTTTTTTGTCCCAAAAGTCGTGGATTGGGTAATTAGATCGCAGAATGTGGCAATTCTGCGCCGAACTGCTTTTTGACATTTACGCCCCAACTTTTTCTTCGGTGGGCCACCGTCGGCACGAATTTTTGTCTTTTTTAAAGAGCGCTTGGTGCAAATTTCAGATTTCAGAGAAGATATCTGTTCCGTCTGAGGCAAGTTTCTACTTCTCAATTACAAGTTGGAAATGGAATACAATCGTCCAATGTTCCGACCGAGATACGTCAAATTTGTATCTGATTCATCGTTGGGAGATTTCCGTCTTAGGGAATCTAGGGACGCATATGTAGGGTTTATCAATAGTACATTAGCTAGTGCTCAGAAAGTGTTGGAGGAATCAATTCTAAAAACTAAGGTTTGCGCAGCCGACGGGAGGTTAGCGCATTTTTCTGAAGCGCCGTGTCTGCGGGGTCCTTCTTTTGACACCTTGTATTCAGTGCTTCCCGGCACTGATTTGTGGTACGTCTACGGTAGTTCCGACGAAATTCATCGGTTTGTGGAGTGCGGAAAATTTTTGTGCACTACGGCTTCCAGATTTGTCGCCTGTACTGAATCGCCTTACACCGACGGAGTGACATCCCAGACGATATGGAAATGGCACAACCAGATCTCACCTGGCTCTCGGCTTTGCCTGAAGGATGTGGAGGCGTTTTTCGCTTTCCTGCCGAATGTATCGTTTTTCAAGACGAACTATTCACTTCTCGAAATCCATGGCATGCATCAGCGCAAGTTTCTTGCCCCAATCCCAAGTTCACGGTTTAGATGCGAAGTTGTCGCGTTTGGTGAGGCCTTTCCGCCGTCGCCTAAGCTCGTACCAGATGCGAAGATTGTCAGCGTTGAGAGGCTTTCTAAGTGGTCCTACGGTAGTTGTTTCCGGTGTTAGATTAGCGCAGAGTGTTGATTGTGGATGTGTATTGCTTTTCAAATATTAATGTTAACTGAATCTTGAGTGTGTTTTTAACGTTATATTATATCATGGGGTTTTTGTATTGTAATATAAAGTAATTCCGGATTGTGATAATTAGTAGTTAAGAATGTCTGTGTGAGGGGATTTCCTCTAGGAAAAATTTGATTTTATACGAAATTAACATCCTTTATTTTGTTGCTAGATTAATATAGAAAACATAAAAATAACAAAGTCGAAAGCACAAAAAACACACTTGATAAGAAAAATACGCGTTACATTTTACATAAATATGATAATTCAACAGAAATTATATTAGATGCATCGCAATACGGTGATAGGGGTGCGGACTTATGAACTTTATTACAAGAGGTTGGAACGAACTGCGTGGCGCACGTCTTCTTTACTCCATCATCTCATCCTTAACAAGTATGGTGGCACCAAAGCGGATCAAGTCTCCTGACCTGAAGTTACCAATCACGCTGGATGTTTTGTCAGTTGGCGGAAAGTTTGCCTTTCCCGCATGAATAATATTGATGAACGCGCGGGTGAGGGGCATCTCGATTTTGGTAATAGTTGCAATTGCCGCGATATCCTCCAATGAGCATAATTCCTCAGAAAAATAACGATGTTCCATGTTGTCAGGGCATGCATAATGCACGTTATGAGGTGATGGTGCGAGGCAATATTCCCTTAGGGTCGCATAATTAGTGCCATATTCATCATTGCATTCCTGCAAGAGAGAATTGAGATGCAACCCACACGCTTTGGCAACCTTCCGGCGCTCTTGGTCTACCTGCTCTTGAACATTGCAAACGTAAGTGTTGGATCCTTCACCATAAAAGAAAAAGTCCGTCTCGGCTCGTGGGGTTCGCTCGTCTAGTTCAAGAAGCCACTGCTCAGCTCTTTTGGTAAGGGAATTGACAGGGTCGCGCAATCTTCCGATGTTCATAACAGCGGCAATCGCATGAGTGATATAGTTGGAAAAGAACAGCACCTGCAATGGTGGGATGGGGATGATCCTAGCCGTAAATAGCTGGGCGAAGATGATCTTGATATCTTCGGGTAAATCGATGACGCCAACATCATTTCGATGAATTGGGAAACACGACAGTCCGAAAGAAGCTTTCATTTCCTTGATGTTGACCTTACATTTTTTTTTATCCGATAGCTTAGACGTTGTGGGCGAATTATCCGTCTCGAGTATTCGCTTGCATTGCAGCTGCCTCTCGTACTTCATGGAAAACCCATGGCCGCAGACGACGAGAATATCCTTTTCTGCGAGTTCACCGTTGAAGTTGGCTAGTTCACTGACGAAGCTGTCGTGAACGTCCGCACGGGTGACAATAATCAGTAGATGGCTGGAGCGAATAACTGCGAGCAGATCATCAGAGGCTGAGACCGTAAATGAACCGTTGATCACTCCCTCGGTGGTGACGACTCCTTCGTTGGCTTTGATTGCTGAGATCGATCCTGGATGATCCGCTGGTGCCCACAGAGCCGTGGAAACGTGCCGAGAGGCGAACCAAGCCGCTAATGCAGTCCCAGCGTGACCAGAACCGAGGACACCTACAGTCAAGGGAAGCGGATGATGACCTGCGGCTGGGACAGGTAGAGAAGTTGAGGATGAAGCGAGAGCCATTATCGAATATTTTGGTTGAGAGAGAATATGAGATATCTGATTGAGTTCCGAAAGGAATTTATGTCAAACGTCAGTTGCGTTGTGGCAAGAAACTCTTGCTGGCTGACAGTGACCTGAGGCGACTTTTGTACGCCCAACAGTGGTTTCTGACGTACGTGCTTAGCTCATTAAAACTCTAGCAGCCGGCGGCTGAGTGGCTCCTTCAACTTTAAAGTTCAATCCATCCCAAAATTAAAACGGCTTGTCCAACGTCATCGCCCCGGTCAATAGCGTGGCTGCCTTAAATTTTGCGCTCCTGATCGGTTTGTCATTTTCCGTAATCAATTGTAAATATCCAGTGTTTGACAGGATATATTGGCGGGTAAACCTAAGAGAAAAGAGCAGTTATTAGAATATTTGTATGTTTGTAAGAGTCGGACTCGAAAAGCCTTCAATGATATCGATACCTTGCAAGGCGCCGAGTGATCAGGCGAATGTGGGCGATCATGATCCATGCCTGTGAGGAGGCGATGGACTTTTCTACGTCTTTTGCCAGTCTTCGGCATCTGCCAAGCCAGGCGAAGGTCCGCTCGACGACCCAGCGTCGTGGCAGCACGTCAAAGCCTTTCGCTTTGTCCGAGCGCTTGATGATCTCGACCGTCCAGCGCCCGATCTTCTTCAGTCGCCGCTTCAGCTTGTCGCCTGCATAACCACCATCGGCGAAGACATGCAGCAACCATGGCCACCTGTGGCGAATGGATTTCAGGAGATCGGGAGCACCGTCGCGATCCTGGATGTCGGCGCTGTGCACCATGAGGCCGACCATCAGGCCGAGCGTATCGACGATGATATGGCGCTTGCGCCCTTTGACCTTCTTGCCCGCATCGTAGCCTCGTATGCCGCCACTTTCCGTGGTTTTCACGCTCTGGCTATCGATCACGCCAGCCGTCGGGCTTGCCTCTCTGCCCTCCAACTCGCGAGCCTCCATCACCAGATGATGGTTGATACGTGTCCAAAGTCCCAGTGCCCGCCATTCATAGAAATATCGCTGGACGGTTGAACAGGGCGGAAAGTCCTTTGGCAGCATGCGCCACTGGCAACCGGTCGTGGCGATGTAAAGCAGAGCGTTGACGACCTCGCGCAAATCAGTGGTGCGGGGACGGCCCAAGCGGCGGGGTATCGGCAGAAAAGGCTCAACCAAAACCCATTCCCGATCCGTCATGTCACTTGCGTAGCGTGCCGTGCGCCGGGCATAGTGCCGACGGGCGATTTCAGTCCAGGCCATCGTGTACTCCTTCGAATCTTCGCAAATCCGAAGGAATCATAACCTGTTGAAATCACCCACCTCTTTTTGAGGCAGCCTCTAAGAGCGTGAAAGACTCATTCGATCGTTCGTTTGTATGTGCAAGCCCCATAGAGCCCGTTCTAGATGCTCGACGGTCCACGCGCTATTGGCATCTCTTCAACTTCCCAAAGTTCGGAAAGCCTGACGACGCAGCAACATTCCAAAGAGATCTCGAGGCTCGTCCGGATCGGCTATTAGGTCGAGTGGGCTGCTGTGGCGTGATCCCTCAACGCGGTCGCGGACGTAGCGCAGCGCCGAAAAATCCTCGATCGCAAATCCGACGCTGTCGAAAAGCGTGATTTGCTTGTCGCTCTTTCGGCCGACGTCCTGGCCAGTCATTACGCGCCAAAGTTCCGTCACAGGATGATCTGGCGCGAGTTGCTGGATCTCGCCTTCAATCCGGGTCTGTGGCGGAAACTCCACGAAAATATCCGAACGCAGCAAGATATCGCGGTGCATCTCGGTCTTGCCTGGGCAGTCGCCGCCGACGCCGTTGATGTGGACGCCGGGCCCGATCATATTGTCGCTCAGGATCGTGGCGTTGTGCTTGTCGGCCGTCGCTGTCGTAATGATATCGGCACCTTCGACCGCCTGTTCCGCAGAGGTGCACGCCTCGATCTGAAACCCGAACCGCTGGAGATTGCGGCTGCAGCGAGCGGTTGCCTCCGGGTCGATATCGTAAAGCCGTATCCGATCGATATGGAGCAGCGCCTTGAAGGCGAGCGCCTGGAACTCGCTCTGGGCACCGTTGCCGATCAGCGCCATCGTGCGCGCATCTTTACGCGCCAGATATTTTGCCGCGATCGCGGAGGTTGCGGCCGTTCGCAAGGCCGTCAGGATTGTCATTTCCGACAGCAGCAGCGGATAGCCGCTATCGACATCGGAGAGCACGCCGAACGCGGTCACCGTCTGGCGTCCCGACTTCGTGTTTTTCGGGTGGCCGTTGACGTATTTAAAGCCGTAGAGGGTGCCGTCGCTCGTCGGCATGAGTTCAATCACGCCGTCCCGCGAATGCGAGGCGATGCGTGGAATCTTGTCGAAGCTTTCCCAGCGCCGGAAATCTTCTTCAATGTAGCCGGCCAGTTGAACAAGGAAGTTCTCGATCCCGGTGCTGACCGCCAAATCCATCATGTTTTCAACACTGATGAACGGAACGATGTTGAGGTTGACAATTGCTGGCATCTTTTGGCCCCCTTTATTGGTTTGATAGACTGCCGGACGAGCCCCGATCACACGGGTTCGGCCGTGATCGCGTACCCGGTAACTACCCGTTTCTTGAGCGTGGGCAGATCCAGCGGGCCGAGGTCTTTAAGCAGGTCGTTTTCTTCGGAAAAGTCGCGTCCGTAGCAGGCGCTTAAAATTCGCACGCCGCTTTCATGCAAAGGCGCCGATACGCCGGCTGCTTTTGCCAAATGCAGGGTGGGGATCAGACCAAAGGGAACGTCTTCGAGCACGTAGCGAGTATCGAGGCTCTTCGGACCTGCCGGGTCGCTTCCGCGCTCGACCAGGATCGATGATATTTCTGAAACCGATTGGCCGGATATGTCGAACGATAATCGGAAGTGATCGAAGGTGGATCGGACCGTCTTGCCGAAAGCGGACGCGATTGCCAGCCTCTCAAGATCGAGCGCTTCCAGGAAGCGCCCGACGGCCGGGGTGACATTGGTGTTCTGACCCCAGTCCTCAGCGCGTTCGATACGCGACAAATTGCAAAGCGCGATTCCCATATGGTCCTGGGGATTGAGGTTGCTCAATGCGATCGTGAGGATGTCGTCCTTAACGTCGAACCGATCGCCGAACAGACCGACGCATGTTTCGTGCGCCCGTCCTGCGAAGCGTGCCGGTAGGGTCGCCATATCGACCTTTGCCCGGATGGCACCGATGTTGAACGTATCCGCTGCCCGCGGCTTGCAGGTCAGCACAGTCGTGCTCCATGCCGTGATTGGAATCTCGATTCCACGCTCGGCCAGCCCCTTGGCGAGGTAGAGCGCCGCAAAGGAAAGATGGGCGCTGATGATCACCGAATGACGTGCGCTGAGGTGCGGCAGAAGAGCGTCGAGAACAAAGCGGTGACCATAGGCTGGCAGTGCCAGCACGATCACATCGGCTTCGGCCAATTCCTCGGCGTTCGTGCAGATGTGCGGGTGGAACTCCATGCTGATAGCACCCGTGATCTTCACCGGCGCGCCGGCAGAGAAATCAGTAGTTCTTTCGCGTGAACGCGACCAGATCAATGGCTCATGGCCATTCTGTAAGAGCAACGCCGCATATCCAATGGCGATCGATCCTGCTCCCGCTATTCCAACCTTCATCTTCTTCCTCCTTGTTTCGAAGGGTTGTCTCGATGCGAGAGGCAAACCTCGATCGCTCCGGGCCACACCCAGTGGTCAAAATGCTGTTGTCACCCGGTCGAACACGCGCCTGCCGAACAGGCTCGCGGCAAGATCGGTCATCAGTCGGGCCGTACGTCCTCGCTCGTCCAGAAACGGATTGAGCTCCGCAAGGTCGAGCGAGGTGACGAGACCGCTGTCATGGAGCATCTCCATGATGAGGTGTGCCTCTCGGAAAGTCGCCCCGCCCGGAACCGTGGTGCCCACCGCCGGCGCAATCCCGGGATCGAGGAAGTCGACGTCGAGGCTGACGTGCAATCTGCCCTTGGCCTTGCTCACGCGGTCAAGAAAGACGCCCAGCGGGCGTACGACGCCTTGCTCGTCCAGAACCCGCATGTCGGCGACTTCGATACCGATCTCGGCAACCCGGCGCCTTTCTTCCGGGTCGACCGAGCGAATCCCCATCATGGATACGTTGCGGGGATCCACAGGCGCTGCCAGCGGCGGTAGCCCTTCGAAGCCAGGCTGGCCCGTATAGTAGGCGACCGGCGTGCCATGAAGATTGCCGCTTGCAGTCGTGTGTAGGGTATGCAGGTCTGCGTGCGCGTCCAGCCAGAGGACGAATTGCTCCTTGCCGAGTTCGGCCGCTCGTTCGGCCACCCCGGAAACGGTGCCGGCAGACATTGAGTGATCGCCGCCGAGAAAAACCGGAAGATCACAGCTGCGGGCCATCTCCAGCGCTTTTTTGGAGAGACTGCGCGTCCATCCCACCATAGCGTCGAGGTTCTTAACAGCGGAATTGGTGTGACTGATTTCGGGCTCCGCCGTCGGCGTCGCATCTCCGAGATCAGTGACGGCCCAGCCCAGTTCCGTCAAAGCTCGCGACAAGCCGGCAGTCCGAAAAGCATCAGGCCCCATCAGGCATCCGGGTTGGGATGCGCCGCTTTGAACGGGGGCTCCCAGGATTTGGCACGTCTTCAACTCATTCTCCTTGCGACGCCGCGAGGCGTTCATTTCTTGACTGCAACTTTGGTCACCACGCTGTGGCGATGGCCGAACGATCACTCATGTGTCGACGCTGAAACGACTTCCTCGGCCTGCTGAGCTGCAAGCATCGATACCGTTAAGGGAACGAAGGGAGGCCGCGGATTGAATAGGCCGACCTCGCCGGCGGTCAGACCGGCGACGGACTTCACCAGTTCGTGCACCGGGTAGCCGCACTGCCTTCCCTGACAGGGACCCATGCCCGCGCGTGTAAAACTCTTCAGCTGGTTAGGGCCTCGGCAAGCGCCACGGACAGCAGCTTCCCTCAACACGCCCGCGCTCAACTCTTCGCACCGGCAGACGATCGTTGCGTCGTCAGGCTGGGTCCGCGCAATATTCGGCGGATAGACTCCATCCAGAAATCGCCGGAACGCCTTTTGCCCGGCATGATGTGCCCTTAGCGGTTTTGTCTCGGCATCCGCCTGAGCGGCCGTCAGGGCGCCGTCACGAAGAAGGATACCGGTCGCGGCGATCTCTCCTTCGATCTCGGCATTGACGGCGCCGCCGATCCGAGCACCGTCCCCGGCTATGTACAGTCCGTCCGGACCTGCGTTCATCCACTCGTCGCGCTCAAGCCGGAACGCTGACTGGCCGACATCCCACATCAGTTGCGCGCCAACCGACACCGCCAACTGATGGCTTGGCACCAGCCCCTCGTGAACAAGAAGGGATTTGACCTCCAATCGGTCAGGCCTGCCGTTTGAAGTTTCGAACCGTACAGTTTCCAGTCGTCCGCTTCCTTCGGCGCTGATTTTGACCACGTTGCGTACGTGCCGAATGCCACTGAACTGCGGTAACCAGGCAATCCCTTTCAGGATTTGGCCGGGCTCCTTTAGCGCCCCG
This sequence comes from Rhizobium tumorigenes, assembly GCF_003240565.2. Lineage (NCBI taxonomy): Bacteria > Pseudomonadati > Pseudomonadota > Alphaproteobacteria > Hyphomicrobiales > Rhizobiaceae > Arminella > Arminella tumorigenes. Next base: position 164,975 of record NZ_CP117257.1, read on the forward strand.
CGAAAACCGCGCAGCGAACGGCTGATGAGACCCCGAGGGGTCGTATCGAGATAAGCGACGGGCTTTGTCCCGGCGAGCCGCATCTGCTGCATGTATAGTAGGGGAAGAGGTCCGCTCCCGACCACGGCAACTGGCCCCCGTGGCAGTTGGCCCGCCGTCTTAAGGAGAATCTGTGCGGCGCCGACCGTCATGATGCCGGGTAGCGTCCAGCCGGTGAACGGAACCGGGCGTTCCTGTGCGCCCATAGCGAGCAAGAGATGCCGTCCCATGACAGAACGAATTTCTCCACCCTTTACATATTCCACCGTCCAACCCTGGCTGAGCCTGCTTACCTGAGCCTCCGGAATGTAGTCGGCGCCGCAGGCCAGGAATGCTTCGATTTGCCGGATGCCGCGTCGATATTCCGCCCCCAGAACGTTTATGACCGGGCTCGTCGCGTTGCGGCCGGCATTACGCCAGATCTGACCTCCGGGCTGTGATTGCGAATCCAGCAAGACGACGGATAGGCCGCCGCGCACAGCTCGCCTCGCGGCGGCCATGCCAGCGGGGCCAGCTCCGACGATCAACAGGTCGGCGCTCGAATGATGGTTCATTTCAGCCTCTTCGGATGGTCATGACGTTCGACCCTCATGCCGGCGTGAACCGTTTGCTGACAGCTTCGAATAGTGCCGATGTCTTCGACGTGCACGACACATTCGAAACAGACGCCCATCATGCAGTAGGGCGCCCTGGGCTGGGCGGAAGGAAAGGAGGTCCGCGTGTGGATGTCGTCCAGACGCAGAAAGACGGCGGCCAGAGGCTCTCCATCGCGAGCGGTCACGAGACGACCGTCGATGGTGATTTCCACGGCTTGGCCGGAGGGAAAGAGAGCTTCACTCGTCACGCCGCGATCCCCATCTTGAATCTGCTGCCGCGGAAAGCGTCGTAGGATGGCTCCCTTCCATCGGCTGCCAACCATTCGGCAAAAGGACCTGCATGCAGAGCGGCAAGGGTGACGCCGGAATGGCATGCGACGACATGGATGCCGGGGTATCGCCGCGACCGATCGTAGACCGGCACCCCGTCCGGGGTCAGCACGCGTAGTCCCGCCCATTGCCGTATGACACGCAACGCGCCAACGTCAGGCATCACATTGATCGCGCGATTGGCGATATGACGCGCGCCGCCAGCTGTCACATCGGTAGACCGGCCCACACGTTCATTCGTAACGCCGAGCTGAAACGTGCCCGTCATGGTCTGACGGATACCGCTGGCGGCGTAAGGGAAGACCGGGGCGACCCGTTCCGTGATGAGAAGCTGCCCCTTTTCCGGGACGAGCAGAAGTGGAAGGTCTAGGCTCTTGGCAAAAGCCATGGAGTCATTTCCCGCTGCAATAATCACCCGCTCCGCTTCTATCGTGAGGCCATCCGTTGCCAGTCGGAAGCCACCAAGCGTGGGCGCGATGCTGTCGACGTGTTCGCCCGTCACCAAGGTTCCACCGAGGCGCACAAATCCCTCCAGCAAAGCGCGAAGGACCAGGAGAGGATTGACGTCACCGTCCATATGACTGAACGACGCTGAACACACCTTCGGTCCGAGACGGATGTCGGGAAGCATGCGCTCAAGGCGCGAGCGCTCCAGCATCTCGAAGCGATAGTCAGGATGAATGGCAGCCATCTTCTCGCCGATGGCTTTTTCTTCTTCCGCCTGAGCTTCCGACACACAGAAGAGCAAACCACCGTTGCGGCGGTACTCCACGTCGACACCTGTCAGTTCTTTCAACTCGGATGCAAAATCTGGCCACAGCTCGGCGCTTTGCCGCGTGATGCGATGATATTCAGGATATTCGTCGCCCTTGCCCTGAACCCAGATCAGGCCGAAATTCGTTCGGGACGCACGCAGCGCATCGTCCGAGCCATCGATGATGATCACCCGGCGTCCCAACTTGGCTAACCCGTATCCAATTGCGGCGCCCACTACGCCGCCGCCAACAATGGCTGTCTCGAACTCGTGATCCATTTAACCTTCTCACAATACGAAGGCTTCCGTGCCCGGGCGAAACGTTCGATCCGTGGCCATTAGCCCCCAGTGAGCCAGACGCATCCTTCAATCCTCGTGCGGTCGGCTATACAGTCTGTCCAGCTGTCGCCGTTTGACGGCCAAGTTTTGAGGACCTTCTTTGCTTCGGTTTCATCAGTCTTGAACAGATGATCACCATGTGAAGCGGGTCGATTGCAGATCTGGCTATCTTGGAATTCTTGCCTTCCAGCTTAGGGATAAGGCGTTGCCGTCCATGCTGCAAGGGCAGTAATAGGTATGCGGCGATGTTCAAATGTTATGAAGGCGGCACGGTCCTAGGGCCGTCGCGAGCCACAGGACGCGACCGGTTAATCTCAGTCACCTTCATCGCCCTCAGTTTCTATAAGCAGGCGAGTCTCATCCGTTCCGATTGATTGCCGTTGCCAATCAATCGGTGGGATATGCAAATTCTCCAAACGGAGTGAGCAGCGTATTCATCGCTGAAATATCGCGATGATCACTCCAGGACGGAGACAGGTTTCATGCAGATCAGAACAGATCGAAATACCCCGCAGGCCGACCAACTGAAGAAGCGAGGGTGAGCGGCAGATGCTTAGAATCGGCGTTGATATCGGTGGGACGTTCACAGATTTTTGCGGGTGGCGTGAAGGAGAGGACAGGATCGTCACTCTGAAGGTCCCTTCGACTCCTCCCGCTTTCGAAAACGGTTTCCGTGAGGGATTTGAAAAACTACTGGAACGGCTCACGCCCGAGCCGGGCGAGGCAGCCTTCGTCATGCACGGCACCACGGTCAGCACGAATGCCGTAATCGAGCGAAAAGGGCCGAAGATCGCGTTCTTCGTAACGAAGGGATACAGGGATCTGCTCGAACTGCAGCGGATCGGCGTCCGCAACCCTCTGAACATGTTCGAGACCCGAACCAGGCCGCTGATCGATCGCGAAATGGTTTTCGAGGTCGAGGAACGATTGCTGCGCGGTGGCTTGGTTCGAACCTCGATCGACGAGGCCGCAGTCGAGGCACTTGCCCGTCGGGCAGCCGACGCAGGTGCTGCCGGCTATGCGGTCGCGCTGCTTCACAGCTACGCCAACCCGCAGCATGAAAAAGCGGTCGCGCGGGTTATCCGTAAAGCGGTCGGCGAGGATGCCGAAGTCAGTCTGTCCAGCGAGATCTGGCCGCGGATCGGAGAATACGAAAGAGCGATCGTCAGTGTGCTCAACGCTTTCGTGAAACGCCGGATGAACGAGTATATCGGTGCGGTCGAAACCTATGTGGCTGAACGGCTGCCGGGGTCGCAACTTTTCGTCACACGCTCGAACGGTGGTGCGATGGCCGCCAGTGAGGCGCGCAACTTCCCTGTGCATACGCTTCTGTCGGGTCCGGCGTCTGGCGTGACGGCTGTGCAATATCTCGGCCGCGCCTTGGGCGAACATAACATCCTCACCATGGACATGGGTGGCACCAGCACTGACATCTCGCTCGTGCGCGATGGCGAAGCTCTGACCTCGACTTCGGCCGAGGTGGGTGAGTTTCCGGTTGTCATGCCAGTTACCAGCATCGAGGCGATCGGCGCAGGCGGCGGTTCGGTCGTCACGATTGATGGCGGGGTGTTGCGTATCGGCCCGCGCAGTGCTGGGTCCTATCCTGGCCCTGCCTGCTTCAGCCGAGGCGGCACGGAACCCACGCTGACCGATGCCTTTTTACTTGCGGGCTATTTGCCTGAAGCCCTTCTTGGCGGCGATATGCAGCTCGATCGTCATGCCGCCGAACGCGCTATGGCGCCGATTGCGGAGACTCTCAAGACGGACGTGCTCAGCGCCGCGGAAATGTGCGTCACCGTCGCAAGCTCGAACATGGTGGCCGGTGTCTTGCCTTATCTCGCACGCCAGGGCGTCGATCCCGAAGATCTGACGGTGCTCGTTTACGGCGGAGCTGGCGCGATCCAGGGGCCGCTCCTTGCGGCCGAGATCGGCGTGAACCGCGTTCTTGTGCCGGCGACACCTTCCGTATTCTGTGCCCTCGGGGGCCTTGTCTCTGATTTGAGCAATGACGCGCTCGAAACCGTCCACGGCCTTGATATCGATGGTTCTCTCATCGCGAAGAAGTTTCAGGTCCTTCGCGAGCAGGGAGCCGAATGGTTATCGCGGCAGGCACCGCCGGAGCGTCTCGTGTCGAAAACGTTCGAGTGCTGGGCTGAGATGCGCTACGTCGGGCAGTCCTTCCAGGTTGACGTGCGGCTGCCGGATACGGCGATCGAAGCGCACGACATTGCCGCAACGCATGCCGCCTTCCACCAAGAGCACGAACGCATCTACAGCCATGCCGACAAAGCGGCGCCAGTCGAATTCGTCGACCTGCGCATGCGCGTGCGTGGATCGATGTCGATACCTCAGCCCACAACACCTGAAACGTCCGGGGCTGGCGGTGCGCTCAAAACGGTTCGTTCGATGCGCTTCCACAACAAACTCATTCCCGAGGTACGCGTCTTCGATCGCGCATCTCTCACCCCCAACGATGCGATCCAGGGGCCGGCTGTCATCGAGCAGCGTGATGCGACGATCGTCGTTCCGCCAGAGTTCGTTGCCCGCGTCGGAGCCTTTGGCGCAATCCTCATGACCCGGAGCTGATCAATGGATGCCGTTCGTACTGCCGTCATGAACAATCGCTTCAACGCGATTGTCGAAGAAGCCTCTGCCGCGATCTACCGCACCGCCCACACGACTTTTGTTAAGATCGTGCAGGATTACCAGTGTGCGATTGCGACCGCCGAAGGCGAAATGTTCGCTTATCCGATGTTGTCTGGCGTCAATGTCTTCGTCGGCTCCCCGTTGAAGCCGACGCTGGATGCCATCAGCCGGGAGAACCTGAAGCCAGGCGATATCATCATCACCAACGATCCCTTTGCCACGGACGGTCTGGTGACGCACCTGATGGACGTTACGCTGCTTTATCCGATCTTCTTCGACGAGAAGCTGATCGCGATCGGCTGGGCATTTGTCCATGCGTCCGATATCGGCGGCGCCGTTCCAGGAAGTATCTCGCCAGCCTTCACGGAAGTATTCCAGGAGGGCCTCCGTATCAGGCCAATGAAGCTCTACGAAGGAGGGGTGTTGAACGAAGCGATCAAGTCGATTTTCCAGGACAACAGCCGAAGTCCGACCGAGTTGTGGGGGGACATTCAGGCCATGATCTCGGGCCTGAAGAGCATGGACCGGCGCGTCAGCGAGCTTTGCGAGCGATATGATCGTGAGAGTGTCGAGGAGGGGATGCAGGACGTCATCAACTACGCGGAGACCAAGGCCCGCGCGGTGATCAGGACGATTCGGGACGGTGTATATACCTTCTCGGACTATCTTGAAGGGATCCATGATGGTCAGCTGGCCTATTTCAGCGTGACCATGACGGTGAAGGACAGCGAGATCGAGGTTGATTTTACCGGCACGGATCCGCAATTGGCGGCCGCCTACAACCTGGTAACGGGGGCAACCACCCACCCCTACATTATCCAGTGCCTTTACGCCTACATCCTGACCGTTGATCCGCTGACGCCGCGCAACTCCGGTATCTTGCGGGCGATCCACGGCCATGCTCCGCGCGGCACGGTTCTCAACGCGGTCTATCCCGCATCCGGCGGGTCTCGTGCTGCATCAGCGACACGCGCCTACGACGTTATCCTGGGGTGCCTCAATCAGGCACTACCGGAGGGCCTTGCCGCAGCCGGTGGCGGTATGAGCGGGGTTATCGTCGTTTCGGCTCCCGATCCTCGTACAGGCCGTGACCGTGTCAACGTGGTGGGTACGATCGACGGCGGCGGCGGTGCCCGCCGTGGCGTTGACGGCCTGGACGGATCGGAAGTACGTTACTCACAGCGCAGCGTGCCAGTCGAAGTCATCGAGATCGAAACGGTGCTGGTCATGCGGGCGCTCCGCCTCGTGCCGGACAGTCGCCGCGCGGGAAGATTCACCAGCGGCGCAGCGCTCGAAATCGAAATGGAAAACACGTCAAATCGCGCGGTCATAACGGTCAGAAACCTGAACCGGTTTGTGTTCGCGCCGTGGGGCTTCAAGGGGGGAGAGATCGGTCTTCTGGGTAAGGCAGTCGTCAATCCTGGCCGACCCGATGAGCGATCGGTCGGCAAGATCTCGGTTCTGGAGCTCGGACAGGGCGATATTCTCAGGATCACCAGTTCCACAGGCGGGGCGTTCGGCGAACCTCTTGAGCGGGATGTGGCGGCGATCGCGCGCGAGATCGAAAACGGCATGCTTTCCCCGGAGCGGGCCGCCGACGTCTATGCTGTCGTCTTCGACCGGGACGGTAAGATCGACGAGGCGGCGACCGCGGAACACCGCCGCGAACGCGGGAACCGAAGGTCAGTCGACTTCAATTTCTGCATCGAACGCCAGCGTCAGGACCTGGTGTGGTCGCAGCAGACACGCAGGGAACTGGCATCGCGGGCACTGACCTATGAACAGCGCATCCGCAGCCAGCTCGTCGATCGCGTTCATCACCGCCTGTTGGCGAAAGGTGAGCGGGTCGATGCCGTGAAACTGGATCAAGTCATCGCCGAAGAAGCCGGCCGGTTGTAGCGGCGGTGGTCTTGTGATCGTAAGCAGTTAGTGTGAACGGTCGTCAGAAAGTGCGGCTATTGGAAGGGACGCCTCCTCCAGGAGGCATCCCTTGTTCATTCAGGATTTCACAAGCGCCGCTATTTTCGCGCTGAAATCAGGTTTTGCGCAGCCAACGTCGCAAACTCGACGAAAGGCAGTATCCCTGGAACCGGGCAATCCGGATTCCAGCCCACGGCCATTGAAATTTCGACGGACATATCGTCCACAACTCGGGTAACAACGCCGTCGGGGGCCATCGCAGACACCCACTCCGGCAGGAACGTGATCCCGACGCCGGCAGTCACCAGGGCCAGAGCTGTATTGGTGTCGGAGACCGCTATGTCGTTCTCGATCAGCAGGCCGGCGCCGACAAGTTGTTCGTATACAGTCTCAAAACACGATAGCTCGAAGCGCTTGAGCGCGAAAACACCGTGTCCGGCGAAATCTGATAATTTCAACGCGGTTTTTCTCGCAAGTACCGATTGGCGGGGCATGACGGCAACAAATCGTTCCGACAACAGGTGCTGAAACCGTACCAGATTGCTGTTGGATGGCGGTCGCATCAACCCGACATGGAAGTCACCGCGCTCGATCCCTCGCAGAAGCTCTATGGAATCGACCTCTTTGATGACAAGCCTAGTCCTGGGAAACCTTTGCCGGAAACGGCTCAAGATCAAGGGGAGCAATTGACTGGTGGCCGGGCTGATCGCTCCGATGATCAGCTCTTCTCCGCCGGGACTGAGACCGCCGGCTTCCAGCTTGGCATTGAGGATCGCCTCGTCGATTTTCAAAAGGATCTCGCGCGCGTGATCAAGGAATGATGCTCCCGCACGCGTCAGCTCCACGCGCCGCGTAGAGCGGATGAACAGTTGCACCCCCATAAGCTCTTCAAGCCGCTTGATCTGCTGGCTGAGCGTTGGCTGCGACATGTTCAGTCGGATCGCGGCTCTGCGGAAATGTAGTTCTTCAGCGGCAACGACAAAACAGCGGATGCTTCCAATTTCTATTTGATACGACATCTCCGCTCACCAATACAAAGCGACGTAACATTCAAACCCTAAGATTTGAATGTTACGTCGACATTCGCCCGAGCGCACTCTTTCGATCGGTAATCCAACGGGGATTTCCAAGTTCTAATGCGTCTCCACGGCCTTCGGAGCCGTTCCGCCCACCCGGGCGCGCATGTGCGGATTGAGCCACCACTCCGCCAGAATGACCAGGCGGCTGACAATGAACGTGATGAACAGGTAGATCGCACCGGCGACGATGAACACTTCGACCGGGCTGTAGGTGGCCGAGATGATCTGCTTCGCCAGACCGGTCACTTCGACGATAGTGATTGTCGAAGCAAGCGACGTCGATTTGATGATGAGCATGACTTCGTTGCCATAGGCCGGCAACGCTTGCCGGATGGCGATCGGGAACACGATTCTCCTAAACTGGAGAACTGTGGACATGCCGACAGCGCGCGCCGCTTCGATCTGCCCGAGAGGAACCGCCTGTATGCCGCCCCGGATGATTTCGCTGGTATAGGCCGCGGTATTGAGGGCCAGAGCGAGGATCGCACAAAACCACGGTTCGCGGAACGACGACCACAGACCAATTTCCGTGAGAAACCCTCTGAACTGAGCCGACCCGTAGTAAATCAGGAACATCTGCACCAGAAGTGGGGTCGATCGGATCAGGTAGACGTAGCCGTATGCTACCGAAGAAACGATGCGGTTTTTCGAAAGCCGCATAAGCGCGACAGGTACCGAAACAACAAATCCGATGAGGAGCGATATGAACGCGAGCGCCAGCGTCGTGGGGACGGCAGCAATGAGTTTGGGGAACGACTCGATGATGAGTTGAATATCCATATTATTGGCTCCTCACACCGCGGTTCGCCCACTTTTCAGCTTTAAGAAAGCCCCGATTTGACACGGAGGAAAGAAGAAGGAAGATCACGAAGGCGGTGATATAGAAGGTAAAGGGCTGCTTCGTCGAACCTGCCCCCATCGCTGCTGTCCGCATGATTTCGACCAGGCCGACAACGGAAATTAGCGACGTGTCCTTGAGCGTGAACTGCCAGACATTTCCAAGGCCTGGGAGGGCGAACCTAGCCGCTTGTGGGATCAGCACCCGCCGCAGCCGCAGCCACGGACCCATCCCAATGGACTTCGCCGCTTCGATCTGGCCGGGGGGAACAGCGAGAACGGCAGCGCGAATGACCTCGGTGGCATACGCTCCGGCACTCACGCTGATGCAGAGGACGCCGATCACGAAGATTGGAGGCTCAATGTACCCCTCGTATCCGAACAGTCCATTGGCGACGGTGCGCAGGAGTGTGCCGCCACCGAAGAATACCAGAAAGATGATAAGCAGTTCAGGCACCCCGCGAACGACCGTCGTATAGACGTCACCGAGTAGGCGTAGCGACCAGAAACGGGATAGCTTTGCGGCAGCAAAAAGCGAACCAAAGATGATTCCGAAAAAGTACGAACAGGCTGCGACGACAACAGTCATCATCGCCCCGCGCACCAATTCATCGCCCCAGCCGGCATCTCCCCATTGCAATAGTGTCAAGTCCATCGACCACGCCTCAAGCTTGCTAAACAGATAGAGCGCCGGCCACACGAGTGCCGACGCTCCTATTGAAAGTAATTACTGCTTGGGAGACGCGTCGTAACCGAACCACTGTTGAGACAGCTTCTGAACGGTCCCATCGGCAATCGCGGAATCAATTGCTTTGTCGAACAAGGCTTTGAGATCGGTATCCTCTTTGCGGATGCCAACGCCGACACCCTTGCCGAACACTCCCCCCGTCATCCTCGGACCAAACATCTTCAGGTCCTTGTTGTCAGGCTTGTCCGTTAGCGGCTTCAGGAAGCTGACCGAAGCCAGGCTCGCGTCGATACGGCCGGCCTTCAGATCCATTACGACATTGTCGATGGTGTCATAGGTGGAAATCTGCACGCTCGGCATCATTTGTTTCATGAACGCTTCATGAGATGTACCGGCTTGAACGCCAAACTTCACGCCCTCGAAGACCTTGGTGAACTTATCCAACTCGGCTTTCTGTTCGGGGGTGATATTGTCTAGCGGAAGGTTCTCGATTGCCGCTTGGGTTTTCAGAAGCGGGCTGTCCGCTGTCGTCAGGAACATCATCGGCGTGAGGAGATACGGGCGGGAGAACGAAATGACCTTTTCGCGCGCCGGCTGGATGCCCATCGCTGCCATAATGGCATCGTAACGACCCGCGGTAAGGGAAGGTATGATCCCGTCCCAAGCCTGCTCGACGAATTTGCATTCGATGTTCATGCGCTTGCAAAGGTCGTTTCCTAGATCGATGTCGAAGCCGATCAGTTTTCCGCCCGCATCCTTGAAGTTGTACGGCGCGTAGGATCCTTCGGTTGCAATCGTAATGCTCTTGTAGTCCTTGGCCTGTGAGGGGCCTGCCGCGACGAGGACGCCGGTCACAACTGCCGCAAGCGCATTTAAGTTGAAGAATTTCATAACGTTCACCTCTGTTGCTGTTATTTTTTATTTCGAGTGTTGACTCTTCTGCGCGCTTGCGCGCTCACAGAACGCTGGAGAGAAAGGCCCGACACCTTGGTGACGTCGGGTTCTGGAACACTTCTTGCGGCGTTCCCTGCTCTTCGATTTGCCCCTTTTCGAGGAAGAGAACCTTGCTCGATACGTCGCGAGCAAAACCCATTTCGTGCGTCACCACGACCATCGTCCGCCCCTCCTCGGCGAGCTTCCTGATCACCTTCAGGACTTCACCCACCAATTCCGGATCGAGGGCAGAGGTTGGTTCGTCGAAGAGAAGCGCGCTCGGCTGCATAGCCAGTGCGCGTGCGATGCTGACGCGCTGTTGTTGCCCACCTGACAATTGAGACGGGTAGGCGTCGTGCTTGTCGGCAATACCGACCTTGTCCAGGAAATCCATTGCACGGTCGCGCACGTCGCCCTTGGGCTGCTTGAGAACGTGTACGGGGCCTTCCATGACGTTCTGCAGGACAGTCATATGCCCCCACAGATTGAAGCTCTGGAACACCATCCCGAGTTGCATCCGCATGCGTTCGATCTTTTTGCGATCGACTCCGACCAATCGGCCGGCCGCATCGGTTTTGACGACAACCTCCTCCTGCCCGACCGCGATACGGCCCTTATTCGGCGTTTCGAGGAAATTCATACAGCGAAGGAAAGTACTCTTACCGGAGCCGGAGCTGCCAATTATCGAAACGACGTCACCCTTATTGGCCGTGAGTGAAATCCCCTTCAGAACTTCGAGCGTTCCGAAGTTTTTATGCACGTCTTCTGCCACCAAGGTGGGTTGAGTAGCGTCCATTCGCGTTCCCTTGTTTTTCATTCCTAATCTCTTGCAATGCAGCGGAAACTCTCACGGCAGGACAGCCGAGAATGACGCCGCTGGCATCTGCCAGCATTTATTTTCAACGATGCAGCACGTGTTAACATGCCCGCCGAAGTGCAATTCGAGATTAGGACCCAGTTTTCTATTGTTACTAAAAGCTTGCCTTCCATATCGCAAGGGCAGTAATAAGTATGCGCCCATGCGCATATGTTATGGAGGGGACAATGATTCAATCGCGTCAGTTGGAAGCGTTCCGGGCTGTGATGCTGACGGGAGGTATGACGTCTGCAGCTGATCTTGTGAGGATCACACAGCCCGCAATTAGCCGGCTGATCAGGGATCTCGAAGACGAAATAGGGATCAGCCTGTTCGAGAGAACGGGCAACCGCTTACGACCCACTCGTGAGGCCGGTATTCTGTTCAAAGAAGTGTCACGACACTTCAACGGGATTCAGCACATCGATAAAGTCGCTTCCGAATTAAGGAAATCTCACATGGGCTCGTTGAGGGTGGCCTGTTACACCGCGCCGGCCCTGAGTTTCATGTCTGGTGTCATTCAGTCATTCATCGCCGATCGACCCGATGTATCCGTCTACCTGGACACGGTCCCCTCGCAGACGGTCTTGGAACTGGTCTCGCTACAACATTACGATCTTGGAATATCGATACTAGCCGGCGACTATCCCGGACTTACCGTCGAACCCGTCCCTTCGTTTCGCGCCGTCTGCCTACTGCCGCCAGGCCATCGTCTCGAAGAGAAGGAAACGGTTCATGCGACGGATCTTGAAGGAGAGTCGTTGATTTGCCTCTCTCCAGTGAGCCTCCTGCGCATGCAAACAGACGCGGCGCTTGATAGCTTCAATGTTCATTGCACCCGAAGAATAGAGAGTAGTTTGGCGCTGAACCTCTGTGATCTGGTGAGCAGGGGGTTGGGGATTGGCATCGTCGACCCGTTCACTGCCGACTACTACAGTGCCAATCCGATTGTTCAGCGTTCCTTTGATCCAGTCGTTCCCTATCATTTCGCTATCGTCCTTCCGACCGACAGCCCGCCGCCTCGTTTGGTTAGCGAATTCCGGGCAGCGTTGCTCGACGCTTTGAAAGCCTTGCCCTATGAAACCATTTGATCGTCAGCTTTGACGCCATTGATCAGTCATCTGGGGTCTTAGCCCGGCATCGTGGTCGAAAGCCTGCGAAGATCGCTGTGGCCGCTTCCGGTGTTGCCGGCAGCGAAGAGGATGCTCAGACGTCCGCATATCTCATAGATAAGCTCCAGGAAAGACGATGTCCTGATCGACAAGGACATTGAACTTATAGCCAGGGCGAATTTCAAGCGTCGGCTGAACATCCATGTTCCGTTGGATGGTACGATCAGCTACCCGCCCGAACGTCTCGGCGAAATTCCGCCGCGCCGCATCCGAGGCCGTGTCCTGGGTCGCGAGGGTCGAGCTTTCCGGAACGGCCATGTCGATCCCTGTTCCGATCAGGGCAATCATCACCGCCGAGCCGAACGTTTTCAAATAATGGTTGTTCACCTTGTCGCTGAAACCGCCATATCCTTGCGCATCCGTCCCCGACATGCCGCCGATCTGTAAAGTCGAGCCGTTCGGGAAGATGATGTCGGTCCACACGACGAGAACGCGTTTCTGTCCGAAGGAAACCTTGCTGTCATAACGGCCAAACAGCTTCGTTCCTTGCGGAATGAGCAGATGATGCCCTGTCGCGCTGTCGTAAACGCTCTGGCTCACCTGGGCGGTGATCCGGCCGGGAAGATCGGAATTGATACCCGTGATCAGTGTTGCCGGAATGACCGAACCGCGCTTTAGCTCGAAGGGCGATTGTTGGGGCACGACACGGTTCGGCAAGTAGCCAAGCTCTTTCAAGTCCGCGTTGAAGAAGTCCTCCTTGGCGCCTTGGGCAGTGGGATCAACGTTTTGACCACCGAGCCCGGCGCGCAACGCGGCCGCATAGAGATCGGGACCACTTGCCGTGTTTGTCGACGTCGTTGCGGCTCTTGCTTTCGTGTCCGCGGTCGCATCATGCGTTTCAGCACGCCCATCCAGTTTGCCGCGATCGATGGCAAGCGGCGCATCATAGGCAGCGTTGTTTGCCTGCAGGCGGGCCATCCGCTGGCGCTGCTGCTCACGCAGAAGCTGCTCCTGTTGTTCTCGCTGAAGACGGGCACGCCAGACCCCTTCCGCTTCGAGATCCTGACCGCGCTGCTGCACCTCGTGTTGCCCCGGCTGCGGCGTGAAGGGATTGCTGGCCTTTTCATCGACCTGTTTTGTTTCGACCGGCGTCGGCTGGAAGGTGGTCTGCTGCTGTGGCTCGCCGATGATACCGTCGGTGACGCCGCGTTTGATCTGGTCGGCAAACGTCGAGGCGGGGTTTCCCGAACTTGTCTCCGGGCCGCCTTTACGTGTGGCCGCACACGACCACTGGCCAAGATGGTTTCCGCAACTCGTGTTCCTAACAGACTTGCGACCCTTGACGGCCACCGGGCAATGCGGAGTTTCACGCGTCTTGGATCGATCGATCACACCATCTGCTTTCTCTTGCAAGTTCAGAGCATTAGATCAGCACGGTAGCATTCATATCATGCTCACCGAGATGGCCAATCTCCTAAACCGCCTGTGTCTGTCCTTCTGCCCGTCTGTACCTTTCGCCGCTCACCATGAGCTTCCAGGCGATGCGGGCGATCTTATTGGCGAGCGCTACAGCCACCAGCTTTGGTTTCTTGCGTTGCAGGAGTTCAAGCAGCCACTGGGTGGTATGTCTGCTTCGACCTGCCCTGACATATTGAAGAAGGGCGGTTGCTCCAACCACCAATATGCTCCTGAGCATTTCGTCGCCAGCTCGGGTGATCACCCCGAGCCTACAGGTTCAGGTGGTGCAAGAGGGTGCACGTTGCGCACCCTCGTGCACTTAGATTCCATGAGCATCACCGCGGACGCGAACACGCTCGTCAAAATCCCGTGTCAGCCGATCCATGTCATTTGCGACCTTCGGCAAAATCTCTCGTAGCGTTGCGTTACTCACTTTCGGTAAATCGGATTGGGTGCTCCGCGCCTCGCTGCCTGCAGTTCCTTGCTCTTCCGTCGAGATTGCGTCAAGTTCCGGAGTTTTCTCGCGATTGGTTTTTATCCGTTCGGACAAACGGATGATTGAGGTCTCACCATCGACGGTGGCTTGGACGTGCAATGGTTCGGGCGATTTCAATAAGTCTTCCTGCTCAGCGTGGCTCGCTTCCGTACTCTGGTGAAGTTCGAGCGCTTCGGTCTGCACGATCGGCTTGACCTCGCCACGTGCTGCTCGAACTTCCTGACGCTTTGCGATCCGGTCGAGCGTGGCTGCATAATCCGGCAAAGCCGGGAATTTGTCCTGGTAGAGCTCGCTACCGGACTTGCCCAGTTGGCTGGCCAAGATGTCCCTGTCGGCCGTATCCGCACGTGCGGTGAAGAGTTGCGTCCGCTCGTCGGCCTTGCTCAGCAAGGCGCTGTTGGCGTTGATACCATGGGCAGCATTGTGCAAGAGATAGACTTGGTCAACACGTTTGCCATCATCATGTCGGGTGAGTTCATAGGCGGAGCCGATGATTGTCGTCGGGCCTTCGATCTTGTAGCCCTTAACGCCCCTATCGCCCGGCTCGCCGGTGCTGGCCTCGAAGGTCTTGCTCTGACTGCTGCCATCGGGTTTGAAGGTAACGAATTTGCCGTCGACCTTTTCGATCCGGCCAGCTTCGCCCGCAACGAGATTCCTATAACTGCTGGTGACGCTGAGCCTGTCGCCGACCCTGAAACGAATATCCTTGTTGTTAAACGCCTTGAAGGTGACAGGGTCGCCGCTCAGGCGGCCGGATGCGAGACCCCGCTCTTCGATCTCCTTGGCCAGTACATCCACATCGACGCGCCGGTTGGCATAGAGCATGCGGACCTTCCCGGGATCGGCGTTAATGTCTCTTTCGTAAGCATTCGCCATCGCTTTCAGGGCAGACCCTGCATCCGCATTCTCGACAAGCGAGCCGGTTGCGACCAATGTTTCCACGAGCTTCTTGTGATCACCACCCTGCAGGGCTTCGACGACATATTTCTGACTGTCAGGCGTCCAATGACTCGCCTCGGCGGACGTCTGGTGCGCCACCTCTATTTGGATAGCGGGTTTTTCTTCGCCACGCGCCGTCACACGTTCCTGACGTTTCGCGATCCGGTCGAGAGCGGCTGTGTAATCCGGCAAGGCCGGGAATTTGTCCTGATAGAGCTCGCTATCGGACTTGCTCAGCTGGCTCGCCAAGATTTCTCTATTGGCCGTGTCGCTGTGCAAGGTAAAAACCTGTGTTCGCTCGTCAGCCTTGCTCAACAGCGCGCTCGCAGCATTCAAGCCGTAGATGGGATTGTGCAAGAGATAGACCTGGTCAACACGTTTGCCATCATCGTGTCGGGTGAGTTCATAAGCGGAGCCGATGATTGTCGTCGGGCCTTCGATCTTGTAGCCCTTAACGCCCCTATCGCCCGGCTCGCCGGTGTTGGCCTCGAAGGTCTTGCTCTGACTGCTGCCATCGGGTTTGAAGGTAACGAATTTGCCGTCGACCTTTTCGATCCGGCCTGCTTCGCCCGCAACGAGATTCCTATAACTGCTGGTGACGCTGAGCCTGTCGCCGACCCTGAAACGAATATCCTTGTTGTTGAACGTCTTGAAGGTGACAGGGTCGCCGCTCAGGCGGCCGGATGCAAGGCCTTGCTTTTCGATCTCTTCGGCAAGTCGGTCGACATGGTCAAGCTTGTTGGCGTAGAGAGCGCGGACCTTCTCAGGGTCTGCGCTGATGTCTCTTTCATAGCTCTGCGCTATCGCTTTCAACGCTGAAAAAAGGTTTGAGTTCTCGACAAGGGAGCCGGTTGTAGCCAATGTTTCCACCAGCAATTTGTGGTCGCCGGCCTGCAAGGCCTCCAGGATTGATTTCTGATTATTGAGCGTCGCATGGTCAGCATCGAGCGGCGTTTGGGACGCCAGTTCTACCGGGGCGGAGATTTTCTCCTCGCCACGTGCTGCTCGAACTTCCTGACGCTTTGCGATCCGGTCGAGCGTGGCTGCATAATCCGGCAAAGCCGGGAATTTGTCCTGGTAGAGCTCGCTACCGGACTTGCCCAGTTGGCTGGCCAAGATGTCCCTGTCGGCCGTATCCGCACGTGCGGTGAAGAGTTGCGTCCGCTCGTCGGCCTTGCTCAGCAAGGCGCTGTTGGCGTTGATACCATGGGCAGCATTGTGCAAGAGATAGACTTGGTCAACACGTTTGCCATCATCATGTCGGGTGAGTTCATAGGCGGAGCCGATGATTGTCGTCGGGCCTTCGATCTTGTAGCCCTTAACGCCCCTATCGCCCGGCTCGCCGGTGCTGGCCTCGAAGGTCTTGCTCTGACTGCTGCCATCGGGTTTGAAGGTAACGAATTTGCCGTCGACCTTTTCGATCCGGCCAGCTTCGCCCGCAACGAGATTCCTATAACTGCTGGTGACGCTGAGCCTGTCGCCGACCCTGAAACGAATATCCTTGTTGTTAAACGCCTTGAAGGTGACAGGGTCGCCGCTCAGGCGGCCGGATGCGAGACCCCGCTCTTCGATCTCCTTGGCCAGTACATCCACATCGACGCGCCGGTTGGCATAGAGCATGCGGACCTTCCCGGGATCGGCGTTAATGTCTCTTTCGTAAGCATTTGCCATCGCTTTCAGGGCAGACCCTGCATCCGCATTCTCGACAAGCGAGCCGGTTGCGACCAATGTTTCCACGAGCTTCTTGTGATCACCACCCTGCAGGGCTTCGACGACGGATGTTTGTGAAAAATGACGCTCGTTGCCTGTAGAGCCGGCGTCTTGCACGTCTTGGTCATTCGAAGGCATAATTTTTTCTCCTGAGTCTTCGGTCGATCGGTTTTCTGAAAAGTTTGAGAGGGCGTCCGTTGATGACGATTCCCAATTTGGTTCCTGAACATCTTGCTGGTGGGCTATGGAACCAACTCGGGAACCGGCAGCACTGGTGTCGGGATCGAGCCCCGCATAGGTCGGTTGAATTCCGTTCGCGAGGGATCCTCCCAAGTTCAATCGTTCGACTAGGGAGGTGATATCTTCGACAGCCTCGGCAGAACTGATTGAGCGCCGCGCCATTTTTTTGTGAGGTTCAATTTCTTCCTTCGTCGCGACGCGTTTCCTTTTCTCGACCGCAGTCTCCGGTTTTGTATCCGCTGTGATCCAGGGCCGCTGTCCTCGACGGGCTGAGGTGTTAGCCGGCAATCCTGGCCCATAGAATTCCGGCTGCATCCGCTCTTCAGTCGTGATGACGGACGCCTGGGATGCCTCTAAATCAATGGCCCTTTGGTAAAGGGGTGTGCTTTCCGGCATATCCACGTCCGTTATGGATGGCCCGTGAAACTGGTTCTCTCCAACGGAGCTCTCTTGCGTGGCCAGGGATGAACGAGGTGTCGTTGGAAAGATTTCCATCCTGCCGGCCGGCCTCAGCAACTGCTCGTTCGAAATCGAAGAGCGCTCCTCTAGGGCTATGTGTTCGGACACTGGGAATTGAATGGAGTTATTAGGTACGATTTGCTGAGTGAGCTTTTCACTGAGAACTTGAACGTTCTTTGCCACGAGAGGAGACGCAATGACGTCGAGGCGACTGCGATGCCTTGTCAAGCCGACATAGGTCAGCTTATCTGAAAGAGCACCGTCACAGAGGAGGATGGCGTGATCAACTGTGGCCCCTTGGCTCTTGTGAATTGTAGCAGCGTAGCCATAGGTAAAGCCTGCAAACTCATTATCGGTCCAAGTGACCGTGCGCGAAGATCCGTCAAGCCGTGCACTGATACGGACCGTCGCATTTGTGCCAATATCACGTCCGGAAGGTTCTGCGCTATGCAGTCCGACTACAGTTGCAAAAGTACCATTCCGAATATCAGCCTGCAGACGGCTCTCACTGAATAAGATTCTGTCTCCTAAGGCGAGATTGATTTTTTGCTGGACCCGCCTCGACGACCCATCATCTATTTGAAATTCAGAATCTCCCCCATCTATCAGGCTTGACCACACGCTCATTTGCTGGTCTTGCAATCCCGATTTATCGACGAAACTCTGATGGAGAGCGATATTGGCGCGGTTAACACTCCTGTTGGAATGTGCCATGACAAGACGATCATCCACCGGGTATTGATCGCAAACTCTATTCATCTCCCCGAGCATGCGGTCGATGATTTGGTCTGATGCCCTTACGTTTGCGCCGCGAGGGCCAGCAGATACGAAACGGACATGGCCCGTTTGTTGGAGCGCTGTCAGATAGTTCCCGACAGCGCTCTGGGCATCGTTTCGTATGTCACGTCCGAGCTTTTCAGTTTCTAATCGCGACCCAGCATCGAGTTGTCGAAGCGGCTGGACTAGGTCATAGCAACCGGCTTGCTGCATAATGATCGGCAGCAGGTCACCGGGTCCAACCGGAGGCAGCTGACGATCATCCCCCACGCAGATGAGTTTCGGCCTTTCGGTTGGTTGGTAGGAATCTGCACTTGCGATCTTGTCGATTAGCTGCGCAATCTCCTGCGTCTTGACCATTGACATTTCGTCGATGACGACAATGGTATTTTTTCCGACGGTCCGATCTTTGGCCTTAAACGTCGTGGCGACGTCGCGAAGCCCTTTTTTACGAAGCTCCTGAGCGGCACGGTTGGTAGGTACGAAGGCAACCAACTTTATTTGCTCGGCCGGGAGCCTATCTTCGTTGAACCGGTCCACCGCTTCGTTCAGGGCTCCAAGTACACTTGTTTTGGCGGAACCCGCCACGCCCACCATGGTGGCAGCGCGATTAGACCTGGACAGGTAATGCAGCGCTCCTCTGAGTTCCGGTGTGAAAAAGCCTCTGTCGGCGACCATATCAACAATGGTACCTGGAACGGCGAAGCTTTGTTCCGCGGACAGGTTGCTGACATGCCGTATAATATTCTCTTCCGCATTTCTGAGCTCGGTAGAGGTATAGAGAGGTTGGCCATCGGGCGATTCGAGCTGGGTAAGCATGTCGCTTGCGATGACCTGCTGAAAAAGCCGGTCGATTTCTTGTGCCGGTCGCTTGAAGCGCGTGAGCGCCCGGGTCGTTGAAATCTTGAGCTGGTCTTGTCCGAAGACCGCAGTGCGGTTGGTGGCGTGGTTTACGACCCATTCCGCAATATTGCTCCGGTCCAGTGGGTTACTGGACTGGCGGAGTTCCGCCTGCGATCGCGCGGGCACAGACGTGTCAACAGCAGCCATTCCGGGATCGGACATTATAATGTCATCGACTGGCATGCTTACCACTCCTACTCTTCTCACTTTTCAATCCGTTGAGTGATCATTCACCCGAGCATGGGCATTTCGGTAGGTGCTAATTCAAAACGCAACAAGTATCCGCTGCAACCTCAAAGCCGGTTGGAGGGAGCATGGTGATCATCAAAATCCGGAAGCACGGGCTCGCTGTGTCGCGCGGCCTTCAAGTATTCTTGACGAAGGATTGAATTCATTGACCTCAGATGAAAAATCTTTTCTACGATATTATCCATTGGGAGAACTATAACTCGGCATCAAGCAATTTCTACATATCGGCGCAGTCAAAATCGCTACAGATGAAACTTAGGATGTTTACATTTAAAGGCGACGAATTGCAGCTTTCTGAGCGGTAGCGTCTGGATCTGAGCGGCGCGTTGCCGGCGGTGAAGACGATCTGTCCGTCGGCGCGCATGCGCAGGACTTCGTGCGGCTGGATCAGCGGTCGCGCCGCGAGCTGCTTCGAGCGTGTTCGCGACGATCCCCTCGCCTAAGAACTGCGGCTGACCTGATCGATCTCGACCGTGGTCATGCCGCAGCGTTTAGATATGTAGTCGGCGGTCTCCGGATCGTTGATCGCGGCGAACGAGATCCAGCTGGCACTCTCGAACCACTTGCTCGAAGCCTCGCGGTCGCCATAGGTCTCGCGCATCTGGGCGATCGACTGATAGATCATCGCGAGCGTGATCCCGTATTTGCGGCCGGCGTCGCGCGCGGTCTCTATGATCGCATGTAGCCGAGGCGCTCGACCTCATCGAGGAGAAACAGCGCGCGCCCATTGAGCTGTCCGTCGCGATTGTAAATCGCACTCAGAAACGAGCCGATGATGAGTCGCACAAGACCCGAATGGGTCTCCAACGTCTTGAGGTCGATGTTGATGAAGACGTCGGCCTTTCCCGCGTCGATGTCGCTTGTCGAGAATTTTTGGCGGGACACGCGCGCGGCGTAAATTCGGATAGGAAAGCCAGTGCGTTTCCTTGACAGTATTGGCATAAACGCCCGAGAAGGTTTCCGGTGTCATGTTGACGAAGGCAGCGACGTTCTCCTTCACGAACCCTCGCGATCGGCTCGCTGGGTGAGTTCAGGCCACAGACGTGCGAAGGTGGGAAGCCGCAAGCTCGTCAGCATGAGCGGCAGCTTTGCGATGTCGACAGATGCGGTGTTCATTGTACTGTCCCTCCTGTCAGCAACCGGTCGTAGGCCGCGGCTGTGGGTAGAACGGCATCGATGCCCGGAACCTGTTGGTCGGCGACATCGAAGCGCACTTCCAGAGCTGCCAGATCAGGCAGTTGCCTGGCATCGAGGCTGTCTTCCAATGCCAATGCGAGTTCGGCTTCACAGGCGTTCGAGTGGGCAAGCCCGAGCAAACCGACCATGATTTTGCAGGCAGCGCGCTGGTCGAGGGCTCAGATATGACTGCCCAAGTCTGGGCATAGGCCGATCGAGGGAACAACTGGTCGCGATAGACGAGATTGGCGAACGCCTGTGGCTTGCGGCGAAGGCTGTGAATGACGTGCCGATAGTCGACGACGTGGCCGCCTTGACCGTTCCCACGGGAGGAAGGTCGTCCACGCGGAAGCGTGAATACCCGGACTTGCCCCAAGATAGCATTCCAGGCGGTCGTTATAGAGCCGAACCCGCAGGCGATGGCCGATATAGGTGGAGGGTGCGGTATAGAAGACCCGTCGCAAGGTGAAGCCGCCGGAGGAGGTCACCACAACGACGGTCAGTAAAAGCCCCGAATGTTGGTCGCGATCGCACTGGCCAACAAGATGGCGCGCACGGTCTGGGCATTGCTGACAAAAACATGAGGATTATCGAGTGCCGGCACAGCCAGCAACATGATGAAGGTGTTGTAGGTAACCTAATGTCGGAAAAAGGGGTGTGAGAAGGCGACGACCCGAATGGGCAAATGATCGAAAAGATCTGGATCGGGAAAACCAGCCTTGAATCATGAGCAGAAGAGCTCGGGATTCAGATTTGGACCCGACCTGCAGATCACCATACCGGCCAGCGGCTTCTGTAAACGCCGTATCTGCAGGCCTCACAGAAGACCGCACTCGATCACATGACCTTCGGTTCAAAGACTTCTTGCATCACGGGCGGCAACCACAGAAGATTCAAGAATCTGATGGTACAAGCCAGCGATCCTGACATTGCAGTGCTGATGGCGCGGTTGGCGGCAAATGCTGCCGAAATCGCTGCGCTTAACAGCGTGCGGAAAAAGGCCCTTACTGTGAACGGACTGCCGTGATTCCATGCCTGAGTGATTGGTCGGCAGGAGCAGGACATGCGTGGCAGTGATATGCAGACGGCGGGTCTGTTTTCTTATGTGAGCTGCGAAGCCCGCGTTCCGACAAGCCATCCGCTGCGGGCGATCAGCGCCATTGTGGACGAGGCGCTGGAAGTTCTGTCGCCAGATTTCGAGGCGATGTATTCAGCGATCGGCCGCCCGTCGATCCCGCCGGAGAAGCTGCTGCGTGCCCTGTTGTTGCAGGCCTTTTACACGATACGCTCTGAGCGTCAGCTCATGGAGCAGATGGATTACAATCTGCTGTTCCGCTGGTTCGTCGGCCTGTCGATGGACGCGCTGATCTGGAACGTCACGGTGTTTACCAAGAACCGTGAGCGGCTTCTGGCAGGCGACATCGCCGCCAAGTTTCTGGCCGCCTTGCTGGGCCAGCCGCGGGTGAAGGCGCTGCTGTCGGACGAGCACTTCTCGGTGGACGGCACCTTGATCGAAGCCTGGGCCAGCATGAAGAGCTTCAAACCCAAGGACGGCGCAGATGGTAGCGACACTGACGACAGCGGCTCTGGCGCTGGAGGGAAACGGCCGCCAAAGGCCGCAGGCCGCAACTCTGAGCGCGATTTCCACGGCGAGAAGCGCAGCAACGCAACCCATGCGTCGACCACCGACCAGGATGCCAGGCTTTATAAGAAGGCCCGTGGTCAGGCGGCCAGGCTTTGCCATATGGGCCACGTCACCATGGAAAACCGCAATGGTCTGGTTGTCGACGCCACGCTGACCCATGCGACCGGAACCGCCGAGCACGAGGCGGCACTGGATATGGTGGGCCGCATGGATGGTCGTCATCGCATCACATTGGCTGCAGACAAAGCCTACGATACGGCCGACTTCGTCGCCGCCTTGTGGGACGCAAAGGTGACGCCACACGTCGCCTAGAACACGACGAACCGACGCTCGGCCATCGACGGTCGGACCACACATCACTCCGGCTACGCTGTCAGTCAGCGCATTCGCAAGCGTATCGAAGAAGTGTTCGGCTGGGCCAAGACCAGCGGCGGAATGCGCAAGACCCGCCATCGTGGAAAGGATCGCGTCGGCTGAATGTTCACCCTGACAGCGACGGCTTATAATCTGCTGAGGCTGCCGAAGCTGCTGACGACGGCATAATCGCGCCCGGAATGCCGAACCAGGCGGATTACGACAAAATGGGCCGACAAGGCCGCTGAAAAAGCCTCATCACGGCCCGCCTTCCAGCCGTCTAGTGCTACAGTGCGTTTACATTCAAATTGTGATTCACTTCCGATGTTTGATGGGAGGGATTTCGATGTCTGTCGCGGGTTGGTCCGGGCGGCATGGCAGCAGGAACTCGATACACTGAAGCAGCGGCTAGGCCCGGTCTTTGGTCGACGTGAACTTCGGGCATCGGCCAGTGCTTTCCTGGACGGTTTGTTGTCCGGAGTTGAGCGCAAGACCGGCTGGTTGATGGCTGAACAGGCAGGTCTGGAGAGCCCGTATCGAATGCAATCGCTGTTGGGGCGCAGCCAATGGGATGCCGACAAGTTGCGCGACGTCGTTCGCACGTATGCAACAGAGGCACTTGGCGATGAGGACGGCGTCCTTGTGGTCGATGAAACAGGATTCCTGAAAAAAGGCACACACTCGGTCGGCGTCGCACGACAATATTCGGGCACGGCTGGACGTATTGAGAACTGCCAGGTCGGCGTCTTTCTTGCCTATGCAAGCCGTTTTGGTCAAACCCTGATTGATCGGCAGCTTTATTTGCCCAAAGACTGGAGCGAAAGCGAAGCGCGTCGTGCTGCGGCTCATATCCCAAACCTATATCCTCCAGGACCATGGCCTACGCAATTCGCACCAAGATCAAAGCCTAGAGTTGAGGAGTATTCGGGAAACTTAACGTCTGTTCGGCGCGCCTAAGACAGATGGTCAGGCCGAGATAGCTGTGGTTTCTTCCAGTCGCTTTCGGCAGCCTGTTGTGGCGGTCGTTTCCCGAGACCCAAAGGTTGGCGATTGTCTGCTGGGCCTTTCGATACGGTCTTCGGTGAACAAGGCAATATTGTTCACTAAGCTCACACGCAGGATAGTCGCTATGGGCGGACAAACAGCCGTCTATCGAGAACATCTGCATGGCGTAATCACCTAAATGTCTTTGTTCGTTTCGAGCGTCGTAGCGGCTGTCCGACTAAATAAGCGACGGAGTTGCGACAACCCATATGACGACCCCGCTTTGCTTCCCGCGGGTCTGATCAATGTTGTTGTTTCTGGCTTTTTGCAAAGCCGGCTTTTCCGAGCGTTCGGCGCCGAGCGAGTTTAGCGATACGCTCCTGGACAACATCGCTGCTGATATCGGCGGAATCAAACCGGCCGCCATACCAGCGCATGAATTCGCGATGCTGAGGATGCCGCGGTTTGGCCATTTCTTTCAGGAAGTCCGTGAAGCCGGATGTTCGGCCAACATCCTCCGGCGGCGCCCTGAGCTCACCATCGAGGAAGCGCGGATACTCCAGGAACGGATTGCGATCCTTGATGGCTTCGATTGTGATGGCGTGCTGCCAGTTATCACCGAAGTCGTAGGTATAGGTGAAGGTCTACACACCGCGATCGATGAGTGCTGCAATGCAGACGTTGCGAGCGGCATAAGTCTTTGCGGTCGTAGGCGTCTTCAGGATCAGGATCAGGTACATCATATCGTCTACCACCGGCCTTAAACTCGACGAGATGATAATCCTCAAACAGCATCGTGGCCTGAATGACGTCGTGGAGACCCTTGAGGCTCAAGTCAAGTGGCACCTCGATCCTGCGCCAGATCGCTGGTTCCATCCCGTGAGTTGAACGAGCAGGCGAGCTAAAGCGATCGGGCGGGGTCATGGGGCCAAAACCAAGGTTGCGCGTTGATCTTTCCAACTCTGGGGCAGCAATTCCTCGATATGTGTGGTTGGCATGCGCCAGAGCATGCGGAGCAGCCATGCCTGACCGTCGATCTCGTTGAGCTTTGCCGTCACGACTACCTTCGCTACGCAAATGACACTATCGACACCCTGATCGGAATCTGCGAAGAACCACAGTTCATTGAAACCATCTCCCGTCCATTTCGCCCATATCGACCCGATATCGACAGTGAGATCGCAGTTCAACATCGTTGCCGATAACGTTAAGCCGTACGAATTCACAGCTTGTATTGGAGCCACCGCCGTCTAGGCTTGATGGCAAGTTGCATGTCCGGCGAGAATCATCGCCTGCGTGCTGGCAAGGTCGCCAGGAGGCTGATCGGCCAGATCGGTCATGAGAAACGGAACCATATTCCCTCCCATCTTTCCAGTCATATCGCGATCGTACGCTTAAGCCTCGATTTGCTACGTCTGGAATTGCATCGGAAGGCGACCGTCACCCAGCGGTACGGAATTCAACTGCGATGGCATTCCAGATCCTCGCCGTCATCTTGGAGGGCCATCTTTCGCCGGCAGACCTTTGAGCACTTGGAAGGCGATTCCTGCTTCAAATGAAATCGAAAAGTAGAAAACAAAAATCCTGGAGTAACCGATCCTCCCGATAATCATGAACATCAGTTGGCAGCATTTCTTCCGACCGAAGGAGCTGTGTTGGTTATGAGCTTGGGGAGACGAGGAATGCTGAAGGCAACGGGACCGCTGTCGATCGTGTTGCTGGCCTCCGTGTGCCCATCGAGCGACGCCGCCCCACTTTCATCAGCCGAGTTTAACTATTTCGCACGCGAATGCGCCCCATCAGTGGCTCCATCTACGCTTGCTGCGATCGCTCAGGTCGAAAGTCGCTTTGATCCGCTTACTGCGCATGACAATACCACCGGCGAAACACTTCTCTGGCAGAACCAGGCACAAGCAAAGCAAATTGTGACGGACCGTCTCGACGCACGGCATTCGCTGGATGTTGGGCTCATGCAGATCAATTCCAGGAATTTTTCCATGCTCGGTCTGACACCTGAGGAAGCCCTTCAACCGTGCACGTCACTATCTGCTGCAGCAAATTTGCTTGGGAGCCGCTACGCGGGCGGCGACACGGCTGAGGAAGAGCAATTGGCGCTTCGTCGGGCAATCTCTGCCTATAACACCGGTGATTTCACGCACGGCTTTGCGAACGGATACGTGCGAAAAGTCGAAACGGCCGCTCAACAGCTCGTCCCTCCGATAACCGAGCGTCCAAAAGACGATCATGAGAGGCCGAGATCCGAAGAAACTTGGGATGTTTGGGGTTCATACAAGCGCCGTTCTCCGGAGGGCGGGCCCGGCGGTTCATCCGGTCCGCCACCGCCGCCAGACCAGGACAAGCGTAAAGACGACAATCAACCCATATTCGACTTAAATGAAGGAGGTCAGCAATGATGCGATGCTTTGAGAGATACCGTGTACATCTGAATCGCCTTACCCTTTCGAACGCGGTGATGCGCATGGTATCTGGCTATGCGCCGAGCGTGGGTGGTGCAATGGGGTGGAGCATTTTCTCCTCCGGGCCAGCCGCAGCACAATCTGCAGGCGGCGGCACTGACCCGGCCACAATGGTTAACAACATATGCACGTTCATCCTTGGTCCCTTCGGCCAGTCGCTCGCCGTTCTTGGTATCGTGGCCATCGGAATTTCCTGGATGTTCGGGCGTGCTTCGCTCGGCCTCGTTGCCGGTGTTGTCGGCGGCATTGTCATCATGTTTGGAGCTAGCTTCCTCGGCAAAACGCTGACTGGCGGTGGCTGATGAATGATCGGCTAGAAGAAGCGACCCTTTACCTGGCGGCGACACGACCCGCATTGTTTCTTGGGGTGCCACTGACATTGGCAGGGCTATTCATGATGTTTGCGGGCTTTGTCATCGTTATCGTTCAGAACCCGCTGTATGAAGTCGTTCTGGTGCCCTTATGGTTCGGAGCGCGGCTTGTTGTGGAGCGAGACTACAATGCGGCCAGCGTCGTTCTACTGTTTTTGCAGACGGCGGGAAGGAGCGTTGATGGTCTGATTTGGGGCGGCGCAAGCGTTAGCCCAAATCCGATCAAGGTTCCCGCGCGAGGGAGGGGAATGACGTAATGCTCGGCGCAAGTGGCACGACCGAAAGGTCTGGTGAGGTTTATCTACCCTATGTCGGGCACCTCACCGACCATGTTGTCCTTCTAGAAGACGGATCGATCATGACGATGGCGCACGTTAGTGGGATGGCCTTCGAACTCGAAGACCCTGAAATGCGCAATGCACGTTGCCGTGCGCTCAACACGCTCTTGCGCAATATCGCCGATGATCATGTGTCAATATACGCTCACCTCGTACGTCATGATGATGTCACGCCGTCACCTCCGCGACATTTCCGCAGCGAGTTCTCCGCCAATCTGAGCGAAGCTTTTGAGCAGCGCGTTCTCACCGGCAAACTCCTTCGCAATGACCATTTCCTTACGCTGATCGTGTTTCCCCAGACGACGCTTGGCAAAGTGAGGAGGAGGTTCAGTAAACTCTACAGACAAAAGGAAAACGATCTCGCAAGTCAAATCAGGAATCTGGAAGATCTCTGGCATGTTGTCGCTGGCGCTCTCGAAGCGTACGGCCTGCGCCGTCTCGGTATTCGTGAGAAGCAAGATGTGCTTTTCACGGAAGTTGGAGAAGCCCTGCGGCTAATAATGACTGGTCGATTCGCGCCGGTTCCGGTCGTTAGCGGTTCGCTCGGCGCCTCGATTTATACCGACCGAGTTATTTGCGGCAAGCGAGGACTCGAGATCCGAACCCCGAGAGACAGTTACGTTGGATCTATTTACTCGTTTCGCGAATACCCTGCGCGGACGCGACCGGGTATGCTCAACGCGCTACTGTCACTCGATTTTCCGCTTGTTCTGACACAGAGCTTCTCGTTCCTGACTCGCGCTCAAGCCCACGCGAAGCTCAGCCTCAAGTCCAGCCAGATGTTGAGTTCTGGCGACAAAGCCGTCACCCAAATCAGCAAATTATCTGAGGCGGAGGACGCCCTGGCGAGCAACGAATTCGTTATGGGGTCGCATCATTTGAGTCTTTGCCTATATGCAAATGATCTCAATAGTCTGGCCGATAGAGGTGCGCGGGCCCGGACGCGATTGGCGGATGCCGGAGCCGTTGTTGTCCAAGAGGGCATCGGCATGGAGGCGGCTTATTGGTCGCAGCTACCAGGCAACTATAAGTGGCGTACGCGTCCGGGAGCGATCACTTCGCGCAACTTCGCAGGTTTGGTCTCATTCGAGAATTTTCCCGAGGGTTCTGGGTCAGGTCATTGGGGCGAGGCGATTGCACGCTTTCGCACCAATGGTGGAACGCCTTTTGACTACATCCCGCATGAGCACGATGTTGGCATGACGGCAATATTCGGTCCCATCGGGAGGGGTAAGACAACGCTCATGACCTTTATCCTCGCCATGCTCGAGCAGAGCATGGTCGACCGCGCTGGTACGATTGTCTTCTTCGATAAGGACCGCGGCGGTGAGCTGCTGGTTCGCGCGACTGGAGGAACATATTTGGCACTCCGCAGAGGAATGCCGAGCGGATTGGCGCCATTGCGTGGCCTGGAAAATACAGCGACCTCTCATGATTTTCTGCGCGAATGGATCGTGGCGCTCATTGAGAGCGATGGCCGCGGAGGAATATCCCCCGAGGAGAATCGCCGTCTGGTGCGGGGCATCCATCGACAGCTCTCGTTTGATCCACATATGCGCTCAATCGCCGGGTTACGCGAATTTCTGTTGCATGGACCCGCCGAAGGTGCGGGAGCGCGACTCCAACGGTGGTGCCGTGGCAACGCACTGGGCTGGGCCTTCGACGGCGAGCTCGACGAAGTAAAGTTGGATCCCTCGATTACAGGCTTCGATATGACGCATCTTCTCGAATATGAGGAAGTATGCGCGCCCGCCGCGGCATATCTTTTGCACCGCATTGGCGCCATGGTCGACGGCCGTCGCTTTGTGATGAGTTGCGATGAGTTTCGCGCCTATTTGCTAAACCCTAAATTTTCAGCGGTCATCGACAAGTTTCTGCTTACCGTTCGCAAGAACAATGGGATGCTGATACTGGCAACACAGCAGCCTGAGCATGTTCTGGAATCGCAACTAGGCGCCAGTCTCGTCGCGCAATGCATGACGAAGATCTTCTATCCTTCACCGACGGCAGATCGATCGGCTTATATCGACGGACTGAAGTGTACTGAAAAGGAATTTCAGGCGATCCGCGAAGACATGGCAGTAGGTAATCGGAAGTTTTTGCTTAAACGAGAGAGCGGAAGCGTCATCTGCGAATTCGATCTGCGGGAAATGCGCGAATATGTCGCCGTTCTTTCGGGACGCGCCAACACGTTGCGATTTGCAGATCAGCTTCGCGAAGTGCAGGGGGACGACCCGTCCGCGTGGCTCAGCGAATTCATGGCCCGTTACCACGAGGCAAGAGATTGATGAAAGGTGGAAAGCTATGAAGGCCACGCAATTCGCTGCTGCGGCCCTGGCCGTCAGCCTTCTTTCGGTAGGACCTGCGCGAGCGCAGTTCGTTGTTAGTGATCCGGCGACGGAAGCTGAGACGCTGGCGACGGCGCTCGAGACTGCGGCTAATCTTGAACAGACCATAACGATGGTGGCAATGTTAACGTCGGCATATGGCGTCACCGGCCTGCTAACTTCGCTCAACCAGAAAAATCAGTATCCCTCAACCAGAGAGCTGGACAAGGAGATGTTTTCGGCGCGGATGCCTATGTCGACCACGGCTCATACGATCACCGATGATGCAGATCGTGCTGTAGTTGGTGGCGATGCAGAAGGGGAGCTTTTGCGGTCGCAGATAACAGGTTCTGCGAATAGTACCGGTATTGCAGCTGACAACCTGGAGGCGATGGACAAGCGCTTGACGGCGAATGCCGAGACCACAGCACAGCTTTCTCGTTCTCACAACATCATGCAGGCAACTGTCACCAACGGTCTGCTTCTCAAGCAGATTCACGACGCAATGATTCAAAATATCCAGGCGACCAGCTTGTTAACGATGACCACCGCGCAGGCTGGCCTTCATGAGGCGGAAGAGGCGGCCGCTCAACGCAAAGAGCATCAAAAGACCGCTACCATTTTTGGGGTGGTCCCCTGAGACAGGCAATTTATTCGTGCCTCCCATCTGGGCATTTCAGGGTGCGTGTTCATTCAGCGAAGCCAGTCAAGATCAGGTCCAAACGATGAACTTCACGATTCCGGCGCCGTTCACATCCATTCATACGATCTTCGATTTAGCCTTTACAACAAGCCTGGACACGATGCTGGGGACGATTCAGGAGGCGGTAAGCGCGCCATTGATCGCTTGTGTCACCCTTTGGATTATGGTCCAAGGTATTCTAGTCATGCGTGGCGAAATCGAGGTGCGGGGCGGCATCACACGCGTGATCACGGTCACTGTCGTTGTTGCCCTTATAGTCGGGCAGGCAAACTACCACGATTACGTTGTTTCAGTCTTTGAAGAGACTATTCCGAACTTTGTTCAGAAGTTTAGTGGCAGCGGCCTTCCACTGCAGACGATACCCACTCAGCTGGATACAATGTTTGCCCTAACCCAAGCCGCATTTCAGAAAATTGCATCTGAAATTGGGCCGATGAACGATCAGGACATCCTTGCTTTTCAGGGGGCTCAGTGGGTCTTTTACGGCACACTCTGGTCTGCGTTTGGAATCTATGACGCTGTCGGAATTCTGACGAAAGTGCTTTTGGCGATCGGTCCGCTGATCCTTATAGGATATATCTTTGATCGCACTCGCGACATTGCGGCCAAGTGGATCGGGCAACTTGTCACCTATGGTCTCCTGCTCCTCCTGCTAAACCTCGTTGCGACGATAGTCATTCTAACCGAAGCGACTGCGCTCACCCTTATGCTCGGTGTCATTACTCTTGCCGGGACGACCGCGGCTAAGATCATTGGTCTTTACGAACTCGACATGTTCTTTCTCACCGGTGACGCGCTCATTGTCGCTTTGCCGGCGATCGCCGGCAACATTGGAGGCAGCTATTGGAGCGGCGCGACCCAATCTGCCAACAGTGTGTACCGCCGCTTCGCTCACGTAGAGCGACGCTAGGTCGCGCGAAAAAATCGCGTCAATGGAGAAACTTTATGAAATATTGCCTGCTGTGTCTGGCACTCGCTTTAACTGGCTGCCAGACAAACGACAAATTGGCGAGCTGCAAAGGCCCAATATTCCCGCTAAATGTGGGGCGTTGGCAGCCTCTGCCGTCAGATCTTCAGCGCAGCAACGCGGGTGGACGCCATGAAGGGGTCTGAATACGCCTTGCTGGTAGGGCGGGAAACCCTGGCTGAGCACTATAAGGAAGTGGAATCCTTTCAAACTGCGCGTGCCAAATCAGCGCGGCGTCTCTCCAAGGTCATTGCAGCTGTCGCAACCGTAGCTATCTTGGGGAATGTTGCCCAGGCGTTCACCATTGCTACCATGGTGCCGCTGATCAGGCTCGTGCCGGTATACCTATGGGTACGGCCGGACGGAACAGTCGACAGCGAGGTATCCGTCTCCCGACTGCCGGCAACACAAGAGGAGGCCGTCGTTAACGCCTCACTGTGGGAATATGTTCGGTTGCGCGAGAGTTATGATGCCGATAGCGTTCAGTACGCCTATGACCTGGTATCGAACTTCAGCGCCCCGACAGTGCGCCAAGATTATCAGCAATTCTTCAACTATCCTAACCCAAGTTCCCCTCAGGTCATCCTCGGGAAACGCGGTAGGCTGGCGGTCGAACACATCGCTTCAAATGATGTCACCCCGGGTGTGCAGCAAATCCGGTATAAACGAACCCTCGTCGTTGACGGCAAAATGCCGGTCGTGAGTACTTGGACTGCCACAGTTCGCTATGAAAAGGTGACCAGCTTGCCCGGTAGATTGAGGTTGACCAATCCGGGAGGCTTGGTTGTCACCTCCTACCAGACATCGGAAGATACCGTTTTGAACGTAGGCCACGGCGAACCATGACGAAAAAAGCATTTCTCACTTTGGCATGCATACTCCTCGCAGCGATTGGCGCAAAGGCTGAAGACGCGCCAACCGCGGGCAGACTTGATCCGCGCATGCGTTATCTGGCTTACAATCCCGATCAAGTGGTGCGCCTTTCGACGGCGGTTGGAGCAACTTTGGTTGTTACATTCGGGGCTAACGAAACGGTGACCGCAGTTGCCGTTTCCAATAGCAAAGATCTCGCGGCCCTTCCGCGCGGAAATTATCTATTCTTCAAGGCTAGCCAGGTTCTTCCGCCCCAGCCAGTGGTCGTGCTAACCGCGAGCGACGCCGGTATGCGACGCTACGTTTTCAGCATCTCATCCAAGACGCTGCCGCACCTCGATAAAGAGCAGGCCGATCTCTACTACAGCGTACAATTTGCTTACCCTGCCGATGACGCGGCGGCTCGCCGGAAGGAGGCACAAGAGAAGGCTGTTGCAGACCGTCTACGTGCGGACGCACAATATCAACGGAGGGCGGAGGATCTGTTGGATCAGCCTTCCACGACCGTTGGTGCCGGGGACAAGAATTGGCACTATGTCGCCCAAGGCGATCGCTCGTTGTTGCCGCTCGAAATCTTCGACGATGGATTTACGACGGTATTTCACTTCCCAGGCAATGTACGCATGCCGTCCATCTACACGATCAGTCCGGATGGCAAGGAAGCTGTCGCCAACTATTCAGTCAAAGGGAGCTATGTCGAGATTTCTTCGGTTTCCCGTGGTTGGCGTCTGAGGGATGGCCAAACGGTACTATGCATTTGGAATACTGCTTACGATCCCGTCGGCCGCAAGCCGGAGACAGGCACTGTGAGGCCTGATGTGAAGCGCATCCTAAAGGAGGCGAGACGATGAACGACGACAATCAGCAATCGGCGCATGATGTCGATGCGTCCGGGTCGCTGGTCTCCGACACACATCGCCGGCGCCTTTCGGGGTCTCAAAAGTTGATGGTAGGAGGTGTCGTTCTCGCGCTATCCCTTAGCCTCATTTGGCTTGGCGGGCGTCAAAAGAAGGAAAACGGGAACGCACCGCCGTCAACCATGATCGCCACGAACACCCAGCCATTTCATCCGGTTCCGATTGCAGTTACGCCCGATCCTCTGCCTGCCCAGGAAGCTGTTCAGCCGACTCCACAAGCGCGAAGTGAGCCGGAACGGCATGAACCGCGTCCGGAAGAAACACCGATTTTTGCGTACACCAGTGGTGATCAAGGAACCAGCAAGCGCGTTCAACAGGGCGAAATGGATCGAGGACGCGGAGGCAATGGGGAAGACGGCCCTTTGCCCAAGGTTGAAGTGTCCGCCGAGAATGATCTGTCGATACGCATGAAACCCACCGAGCTGCAGCCGACCAGAGCTATGCTCTTGCCTCATCCCGACTTCATGGTGACCGAAGGGACGATTATCCCGTGCATCTTGCAAACGGCAATCGACACCAATTTGGCAGGTTATGTGAAATGCGTGTTACCCCAGGATGTTCGTGGAACAACGAATAACGTTGTGCTTCTCGATCGCGGCACCACCGTCGTCGGCGAGATCCAGCGCGGGCTACAACAGGGGGATGCGCGCGTTTTTGTCCTCTGGGATCGTGCGGAGACACCCGATCATGCCATGATTTCGCTTGCATCACCAAGCGCTGACGAGCTCGGTCGTTCGGGTTTGCCGGGCACGGTCGATAATCACTTCTGGCAGCGCTTTAGCGGGGCCATGCTCTTGAGTGTCGTCCAAGGTGCCTTCCAGGCAGCGAGCACCTACGCTGGCAGCTCGGGCGGAGGGATGAGCTTCAACAGCTTCCAGAATAACGGTGAACAAACGGCCGACACAGCCCTCAAGGCCACCATCAACATACCGCCAACCCTGAAGAAAAATCAGGGCGATACGGTCTCCATTTTTGTCGCACGGGACCTCGATTTCTCAGGCGTATACCAGCTTCATATGACTGGCCGCGCCGTGCATGGGCGGGATCGCCGTCCATAACGAATTCAACTTTTAGATTGCAGATGAGGTACGATACAAATGGAGGTGGACCCACAATTACGCATCCTTCTCAAGCCGATTTTGGAATGGCTCGATGACCCGAGGACCGAAGAAGTGGCGATAAATCGACCAGGAGAGGCATTTGTGCGCCAGGCTGGCGTTTTCACCAAATTTCCTTTGTCTGTCTCCTATGATGATCTGGAAGACATCGCTATTTTAGCAGGCGCGCTGCGAAAACAGGACGTTGGACCACGCAACCCACTTTGCGCCACTGAACTTCCAGATGGCGAGCGGTTGCAAATTTGTTTGCCGCCGACGGTACCGTCGGGCACCGTCAGCTTGACGATTCGACGGCCAAGCTTCCGTGTTTCTGGGCTCAAAGAAGTCTCGTCCCGTTACGATGCTCCAAGGTGGAACCAGTGGCAAACACGAAAAATGCGCCAAGATCAGCATGATGAAGTTATCCTGCGGCACTATGACAACGGGGATCTGGAAGCGTTTCTGCATGCATGCGTCGTTGGGCGGTTGTCGATGCTGCTTTGCGGCCCTACCGGGAGCGGCAAGACAACGATGAGCAAGACCTTGATCAGCGCTATCCCGCCGCAGGAAAGGCTGATCACCATCGAAGACACGCTCGAGCTCGTCATTCCACACGAGAACCACGTGCGGCTGCTTTATTCTAAGAATGGGGCTGGGCTGGGCGCAGTGACCGCTGAGCACCTGCTTCAAGCTAGTCTGCGCATGCGACCGGACCGAATACTGCTCGGCGAGATGCGCGACGATGCCGCGTGGGCATATCTGAGTGAAGTCGTCTCAGGGCATCCGGGATCGATTTCCACAATACATGGCGCCAATCCTGTTCAAGGTTTCAAAAAGCTGTTTTCGCTCGTGAAAAGTAGCGTGCAAGGGGCCAGCTTGGAAGACCGCACGCTGATTGACATGCTCGCAACGGCGATCGATGTCATCATACCCTTCCGTGCCTACGATGACGTTTACGAGGTTGGTGAAATCTGGCTTGCGGCAGATGCGCGCCGGCGCGGTGAGACGATAGCTGATCTTCTCAACCAACGGTAGTTTCAGCTACTGTTTAAAATATCATGGGAATGTTACAAAATTACATTTGTAGCAAAGCTCAGCAATCTTTGTCATCAAGCTGAAACATATTGTTTGCATTTTTGTCCTGCACGGCTTAGCCGGTATTTTGCCGAAGTGCCCGTATAGTGAGAAAAAATTGACGAGTGGGGTCTAACGCATACAGCCTTTGGATGCATAGATTCTGTTAAGCTGCAAAGGGGTGGCCAGGATCCTAGATTGAAAGGTGAACCGTTGAAACACGTTCTTGTCATCGATGACGATGTCGCTATGCGGCATCTTATAGTCGAGTATCTTACCATCCATGCCTTTAAGGTGACGGCGGTAGCCGACAGCAAGCAGTTCAATCGTGTACTTTCCAACGAGACGGTCGATGTCGCGGTTGTCGATCTTAATTTGGGTCGCGAAGATGGGCTTGAAATTGTTCGCACTCTGGCGACAAAATCCGATGTTCCAATGATAATCATTAGCGGTGATCGGCTTGAGGAGGCGGACAAAGTTGTTGCACTCGAGCTGGGAGCAACCGATTTTATCGCCAAACCTTTTGGGACCCGCGAATTTCTGGCGCGGATCCGTGTTGCGTTGCGCGAGCGGCCCAGCGTCGCGCGTACGAAAGACCGACGCTCATTTTATTTCGCAGACTGGACACTGAATATCAGGCAACGCCGTTTGATTTCGGAAGAGGGCGGAGAGATTAAACTCACGGCAGGTGAGTTTAATCTTCTTGTAGCCTTCCTGGAGAAGCCGCG
Source organism: Rhizobium tumorigenes (assembly GCF_003240565.2). Lineage (NCBI taxonomy): Bacteria > Pseudomonadati > Pseudomonadota > Alphaproteobacteria > Hyphomicrobiales > Rhizobiaceae > Arminella > Arminella tumorigenes. The sequence goes on from NZ_CP117257.1 coordinate 200,366, forward strand.
CGACGTTCTATCCCGCGAGCAGCTTCTGATCGCCAGTCGGGTGAGAGAGGAGGAGGTGTATGACAGAAGTATTGACGTCCTCATTTTACGGCTGCGCCGAAAGCTTGAGGGGGATCCGACAAGCCCCCAATTGATCAAGACTGCAAGAGGTGCTGGCTATTTCTTTGACGCGGACGTCAACGTTTCCTACGGGGGTATGATGGCGGCCTGACGCAGAGGTGCATTTCGCCATAAGCAGTCTGTTCCTGGCATCAGCTGATCGATATGTCGCCCGCAAAGCTGCCTTTCGTCGCCCTCTCTTTTGAGAGATCATCTTTTAGTTGTTTTCTCCCCAGCAAAGAAAGATGCAAGCGCGGCGGTAGCTAGCTTGTGGCCAAAAGCTCGGGCAGTCTCCAATCCTAATGGATCAAAGTGATTGCGAGCGACTTCTAGTAGCGGTACCGGGAACATGCGGGAGGTCTGAACGATGATGGATTTTTCGGAAGCTGTCTGAGGGATCGGATAACTCTTCGGAGCTGTGCGAAACGATCCGTCTGCCAGCATCTTTTCGAAATCGCCAAGCGCACGGCGCAAGATCATTTGTAGCGACTTGGAAGGGCTGTATTGAAGGATCAGGTTGTCATAGATTTTCGACACCTGCGGCGCGGGCGGCCGCGCTGAAAGGAAGACCTGGATCTTTTCCGGCGCTGTCGTCGAACTCAGAGCATCCACGGTAAGCATCGATTGCCGATCAGCACTGGGATGACGCTTGGCGACGGCCGGGGCAGGTCGTCGATCTTCCTGGTCGGGATTTTCTGGCGGCTGCGGTAGGGCCGAGTTTTGGGTGGCAACAGGCAAGTGAGCATGGACCATTTCGGGTCGAGCGGCGGCAAGCCGCCTGGCCTCCCCGACAGACAAAGCGGGTTTGCGAATTCCCATCTTCACCTCTCTAAAGCTTCGCCAACCAATTTGGAGATGGTGACGAGTTCCTCCATCGCGATCCTGAGATTCCGTTCGAGGAGGCGCATCGACGGATCGGTTCTCATATTCAGCAATGTGAGATGCAACATTCCACGTTCCTTCATCGCGGCAAATGCGTCTCTCTCGTGCATCGGAGATTGCACAACTGGAAGGCTTGCGAGCATGTCTGACATTGCACGCTGCGATGTGGTCAGCCGACCGACCGGGACACGTTGGCGCAATACGGCTGTCGGAATTGCCAAGTTCTCGCTCAGCAGCAGCTCAATGACATAGCGGTAGGTCGACAATGCTTCGTCGATATCGAGCGGAGTTAACATCGTCGGGATTAGAAGCAGGTTTGAGCTGGCAATGATCGTGTTGTTGAGCTCGCTCGAACCGCCATGCGTATCGGCCAGCGCATAGTCAAATCCCTTGAGCTCGGCATCCTCATAGGCCGCCTCAAGGAGTGACATTTCCTCGGCGGCATAAACTTCGCAGAATGAGTCCCAGGTATTGCTGCGTAGGGCGTTTTCTTTCCATCGCGTTAGTGGTCGGTTTTCATCGGCGTCGAAGAGAGCCACTCGACGACCGTCACTTGCAAGAGCGGCGCAAAGGCCCATGAGTGCCGTGGTTTTGCCGGCACCTCCTTTGAAGGAGCAAAATGTCAGAAGTTTCATGTCCTTATCCTGCTAGTGTTGTGAAATGGAAGTGCGTCTGTATTTTTGTTTGTGTGTAGGATGTTGCGATTATTCATGAATAAGAAAATAATTATCCGAATTATATTTCATTTTTGTTATAGAATAGTTGCAAATGTAACAATTATAGAGGAAATAATCCTTATCTGTTCTTGATTCCAGTTTTTATAGGCGTAGATTTTCGTCTGCCCCGATGGGAAAGTTATGCGACGGGGCAATTTAGATCATTCGCTCTTCTATGGAGGGAGCTATGTCGCAAGGCAGTAAGCCCACCTCAAGTGATATTGCCATCAACCAGCGCGTAGGCGCCACGGTTGAAGGTTTCAGGGTCGTGAGTACACGGTTGCGATCGGCCGAATATGAAAGTTTCTCTCACCAGGCACGCTTGCTGGGGCTCTCCGACAGCATGGCCATCCGAGTTGCGGTGCGCCGCATTGGCGGCTTTCTCGAAATCGATGCAGAGACACGTCACAAAATGGAAGCCATACTTCTGTCCATAGGAACGCTCTCAAGCAACATTGCCGCGCTGCTATCTGCCTATGCTGAAAATCCGACAATGGATTTGGAGGCTCTGCGAGCCGAACGTATCGCTTTCGGTGAATCTTTCGCTGACCTCGACGGCTTGCTTCGTTCCATTTTATCCGTATCACGCCGACGGATCGACGGTTGCTCCATGCTGAAAGACTCCTTGTAGCGCTGCCGTAGCACATGGCGGGGAAGATGTTGGATGCCCGATCGAGCTCAAGTTATCATTCGCATTGTACCGGGAGGCGGGACCAAGACCCTTCAACAGATTATCAATCAGTTGGAATATCTATCCCGGAAGGGCAAGCTGGAGCTGCAGCGTTCGGCTCGGCATCTCGATATTCCCCTTCCACCGGATCAAATCCACGAGCTTGCCCGAGGCTGGGTTCAAGAGACTGGAACTTATGACGAAAGTCAGCCAGACGAGGAAAGGCAGCAGGAGTTGACCACCCATATTATTGTAAGCTTCCCAGCGGGTACCAGCCAGGCGGCAGCTTATGCGGCGAGTCGGGAGTGGGCTGCCGAGATGTTTGGGTCAGGCGCAGGGGGTGGCCGCTACAACTATCTTACAGCCTTCCACATCGATCGCGATCACCCACACCTGCATGTCGTCGTCAATCGTCGCGAACTTTTGGGACACGGGTGGCTGAAGATATCTCGGCGCCACCCACAACTGAATTACGACGCCTTGCGCGTCAATATGGCTGAGATTTCGCTTCGCCACGGCATTGTCCTCGATGCGAGCTCGCGAGCGGAACGTGGTATCTTTGAGCGGCCGATCACCTATGCCCAATTTCGGCGCCTTGAGCGGCAGGCTCGTCAAATCCGTTTCGAAAACGCCGATTTGGAACAGTCGTCATCGCAAGGAGATCATCCAGAATTCAGCCAATCGTCCGATACAGCCCCGTTTGACGCATCCGCGGGCGGATCAGAGAGCATACCTCGGCCCAACAATCGGCAGAACGGGTCGCAAGTTCATCTTCACGAGCCAGCCGGATCGAGCAACGGAGCCAGTGGCAGCGTACGGATTGCATTGGAGACACAGCGCCTTGCCATTTTCGCGGACGACATAGAGAGCGGCTCTCCGCCTGTTTCCGATGTTCGCGCCGGCAACGCAAACGGCACTTCCGATCTTCCTCGCTCAACTGCCGCGCGCGCGACAGACTACAGCCAGCGGTGGTCAAAACGTCCTCGTGACGACGACGAAGGGCCGAGTGGCGCAAAACGTGTGAGATTGGAAGGTATGGCAGTTGGGCCCGAGGCGAACGCCGGCGAACGAGATAGCCGTGGTGATCCCGTCGCACCGCCGGCCGAAACGTCTCGGCCGTCTTCATTGCAGGACATGGCGCGGCCCAGCACCGCGACCGATCCATTGTCTGCTTCAGGCCACCTTGAGCAACGGAGAGGCGCTCCTTCAAAGCGTCCGCGTGAAGAAGATGATGGAGGACCGAACGAACGCAAACGCACGAGAGATGATCGCAGCCAGGACGGGCGCGGTGGAAATAGAAGATAGAGAAGGACAGAGTCATGGCAAATGAAGAGTTCACCGGACACTTTGCGCGTCCCGCTCCTGTGGCGAATGACGAAGGGCGTCGGACCACATCGACCTCCATTCCCGCACACGCAATGGCTGCTCGAGAAGATGGCCGGGACACTTCTGTCGCAGTAACTTTGTCGCGTCCACCAAATTCAGGCATCCCGGACGGCATCCCAGAAACATCGGCGAGCGGCCGACGGCTTGTAGCGGCTCATCCGCAGGATGCCGCAATGCCGCCAGGGTTATCCGGAACCCGCACGGATCTACCTGCAATTTTGCGGAAGAATAACGGCGATTTCCGCACCGCCATGCAGCACTGGCGTGAGCTACTACACGAAAATCCCGATAAGCGCGACAGGGAAGCCAGTGCGTTGCCAGATTTAGGAGCAAGGGGCATAAAGCGACCGCGCGAAATCGAGCATCCCGGCGATGCAAATAGATCAGTCACACGGCGGCAAATCGGCTTAGGCAGAGAGATCGATACGGTCGCGGCATCTTCGCTCGTGAACCGTGATACATGGGTCGCGCATTCGTCGAACGGGCAAGGCGGGCCGCAAGCGGGCGTGTACAATGTCCAGCCATCGGCAGACAGAGCACCGGAGACCTCGCAGGAAAGCTCGACGTTACCCGACGCCACCTCTGTTTCCGCTCTCTATTCGGGTCCACCCTCAGAATGGTTCGGGAGAGATACCGGTTACGAGACCGATAGAAATTCGGGTGACACCATCTCGGCGCCGATCCGAGGGCTAGAGGAACTCGAAGATTCAGCGGACAGCCGGTACTTTGGCCACGAAGCTCCGAGTCTTTCAGAGAACGTGACAACGTCAATTTCGAATGCTGAAGCAAGTTCTCATAGCGAACACACTGAAATTCTCGACGATGTCAGCAGTGCCCGCTCGGGCGAACAGGGGAGGGGTGGCGATGGCGGAGCAATCCTTGGGTTCTCTCATGACCTTTCACCGCATCCGCAGAGGTTACCACAAACAACCCCCGATGACTTCCCCGAGTTGACCAACGCCGCCATGGCAGAAATCGATGCGATATTCGAATCTCTCTCCCAGAAGTCCCTGGCGAGGGAGAGCGCCGCACCGGGCTTGCATGAGCCCGTATCAGGGGACGCTTTCCAGAAAGAAGGTACTTCCGACAGGGCTGATGGCATGCCCTCTAACGGGGAGCCACCGGTTGAGCAGGCTGGCGGACATTTACCGCAAGCGCTGAGGTCCTCGGGAGCGGAGCTCGATGATTTCTCTTGGTTGACCGACGCCGCGCTGGCAGAAATCGATGCACTGATCAAATCTCATTCCAATAGATCCCCATCGGTGCGGAATGCCGCACCGGATTTGCGCGGCGCGGGATTAGACAACGCCGTTGGGAAAGACAGCGTTATCGAACACGCAGAGAAGATCTCGATCGATAGTCCGAGGCCTGCCAGATTGAATGGTGAGCGTTCACCGAAGGCACAGAAGTCATCGCAAGCAAGCCTTGCGGATTTTCCCGATCTAACTGACGCCGAATGGTCACATATAGAAGAAACGGAGCGGATCGCAATAACCGCTATTGAAAAGGGGAAGCAAAAAATCTCGACCAAAGCCGATACGCGGTCTGGTTTCGGCAACTCTTCTGTACCCCAGGTTGCCAACCGATCAGGTACTCCGATGGTTCCCAATACCAATCAGCCAATTCCATTGTGGTACCACAAGGCAGAGAATATTTCTGACGGCTTGGTAGAGGACACTCACATCACGCCGGCCGTTGTGAGTTCTAGGAGGCGAAATGACGCCGAAAACGCCTCTACCAGGTTTGGTGACCCTGCTCCTGCCTTGAGGCATTACAATCTTGGTAGAACTCTCGAGGCGACGCCCGTTCGTGACGTGATATCTGGCACCAGCAGGGACCGAGGGCTGACCGCTCATGCGGCAGATCAATTGGCAATAGACGACAGTCGGAAACGGACTGACCGTGATCGCAAGACACAGCCTTATATAAGGGGACTGGATTCGCGTTCACGTGAAGGTTACGGGCGGTAATTGCTGGATTGTTTGCGGCAACACCCAAATACAAAGCGCGATTTGCGATCGATCGAAGAATCTCGGTGAAGTGATGAATTCGAGCAAGATTACGCCCCAGCGTTTAGCTCTCAGCATCGTATGTTCGCTAGCGGCCGGTTTTTGTGCGGCAAGTCTCTATGCAACATTCCGCCATGGTTTCGATGGCGAAGCGATGATGACGTTTAGCGTCTTCGCCTTTTGGTACGAGACCCCGCTCTATATCGGTCATGCGACCCCCGTCTTCTTTTGCGGCTTATCCATTATCATCGCGACATCTGTGGTTGTGCTGTTAAGCCAACTCATCATATCGCTGCGTAACCGCGAGCATCATGGCACGGCTCGTTGGGCGGCATTTGGCGAAATGCGGCACGCCGGTTACCTGCAGCGTTATAATCGTATCAAGGGGCCCGTCTTTGGGAAGACCTGTGGCCCTCTTTGGTTCGGCAACTATCTGACCAATGGTGAGCAGCCTCACAGTCTTGTTGTCGCGCCAACACGTGCCGGTAAAGGCGTTGGCGTCGTTATTCCGACACTCCTAACCTTCAAGGGTACGGTGATAGCCCTCGACGTCAAAGGCGAGCTTTTTGAGCTGACGTCCAGAGCCCGCAAATCGAGCGGCGACGCCGTTTTCAAGTTCTCACCTCTGGATCCAGAGCGACGAACTCATTGTTACAATCCCGTCCTCGATATTGCAGCTTTACCGCCCGAGCGGCAGTTCACCGAGACTCGCCGTCTCGCCGCGAACCTGATCACCGCCAAAGGCAAGGGTGCGGAAGGCTTCATCGACGGTGCACGGGACCTTTTTGTTGCGGGCATCCTTACCTGTATTGAGCGTGGTGCGCCAACGATTGGTGCGGTCTACGACCTATTTGCCCAACCTGGAGAGAAGTACAAACTTTTTGCGCACCTCGCGGAAGAAAGCCGAAATAAAGAGGCTCAGCGCATTTTCGACAATATGGCGGGCAACGACACGAAAATTTTGACCTCCTATACGTCGGTGCTCGGCGATGGTGGACTTAACCTGTGGGCTGATCCACTCGTCAAAGCAGCCACAAGTCGATCGGATTTTTCCGTCTATGATCTGCGTCGAAAGAGGACCTGCGTTTATCTTTGTGTCAGCCCCAATGACCTTGAGGTCGTGGCGCCATTGATGCGCCTCCTTTTTCAGCAGGTCGTGTCGATTCTGCAGCGATCACTGCCGGGTAAAGATGAGCGGTATGAAGTTTTATTTCTCCTCGACGAATTTAAACACCTGGGCAAACTGGAGGCGATCGAGACCGCGATTACAACCATCGCTGGTTACAAAGGTCGCTTCATGTTTATTATTCAGAGTCTCTCGGCCTTGTCGGGCACCTATGACGAGGCAGGCAAACAAAACTTTCTCAGCAACACTGGCGTGCAAGTGTTTATGGCCACCGCTGACGACGAAACGCCGACCTATATCTCAAAAGCTATCGGCGAATATACCTTCCAGGCGCGTTCGACCTCATACAGTCAAGCCCGTATGTTCGATCATAACATCCAGATTTCCGATCAGGGGGCACCGCTTTTGCGCCCGGAACAGGTGCGCCTGCTCGATGATAAAAGTGAAATCGTCCTTATTAAGGGGCAGCCGCCTCTCAAATTGAGAAAGGTGCGATATTATTCAGATCGTATGCTGAGGCGCCTTTTCGAATGCCAAATTGGCGCCCTCCCTGAGCCCGCATCTTTGATGCTTGCGCAAGATGTCCATCAGGATGGGCAAGATCATCTCAGTCAACAAGCTGCGGTCACGGCGGCGCTGGGCTTAGGTGACATCGATTCTCTAGTGAACAATGGGGAAACTCTTACACAGCAAAACAGTGATATGAATGACGAACAGGATAACCTTGCAATTGGAATAGACGCCCCCCAGGTCTCGGTTGAAATCGATGACGTTGTGGAAGACGCCAATGCCCGTGGTGTGGCGCCAGTTTCCAGTGTTCCCGCTGAAATGGCTCCAGCTCTGAGTGCACAACAGCAGCTGCTGGGGCAGATCATTGCGCTTCAGCAACGATCTAGACCTGTGTCCTCAAATCCCATCGAATAATTTGAGGCTGTTTTTAACATTGGGACCATTCGATGGACGGCGTCGTCACCTGTTGCGGTTCTATCGAATGCGGCGCTAGTCTCCGAGGTTGCCGATTGAGCAGATATCGCCATGAAACCGTCAGGAAACCCGAAAGTCGACCTTAGCGGTTCGGCTACATCGCTTCCCGAAGTTCCCGCCGGAGCTACCCCTGTCCTTTATCCAATCGAGCCCCGGAGCCGTCGGGCTGATGACTCGTTTGAGGATCAAATCGCTCACGGCGAATATACATCTGGACACCTCTAAAAACCTCCCCATTTTCCGCGTTTCATGATTCAATCCGGCCAGTGTGATTTTCTGGGAGCGGATGATGCGTGGGCAACCGGGCTTTTGGGATTTGGATGATCGTTACGAACGGCTGAGTGCCGTCGGCGATCCGCTGGAGAAGCTCAACAGCATCATTCCATGGGCGATATTTGAAAAACCTTTAGCGAAGGCGCTGAAGCGGTCCGACGGATCGAAGGGTGGACGTCCACCATTTCCGTCGGTTCTGATGTTTAAAATCCTGGTGCTGCAAGCGCTTTATAATCTCTCCGACGACCAAGCGGAGTTTGTTATCCAGGACCGGCTGTCGTTTATGCGTTTCCTTGGCCTTTCCCTTTCGCAGAAGGTGCCGGATGCCAAGACGATCTGGCTGTTCCGAGAGAGTTTGGTGCGTGCAGGTGCCATTGATAATCTGTTTGCCCGTTTCGACAAGCATCTCTCACGTTCCGGATATCTGGCCAAAGGCGGGCAGATCGTTGACGCCACGATCATCCAGGCTCCCAAGCAACATAACAGCCAGGACGAGAAAGACGCGATCAAGGCCGGCGAAATCCCTGAGGACTGGAAGGATAAACCCGCCAGGCTGGCCCAGAAGGACCGCGACGCGCGATGGACAGTGAAGTATTCCAAGGCGAAACGGCCAACGGAGACGCCGACGTCGACGACGACTGGCCAGCACGATATTGCCATTCCAATGTTTGGTTACAAAAACCATGCAGGCATCGACCGAGCCCATGGCTTTATCCGGGGATGGACGGTGACGAGTGCGAGCGCCCATGACGGAGCCCAGCTTCGAAACGTAGTGACCAAAGACAATACCGCGTCGACGGTCTGGGCCGATACGGCCTATCGCTCCAAGACCAACGAGGAATGGTTGCAGGACAATGGCCTAAAGTCCGACATCCATCAGAATGCGGGATTACCAACCTGTCAATCGAGATCGCCGCCAACGTCTGGAAGAACTTCGGACTGCGATGGTCGACCGCTCTCAAAACATTTGAAAGCAGAAATATGCAGAGAACTTGATCGCCTCGAATTGTTGCTCACACAGATCAAGGCTGTTGAAGCCGAGCGAGATGCCTTGATCGTTCAGGAGACGCCGGAAACGCCTAAAGAAGCGACCGCGCTTTTAGGCATCAAAGGAATAGGCCCAGAGTTCGCTACGATACTTTACACGGAAGGCTTGTTCCGACACTTCGACAATCGGCGACAAATCGCATCCTATGCGGGCCTTGCGCCCTCCCCTTGGCAAAGCGGCAACGTCAATCGCGAACAAGGCGTCTCGAAAGCGGGAAATCCGCGATTGCGGGCAACGATGGTAGAACTCGCCTGGTTATGGCTGCGCCACCAACCGAGATCGACTTTAACGCTATGGTTTAAGGAACGCATCGCGCATAACGCCGGCCGCCTAAAAACGCCGATGATCGTTGCGCTTGCTCGTAAGTTGCTCGTGGCCCTCTGGAAGTACGTGAGCTCCGGCGTCGTCATCGAAGGTGCAATCATGAAAACCGCCTGAAAGACAAACTGCTGCGAAACACCGTTTCTAATCCTCAGGGCCTGATCAGCCCTGACGGATCCAGGTGAACGGACCGGGAATCCTTTTGGCTTTCAACGCCGACCTTGAGTTTGGTCCCGTTCTCCTGAGCCCGTGCCCGTCGAAAGCGGGATAATGGTGCAGCCGCGTGAGAGCGGCGACCGGATGTGAGGTTGTATAGGCCCGAGAACCGGGCCGGTAATTGCTATGGGCTCAGACCGTGGATCCGCCGACGAAGGAGAAATTCGATGCCACTCGAATGAATAATTGACAAAAATCCTGATGTGAAGGGATTCCATTGGGTGAGGGGGAACTGCAAGCCTATGAAAAATGGCAAGGAGATGCCCAGCCCACTTGGGAACACATTGTTGTTAATGCACGCTTGGCAGAGCTCGGCCATGCTTTTTGGATTGCAGATGAACATAATGCCCTTGAAGAAGCCGTAGAGTCTCGGTCTGATGCATCGAAACACAACCTGGAACGTCCCGTCGATCAGGAAGCGGGTTCTTCTGCGTCCTTTACCTATGATGGCATGAGGCTCGGGGCACCCGAGTACGCTGCGCATAAGCGCTGGAGCAAGCCGAAGCGGCCGACCTGGGAAGATCTCATCCTAGATGCGCGCCAGGCTGCTATAGAAAGCGCCTCGGTTTCGAGTCTGCAGATTGGAAAGGAACCATCGTCAGTCTTTTTATATGAGGGAAAGTGGCTTGGAGATGCGGAACGTCAGGCTCACGGAAGGTGGAGGCAGCTAGCCCAACTGCGATGGCAAAATCTGGTGGTGAATGCGCGTCTGGCAGAGCTCGACCCGTCGGTCTGGATTCCCGATGAGCATGATCCGTTTGAGGAAGGAGAGGTGCCTACTCCCGCCCCGCAAGCGAGTACAGCCAGTAAATCCAACCCCACTTTGGGTGGTCAATCTGAATCAGGCCGGCCCGACCGTGCACATGAGACACAAGAGACGACTCACCTGCAATCGCCGACACGCTCACAATTGGAAACAAGGCGCGCACTATATTTCGGGTCCCCTGGCCGGGATGCAATTCAAACGGAGAGCATAGCCAACTGTGATCGTTCCGATGGCGCGGGCAAAGTTAAGCGGTTGGGCACCAAAGGCCGCCGAGCCGTTAACCCAATTACTCACGGCGTAAATTCCAGTGTGCAAGGGCCGTTGTCCGATGAACGTGGGCATGAGGCTCCGTTCTTATCGTCAGAGCAAGTTGTCCGCTCGAGAGGCGATAACATTGGCACCTATGGAAGTCGGAAAAACGAACGAGCGCGGCTGGCTACGGAGACCGGGAAATACGAATCGGAGCATATTTTCGGATTCAAGGTCGTACATGATACTTTGCGGGCGACAAAGGAACGCCGTCGTCTCGAAAGGCCAATGCCGGCCTACCTCGAATGTAAGGAGCTTCATAGGCAACACGTAGGAACTGGAAGGGGACGGACCCGACTTGTCGGGCGTGGATGGCCAGATGATGCGAGCTATCGCTCAGATCAAAAGGGAACCCTGGCAGACCCTGTCGCGTCCGCGGAAGGTCTGACAGCCTCAAATGGCTACCAGTTGAACCAGCTGGGCTACGCGCATCAGCTCGCCAACGATGGTCTGCAAAGTGAATCGCCCCATGGGCTCACCATGCCAATTCAAGTCGCGACAACCAGCTACAACTATACCGTGAGCCGCGATCCAGTCCTTTCACCACCCAGTAAAGAACAAGCGCTCCAATTGCTACACCTTGGACCTCGCGGGCAAACGGAAGCTGTGCTTGCCCGCGAGACAGCATTGACCGGGAAATGGCCAACTCTCGAGCGTGAGCGTCAAGTGTATCAGCAGTTTTTGGCCCTGTACGAAATCAAACAGGGTCTGGACGCCAAACAACTTGGTGTACGGCAGAAAAAACAGTCTCTCGCTGCCGCGTTGGACCGGACAGCCGCTTTGATAGGCGCGTCACCTTCGAAAGCTCAATCGCAGGCAGCGGAGGGAGCCAACGGCGCCGAACCACCCGAGGAACGACGCGTCTATGACCAGCGAGATCGAAGCCGCGACAATGCATTCAACCGCTGACAAAGTTGTTAAAGATGATGATCGATGGTGTACTCCACGTCGACCCCTGGAAAGTTTGAAGCCCCCCCGCAGGCTCGCCACGAATTGCAGTTGAAACACGATATTCGTTCAACGCATTTCGCTAAGGTGCTAGACTTCGCATATTCTTGATCCGCATTTGGAGTGTGATTTATGCTCGAAGACGGCCAGAAAGCACATGAACACGAGCCCTCGGTCCCTCATGGTGAGGAGACTGCAGTTTCCCTGCCGAATGACCTGTTGGTGGAGGTTGCCAAACATCTACCGACCGACGATCCAGTTGAAACGGCAAGTAATCTCACAAGCTTTAAACTTGCGAGCCACTCGGTTCGGGCATCGCACCCATCCACGTGCAAAAGCGCTCGAGGCAAGAATGCATCTTTGAAGCCGAGGCGCTCCTCGAAAAAGTTGGTATCGCTGGCAAGCGAAATGCGTACCCTTCCGAGCTTTCCGGCGGGCAGCAGCAGCGCGCGGCGATCGCACGCGCATTGGCGCAGAAGCCGAAGGTTTTGCTATTCGATGAGCCGACGTCTGCACTCGATCCGGAACTGGTCGGTGAGGTGCTGACGGTCATGCGTGGCTTGGCAGAGGAGGGGAGAACGATGCTGGTCGTGACGCATGAAATGAGTTTCGCGAGGGAGGTCTCGGACCGAATCCTATTCCTGCATCAAGGCCAGATAGAGGTCGACGGACGCCCTGACGAAATCTTCCAGAAGGGCCTCAACGCCAAGTTTGATCAGTTTACCTCGAGAGTTCATTAACCGTCGATCCTCCGCGGGTAGCTCACTCGAAGAATTGGAAGCGCGCCATAGCTGGCACGCTTCCGAAAGTTCAAGCTGATCGACATCACTGCGTAGCCATGGTTTGCCACAGCGATTTCGTTACAAAATTAACAGAGGAATCACAGGTACGTGAGGGCAGCTGCGCGCTCGTGGTACCAACTCGTTTCGAGACACCGCATTTCACACTTCACTACCGTTCAATGCAATTTGGTATCATTTACTTGCCTCTGTGACTGCCACTACTGTCACTGCTTGATATCGTCAGCAACTGGCAAAGCGAGCTCAGTTAGTGGCGGAGCGCACCTAAAAAATCGCTCTGTTCTGAACGTGACTTTAGCGTGGCGCTACCTTTTGCCATCGCAGACAAGAGCGCCTCAGCGTCCTCCTCGACGAGGAGGATGTTGCGATGGCTTGCTGTCACGAACGCCTCGTCAACAACGTGATCAAGAAAGGATTCGAGCTTTCTATAAAAGCCTGCGGTGTCGAGCAGCCCACAGGGTTTACTATGATAGCCAAGCTGCGCCCATGTCCATACTTCGAACAGTTCTTCAAGCGTTCCCAATCCCCCTGGCAAGGCGATAAAGCCATCCGACAGCGCTGCCATCAGCGCTTTGCGCTCGTGCATGGTCTCGACAATGCGCAGATCAGCGAGACCAGTGTGCGCAACCTCATTCTCGGCCAGTGCACGCGGGATTACCCCAATAACCTCCCCGCCATTGCTTCGGGCTGCATCGGCGATCGTCCCCATCAAACCGATCGAAGCGCCGCCATACACCAATCCGATGCCTGACGTCGCTAGAGCTTTGCCGAGGCGCTTTGCTGCGCTCACATAGTCTGGTTTCCGGCCGTTGTTTGAGCCCGAAAAGACGCAATATCTCAAACGCTCCTCCCATCGACAAATGAACATTACGCAAGATTGGCTTTGAATATTCCAATCCACCAAGATCCGTTTCGAGCGCCCAGACCAGGGCACGGAATAGCGCGGCCAAATCGTCGTAACCAACGTCTCATATTTTTGCTCTGGCGGATTCTGGCAAGCTCAGCTCATCCGCTATGGGCCATTGCGACGGATCCGCATTAAAGGATGCGAGCAGTTCGACTTGCGCGCGACACCATGGCGACACCAGCAAGCGCCCATCCTGTAAGCTTTCGACAAACCATTGCCAATCCACCCATTGCCACGCAGAAACCTCATTCAGATCGGGTGTTACGCTCAAGGTTTGGCAGCGGGCGGTGAACACGGGGCACAATTCATGTTCGGTGATCCCATTCGTCATTGCTGCGCGATAGGAAATCTCGGGTAGCACAAGGCGAATGCCATTTACCTCTATCCCCAATTCCTTTCGAACCCGGCGCTCGATTGCTTCAATCAACGATTCACCCGGCCGCGGGTGCCCACAGCAACTATTGGTGAGAACGCCGGGCCATGTAATCTTGTCCGATGCCCGCCGCGTCACGAGCAGCTTCTTGTCGTCATCAAAAATGTAGACCGAAAAGGCAAGGTGCAACGGTGTATGGGCGTGATGGATTTCGGACTTTGGAGCCGTGCCGATGGCGTCACCATGCTCGTTGCACAAAATGACCTTTTCGGAGAGTGCATTCGTCGAAGTGTTCATCAAACACCTCCAGGGTTGGAAAGCTGCATGCAACCTGATCGGTGGACGGTCATCAGCCTCTTCAGAAATGGCAACGTGTGGAAGTGAACGCATGGCGTCGTTAAACTCAGGGTCAAGCCGTCGTCACACCATATCCATTAAGTTGCCCGAGAAGTTGACTTTCAAGACGCTGCGCTTGCCCTTCGTCCTCGACGTCCGCACTGATCATTCCGAGACGATCGACTAATTTTTCTACTACGGCGTTCCGACGTCCGGAGTCATTGCTTATAAGCGGACCCTCGAAATCGTGTTGCCAAGATCGGAAGTTTGCGGTGTCGCTTTTCCATCGAACCTCCCTTAGAGTTTCGAGCTGCAATCGCTGCGCTGTATCGGAGTCCATCCCGATGTGGCTCCAGATCCGTGCCTCGCCGCTCGGGTCATCAACTTTGAGGTTGAAGCGTTCTGCATCTTGCCAAACAGGCATGGTCTCGTCCTGAAGCATGCAAACGTAAAGAGCGAATTCTCCGGAATACTCGTTGACAAGGAACGCCTTCGTCTCCTCGAACATATCGGGAGTTTCCCCTGGATAACCGACAATAAACGACACGAAATGTTTGATCGTGCTTCCGTCTAGAAGCTCATGAGCTACACGATTTGCTCGCGCCGTGACTTTCTTGTCCATGTTCCTGAGGCTCGCATCGCTCATTGACTCGAAGCCGATGAACAGAGATTTGCAGCCGGCGTCTTCGAGCTGATGGACGAGCTCGGCATCTTTGATTGAATTTGCTCGCGTGTATGCTTCCCATTGAATGTCGATGGCAGCTAGCTTCGGCAAAAGCTCCCTGAGGCGCTTCGGAGGTACGGTAAACGTTGAATCCAACGCTTTGACGTAGCTTGCGCCGTTTTGAACTTTATAGTGCTCCCAATCGCTCGCGATTTTATCTGCGGACTTATATCTCCACAGGGGCGATGCAGCCGGGAATGAGCAAAATTTGCAACTGAACGGACAACCCCGCATCGATTCGTAAGGTACAACCGGTGCATGACCGGTTAGCGCGGGTGACGGGTATTGGTCCAGGTCGATATAGGCGATCGGCGTAAGCCGTGGTCGGCCATTTACATCGCGAAACACGAGATTAGGAACGCTGGTGGGATCACCTCCCTTGAGCTTACTGAGCAAATCCGGCAACGCAAATTCGGCATCTCCGCGAATGATAAAATCGACGCTCCCATGATCTCGCATAATCTGCATGAACTTGAGATTGCTGTATTGACCACCAAGGATCAGGATTGCATCGGGGAATCGCAGCTCAATCCAACTTATCGCCTGAAGCAAGCTGCGCCGGTCCCAGATGAAGGTGGTTGAGAGGAGAACGACATCGTAAGAACCAGCGGGTTCGCCTCCAACCCCCTTCCAGATATTTTCAGTTGGCATTGCGTCGAACTCAACTCCCCCCTCAGTGAGAATGGACTGCAGCGTGAAGGTCGTGAGGTGGAACGTTCGAGCCGGTTGGGACGCGCCTTTGGCAGCAGAGCTATTGCTCATAGCCCTTGCCCCGCCGCCATCTCGACGTGCACGAAGCAACGGCACGACCCCCCCATCGTCGGCTTTATACTGAAGGCGCGAGAGATCAAATCTGGCCCTACCAGAGCCGACGGCAGCCATTTCAGGATTGATAAGGAGCTCGAAGGATGAACCACGCAGCAGCCTGTTATCGGGAAATTCCGGCCCCATTCCGGAGATGAGCAAGATAGTCATTTTACCTCACGGTTGGCAAAGTTTCAGATTGACGCGTAGCTCGAAAGTAAGCTTTTGCTGAATCTCATGAGTAGACCTAGCCCAACGATCTAAGGTCCCGGGGGCTCCCAGTATCATGTGAAGCCGGGAGAGGAGTGAGCCCAACATTCCCGCCTTCTTGCCAGTCAGGGAACTCGCGCTCTTGCCACCGCGCGTGTTCAAGATATTCCTCGGCAATGGCCGCTATCAGCGCCTCCCGCCGCATCGGATCGAGATGTAACAACTCGCCGATTTCGATGTTATTTTCCCTGGCGAACTGTATCGCGCAGCGATATCCGTCGATGTCCTCCAATACTGGCCGGAGAACTTCCTGGTTCCAGAGATCCGCCAATTCCTCCAGCAGGGATGGGCGCTCGTCCTTGATGGCAAACATTTCCGTAACTCGAAGTCTTGCCCGCGGCAGGAAAACATCCGGAGTCGGAAGACGCAGGCGCCTTACGTGCCACCTGAAACCGGCATTCCAATAGGAGTCCTTGGCCATGCAGTTCAGAAGGGAAATCGAACCGCCTTCGAGGATGAGGCCAGGGGAAGATTTGCGATCCTCTATTGCCGATATGAGCTGGAGATGAGCGGCCTCTGCTTCCATCACGCCTTCGGTGAGTGGGCGCGAATCTAGGTAGATTCGCTGGGTAGATTGCAGCTCCGACTCTAAAGGACGCCCGCTGCCGGTGGCGATTTGAGGGCAGCATTGTACTCGATCCAGCGCGATAACCGGCCATCCGGTCTCTCGTGCAATTTGGATTGCCAAGTCTGTTTTTCCGCTGCAGGTGGGTCCATAAATGAGATAGATTAGCATTCGCATCTCGCTCTTTTTTGGTAACTGGTGCCATCGGGCGTGACGCGGCACGATCTGATAACCGTGCCGCTTGATCGGCTATTGAAAAGTATGCGCCGCGCACAGTATAAAAAGAACAAATGTCCGAATTAGAAGTCTAGAATCCAGAAATTATGATAGTATTTGTTCCGGATTCAACCTTAGCAACAGAGATTGGTGTTCGCAATACGGATGGAAACATTAAATATATACATTAATAATGTAAATATACTGATTGTAATGCCAGAATCCCAATGCTTGTACTAGAAGTTTCGTTTCAATTGACATCGATTCCCCAACCGACCCCGCGGGTGATCAACTTGCTGCTCGCAAGATTGGACACCTCTAAAAACCTCCCCATTTTCCGCGTTTCATGATTCAATCCGGCCAGTGTGATTTTCTGGGAGCGGATGATGCGTGGGCAACCGGGCTTTTGGGATTTGGATGATCGTTACGAACGGCTGAGTGCCGTCGGCGATCCGCTGGAGAAGCTCAACAGCATCATTCCATGGGCGATATTTGAAAAACCTTTAGCGAAGGCGCTGAAGCGGTCCGACGGATCGAAGGGTGGACGTCCACCATTTCCGTCGGTTCTGATGTTTAAAATCCTGGTGCTGCAAGCGCTTTATAATCTCTCCGACGACCAAGCGGAGTTTGTTATCCAGGACCGGCTGTCGTTTATGCGTTTCCTTGGCCTTTCCCTTTCGCAGAAGGTGCCGGATGCCAAGACGATCTGGCTGTTCCGAGAGAGTTTGGTGCGTGCAGGTGCCATTGATAATCTGTTTGCCCGTTTCGACAAGCATCTCTCACGTTCCGGATATCTGGCCAAAGGCGGGCAGATCGTTGACGCCACGATCATCCAGGCTCCCAAGCAACATAACAGCCAGGACGAGAAAGACGCGATCAAGGCCGGCGAAATCCCTGAGGACTGGAAGGATAAACCCGCCAGGCTGGCCCAGAAGGACCGCGACGCGCGATGGACAGTGAAGTATTCCAAGGCGAAACGGCCAACGGAGACGCCGACGTCGACGACGACTGACCAGCACGATATTGCCATTCCAATGTTTGGTTACAAAAACCATGCAGGCATCGACCGAGCCCATGGCTTTATCCGGGGATGGACGGTGACGAGTGCGAGCGCCCATGACGGAGCCCAGCTTCGAAACGTAGTGACCAAAGACAATACCGCGTCGACGGTCTGGGCCGATACGGCCTATCGCTCCAAGACCAACGAGGAATGGTTGCAGGACAATGGCCTAAAGTCCGACATCCATCAGAAGAAGCCAAAGGGCAAACCCATGCCGGAGGCGATGTCGCGCGCCAACGGCCGTCGTTCGAAGGTCCGCTCCGCCATCGAACATGTCTTTGCGCGGCAGAAGGACAAGATGAAGCTCTTCGTGCGCACCATCGGAATCAGCCGAGCGAGGGTGAAGATCGGCATGGCCAATATCACCTACAACATGCTTCGCTATGTCTGGCTGACTGGAAAACCACGGACCGCATAACGCGCAGCTGGCCGGAAGGCCGAAATGCATGCCGCAGATGCGGCAATCATCACAAAAAATGGGCGATCATCCGCGCGAGTTCATCGCGGAAATACATCCACGGCACCATCTTGCCAACTGCGACCGGTAAATCGAGGTGTCCGATTGCGATCAACCAGCAGAGCGAAGTGGTCATCCACCGTCCCAACGGTCAAATCCGGGACAAGGATTCCTACGGTCGCGACCCGTTCCCGCCACGTGGTTAAAACCTGAGGCCGCCTGGAGTGAGGCGGCCTCTTCATCAAAGGAGAGAAGAAATGCAGTTTGAAGGCGCATTAGTTCGCGAGCAGGGCGTCACATTCGCCATCGTCATTGTTAAGCCGCACGTTCTCAACAGCGGCCCTCAAGCCGATGAGGTTGCTTATAGCTTCCAGCCAGCATTCCCCGGCGTGCCGATTGTTCTCATGGCGCAAAACAGCCGGGGCATCCCGACATATCGTGGTCGACGTGATCTCGTTAATTTTCTGGGCATCCAGGGTCCTCTTCTTGGCAGATGAAGATCCAGACGTACGGCAATCGGTACGGCCGCGGGCGCGGAAAAAATCCGCGCCCGCGAGGGGACAACCTATGGTCGGGCTGCGCCCTCCCAAGTCGGAGGTCTCGCCGCCCGTCAGGACGAAGCATGGAGGGCTGCTGCGCGACATTGAACTTGACTGGTCAGCGACATCGCTGGTGACGCGAGGGGACCTATCCAGCTCTGGAGCTATTGTTTCTCGAGCGATCGGTTGAATAGAGTTCCTGGCGCAAACGTTGATAGCTTTCTGCTAGTCTCTCGCTTACTTTTTCCACCTCGCCCAACTTACCGTCGGATACGATATTGGATGATGTTATGCGTAATACGGCTGCTTCGAGTTCACCTAACTCGGTGTCATTTCGAGTTGCCGGATTGTTCGATGAACGTGTCTCTTGTGATAGAGAATTTTTGAAATCGTGTTCTATGTTCCAATACAAGTCTTCGTGGTTGCCATCACCACTTCGAAGCTCCTCAATACGACTACGATGTACATCTGATAGGAAATTCTGCGCACACACGAGAAATTCGGCGGCACTTCCCTGATCGTCAGAATGGTCAGCTCTGTCAAACAGATGGAGCGCGTGATCAATTAAACGATTTTTATCATTCGCATCGAATAAGTCGAGCTTCTCTTTGAGCAATTGCAGAGCCTCAGCTTGCTTTTGCTGTTCGGGGAGATGGAGTACTTGGTCAACGAGTGTCGTTCTACGCTGTGACGTCTGGAAATCGATGATCGGAGTGACACTCTTGAGCCTTGGCGGCGTCACAGCCTGGTCATCGCGCGGGACCACGTTTTCAAACAGCCTGCTTGCAGACGTCCCGAGACGATTAAGCTTACGTTTAAATTCGCCGGTAGGCCCATCTTTCAGCATTTGCCTCGCTTCACGGCCAGCCTTTTCGAACCTTCCGAGCTCGGCGGCTGTTTTTACTGGATCGGGAGTAACCAGCCTGGAGAATATCTCTGCGACTGAATCTGTGTTCATATTCTTATGGAGTCCGGAACTTTCGCTACTATAGATCTTACCGGGGTTTTCCGCATTCAATCGCTTCATCGTCATATTTCCTTTCGAGCCGCGTCACCGAAAGCACACGTGAACTTTGATTTTAGAGACAGGCATGGTTATCGACCGAAGTACGAATTTCAACCAATTTTGCCTTACAATCGTAAGAGGGATTGAGTGCCGAAGATCGAGAAGGGAAACCTTGGTCAACGGTTGAGGTCGACTATGGTCGACATACGCTTGACGATCAGGACGGGTCTCAATCCTACATTTTAGCTACAGTTGCCCGGATGACAGGACGGTGCCGCAATGACTATCCCCATCGAGACGGCCGCTCTTCGGAGCACGTTTGAGCACGCGGTAATCAATCTCACTTTCAGTGGAGATGAAATTTGCATAATTGATGATAAATAGTATGCGGCGTCCACGCCCCATTGATTTTTCAGTTGCAGCGGCTTGATAGTATTGCCTTTGGGGTCGGATGTGAGCTCACCGACGAGTATCTGACGAGCTCATTGTGAGGACTTGATGCGGGCGGCATAGGCCCAAGGCATTAGGGCATCGATGTCTTTGGCGAGGTGGCCGTTTGCGAGGCGGGTGAAGAGGTCGCACAGATAGGCGTAAGGCTCAATTCCATTCATTTTACATGTGCCGATCAAGCTGGCAAACCGGGCCCAATTTCGGCCCCCTTCATCGTGGCCGGCGAAGAGCGCATTGCGGCGGTTCATGGCCGGGCGACGGATCGCGTTTTCCACCAGGTTGGAGTCAATATCGACATGGCCGTCGTCTAAGAACAATCTGAAGCCGTCTTGCCGCGTCAGCAGTATGCCAAGGCTTTTCCAAGATCTGACTTGCGTGAGACACGTGCAGCCTGAGCCGCGATCCATGTGAAGAACTTGTCCACCAGCGGGAGCGACAACTCCTGTCGGACTGCCCGACGATGTTCGGGCTCATTGCCTCGAATACTGTCTTCGATCTTGTAGAGCGCGGCGATGCGAATGAGCGCCTCATCAACGATGGGTGATCCGCTCTTCGGCGTGGCCTTGATCAGCTTTCTGCGCCCGTGTGCCCAACAGAAAGCCAGTTTCAAGGGATCGCCGCCCACACGCTCCGACGTGGCAAGGTGAGAGTAACCACCGTAGGCGGTGGAGTGGACGCCCCCCGACGGCATCAAATGTGCCATAGTGCGGGTGCTTAGACCTACAAGGAGGACGTCCATGAATGAGATTAGCATCATCGGCCTGGATCTGGCAAAGAACGTGTTCCAGATCCATGGCTCAGGTTCCGACGGGAGCGTCGCTCTTCGTAAGAAGCTGAACCGTGGAAGATTGCTTGAGTTCTTCGCCCAGCTTCCCATCTGTGTTGTCGCAATGGAAGCCTGCGCCAGCGCCCATTATTGGGGACGAGAAATCGGCAAATTCGGTCATGAGATTAGACTGATCAACCCGTCTTACGTGAAGCCCTTCGTCAAACGCCAAAAGAATGATGCCGCCGACGCCGAAGCTATCGCAGAGGCGGCTTCGCGACCGACGATGCGGTTCGTGAGCGTCAAAAGTGCCGAGAAGCAGGCTTCATCCATGGCGTTCAAGGTTCGCGACCTGGACACCTCTAAAAACCTCCCCATTTTCCGCGTTTCATGATTCAATCCGGCCAGTGTGATTTTCTGGGAGCGGATGATGCGTGGGCAACCGGGCTTTTGGGATTTGGATGATCGTTACGAACGGCTGAGTGCCGTCGGCGATCCGCTGGAGAAGCTCAACAGCATCATTCCATGGGCGATATTTGAAAAACCTTTAGCGAAGGCGCTGAAGCGGTCCGACGGATCGAAGGGTGGACGTCCACCATTTCCGTCGGTTCTGATGTTTAAAATCCTGGTGCTGCAAGCGCTTTATAATCTCTCCGACGACCAAGCGGAGTTTGTTATCCAGGACCGGCTGTCGTTTATGCGTTTCCTTGGCCTTTCCCTTTCGCAGAAGGTGCCGGATGCCAAGACGATCTGGCTGTTCCGAGAGAGTTTGGTGCGTGCAGGTGCCATTGATAATCTGTTTGCCCGTTTCGACAAGCATCTCTCACGTTCCGGATATCTGGCCAAAGGCGGGCAGATCGTTGACGCCACGATCATCCAGGCTCCCAAGCAACATAACAGCCAGGACGAGAAAGACGCGATCAAGGCCGGCGAAATCCCTGAGGACTGGAAGGATAAACCCGCCAGGCTGGCCCAGAAGGACCGCGACGCGCGATGGACAGTGAAGTATTCCAAGGCGAAACGGCCAACGGAGACGCCGACGTCGACGACGACTGACCAGCACGATATTGCCATTCCAATGTTTGGTTACAAAAACCATGCAGGCATCGACCGAGCCCATGGCTTTATCCGGGGATGGACGGTGACGAGTGCGAGCGCCCATGACGGAGCCCAGCTTCGAAACGTAGTGACCAAAGACAATACCGCGTCGACGGTCTGGGCCGATACGGCCTATCGCTCCAAGACCAACGAGGAATGGTTGCAGGACAATGGCCTAAAGTCCGACATCCATCAGAAGAAGCCAAAGGGCAAACCCATGCCGGAGGCGATGTCGCGCGCCAACGGCCGTCGTTCGAAGGTCCGCTCCGCCATCGAACATGTCTTTGCGCGGCAGAAGGACAAGATGAAGCTCTTCGTGCGCACCATCGGAATCAGCCGAGCGAGGGTGAAGATCGGCATGGCCAATATCACCTACAACATGCTTCGCTATGTCTGGCTGACTGGAAAACCACGGACCGCATAACGCGCAGCTGGCCGGAAGGCCGAAATGCATGCCGCAGATGCGGCAATCATCACAAAAAATGGGCGATCATCCGCGCGAGTTCATCGCGGAAATACATCCACGGCACCATCTTGCCAACTGCGACCGGTAAATCGAGGTGTCCACCTGTTGGTCCGACAGCGGACGCAGACGATAAATGCGTTACGCGGATATCTTATGGAATATGGCCTGATCATTCCTCAGGGCATCAAGCACATTCCCCTCCCACATGAGCAGATCACAACGAATTCCGATCTGCCTGAGGTTGCGCGGGTACTTTGTAAAGGTTTGTTGGAACAAGTGGTGTTCCTCTCCGAACAGATCGCCGTCCTGGAAAAGGAGCTCCGCACACGCGCCCGGCAGGATGAACTTGCCTCGCGGCTGATGACTATTCCGGGAGTCGGCCCGATTTGCGCCACCGCGATCGAAGCATTGGCACCGGCCGCGGAGACCTTCTCAAGGGGGCGAGATTTTGGAGCATGGATCGGCCTTTGTCGCCTAAACAAAACTCCTCCGGCGGCAAGGACCGTCTCGGCAAAGTTTCCAAGATGGGGCAGCGCGATCTTCGCCGTCTCCTCGTTCTCGGAGCAACGGCGGTTGTCCGCTGGGCAAGACGATACGGAGCGCCTGCCGGTTCATGGTTGGCAAGAATGCTTTTGAAGAAGCCGCCGAAGCTTGTTGCCGTGGCTCTGGCGAATAAATTGGCGCGGACCGCCTGGGCTCTGATGGCTCACGGCGGCGTCTACCAAGCTCCGGCATCCGGTACTGTCTAGGGCAGAACAGAACCGCGAGAGGTCGGGAATGTGGTGAGGTCAACGGAGGATTATGGGCAATCGGTCAGAAGCAGGATCGGAAGAATCATTAGGTCGATGAGTGCCCAGAGCACGCCTAAGCGAATTGGATCTGATCCACGTATTCCATAAGGGCCCGCGACGTGTTGAAGTCGCTTTACGAGGCCGAACACACGTCAGCACCCGACCACATGCCCGTACCGAAGAAAGATTTTGCTTGCATTTACCGGGGCGTCCACACACATCGACCTGGATCGTGCCGTTGAACCCGTCGAGGATTTCAGCGGCATATTCGCCTTTACGCCCAGGCCGATAATGGAACACCACGCCTGATGGCGCAGAGCCATTCCAGCCGCGGTCGTCACGCAGCACGGCCCAGAGATAACCCGTCTTCGTCTTGCCTCGCCCCGGATCAAGAACCGGGGCGGTCGTCTCATCGACATAGAGGCGCGTGCTTTCCCACAGCAGCTGTTTAGCCATATGGTCGACCACCGGCCGGATTTCGCTGCCCGTGCGCCCCATCCAATCGGCCAGGACCGTGCGGTCTATCGGCACTCCGTGTCGTGCCATGACCTCGGCCTGCCGGTTGAGCGGCATATGTTCGGAATGCTTGGAGACGGCAATCTCCGCCAGAAGGGCTTCGGTCGGCCAGCTCCCTTCCAGCAAATGTGCAGGCGCTTTGGCCTGGACAACGCCAGTTCGCCCCTTGGGACATGCGTATTTCGGGCGGATCGTGACGATCACCTCGTAGCGTGCCGGGACCCGGTCGAGCCGTTCCGTCCGATCCTCGCCGATCCGCACCATGTTGCCGCAACCGCAGGGGCAAACGATGCTCTCGGGCTCGATCACGCGCTCGACCCGAGGCAGGTGTTCAGGCAGTGCACGGGCCTTACGCTCCTTGAGAGAAACGGCCTTGTCCGGATCGCCAACCTCTCCAGGATTGATTGCGCTGGCTTCGATCTTCTTCTCGACGGCGGCGATCCGCGCCTGTGTTTCGGCAATCGCCGTTTCAAGGTCTTCCAGTGCCAGTTCCATCTGCCCCGGATCAAGCTTTTCCGATTTCGGCCCGAACTTCGCGCGCCGATATTCATGAACCTGACCCTCGAGTGTCTCGATCAGCTCCTTCAACTCGGCGATGAACACATCCTTTTCGGCCACAACTGCCTGCTCGTGCTGACGTGCTGCACGCTCGACCGACAGCTCGAACTGCATCTGCGCGAAGGCTTTGGCGACCTCTGGTGGAAGGTCCGGAGACAAGCTGAGATCAAAGGATTGCGACATGCCGCTTTATAGCAAAATGGCATCAAAAATCCAAATAAAACAATGCGAGAGCCGCGAGAATTTACCCCGCTGCAGACGGCGCACTCACCCGTTGCGCCATCACCCGTCGCCAGTCCAGACCTTCGAACATGGCCTCATACTGACCCCTGGAAAGACGCATCGTTCCATCCTGAACCTTGGGCCAAGCAAAGCTGCCTTGTTCCAGAATTTTGTACCTTATCCCAGAATGCAGCCACGACCAGCGCAGATCAGCAGCTAGTGCTGGTTACGCATCAGTTTCATCCTCTTTTCGGGCGGCAGCTGCGCTGCGTTGGCAAGCGAAGTAACTTGCAAGGCGACCGGCTGCTGCTGCAGACCGACGATGGCGCCATATGGCCGCTTCCCCCTCAATGGACTGATCTTGTGAGCATCGATCCAGAAGTTGTCGTGAGCAACGGGCGTGCGCTCTTGCTCGTTTCGAACTTGATGGATCTAGCGAGCATGGTGGAACACCTTTGCTGCAGGCTGGCAACGCGGCCGCGCGCGGAGTGTAAGGATAATTATGCCGCACATGTAAAGGGGATTATGCCGCTTGGGGATCTAGAATGAGCAATTATAGCTGTTTTATCGGCCTAAATCCGCGCCACAAGTGTGATCCTATCCTTGATATAACCGAGATATGCGGTATAATTATAATTACATTCATACTCGACCTCATATCCGGAGCCTGCAATGCTCGCGAAGTACGGCGGCAAGCGATCAAAGATGGATGCCCTCATCGACGAGGGCACCTTCAATCCAAATTCCGAGAAGGTGCGCGATCCAAAGTTTCGCGGCAGCGAGTTTTTCGATCCGCACGACGCGGTCCAGGTCAAATACGAGATGCTGCGACGCGTCTCCGTCGACAACGTCTCGGTAACAGACGCTTCCGACGAGTATGGGGTTTCCAGACCGACTTACTATCAGGCCAAGTCAAACTTCGACGCGACGGGGATCGCCGGACTGGTGCCGGCAAAGCCGGGACCCCGTGGACCCCACAAGGTCGACGACGAAGTCCTGGCATTTCTGCAGGCGAGACTGGTCCCGGGCGAACCCGTTCATGCCCGCGATCTCGCCAAGCTGGTTCGCACCGAATTCGATATCGCACTACATCCCCGGACGATCGAGCGGGTGTTAAAAAAAACGATCCGCTAGACGTTACCGTGGGACCGGCATGTTCATTGCCCGACATCGCGGACCAGTACGAGGTACTGCGCGGCGCAGCTCTCGGTGAAGCTCTGCCGCTCAAGGCTCGTAGCGGGCTCATGCTTTTTCTGCGCCGCGGCATGTGGGGATGGGCCCGCACACTGACTGCAGCGGCAAGCCCAGACCAGAGGCAGTTTTACCCATCATCGGCCACCCGACCGGCGCACGGCGAACTCAGCGCCGTCGTTCATGTCCTGGCGACCATCGCCATGAGCATCCATCAACGGAGAGCACCATGAATGTACACCTCAAAGTCCAGCCCCATCACCGTGAACGCAGCGCATACCTCTACGTCCGCCAATCTTCGATGCGGCAAGTCATCGACAATACCGAGAGCGCCATGCGGCAATATGCGCTTCGCGGGCGCGCTATCGCCCTTGGTTGGCGCGAGGAGCAGATTATCGTCATCGATAACGATCAGGGTGAATCCGGCGCATCGGCGGTCTGGCGCGAAGGATTTCAGCGGCTGGTCAGCGATGTCGGTATGGGGCATGCCGGGATCGTCATGGGCCTGGAGGTCTCCCGTCTGGCGCGCAACAATGCCGACTGGCAGCGTCTGCTCGAGATCTGCGCCCTTGCTGACACCCTGATCCTCGACGAGGACGGTGTCTATGACCCGGCAAGTTTCAACGACCGGCTCCTGCTCGGCCTGAAGGGAACAATGAGTGAGGCCGAACTCCATGTGATCAAGGCACGGCTGCGCGGCGGCATCCTCAATAAGGCCCGGCGTGGCGAGTTTCGTTGCCCACTGCCAACCGGCATGGTCTACGATCATTCCGGCAATGTGACCCTTGATCCAGACATCCAGGTCAGAGAGACGATCGCCCATTTCTTCGAGACGTTCTCTCGCGTCGGATCCGCTTCCCAGACCGTCAAGGCCTTTCGTCAGGAAGGCATTCTCTTTCCCTCCCGCTTCCACGACAGCCAGACGGTTTTCCGGCCACTGACGCCTTCGACGGCGATGCGCGTGCTGCACAATCCACGTTACGCCGGAGCTTATGCCTATGGCCGCCGTCGCTATCGGCGAACGATCGATGGCAAAAAGCTCGTGCGCAAACAAGGTAGTGACGACTGGACGGCATGTATTCCAGATGCTCATCCCGGCTACATCAGTTGGGAGCAGCATCAGGAGAACCTGAGGATTCTGAAGTCGAACATCTGCCATAAATGGAACGCGGCGGTCGCATCACCTCCGCGCGAAGGCCCGGCGCTGCTGCAGGGGCGGGCCGTGTGTGGGCAATGCGGCAGGCATTTTCACATGCGCTATGCTGCGCGGCGTGGCCGGCAGGAAGCCTGGTACGTTTGTGATCGCGCCCGTACCAATCGCGGTGAACCCCTATGCCAGGCAATCGCTGCACCTCCCGTCGACGAAGCCATCGGCATGCTGATCGCCGAGCAGATGACGCCGGCGGCCGTCGAACTGGCAATCGAAGTCCGCAAGGAGATCGAAGCGCGACATGAAGAGGCGGACCGGCTGCGCTGTCGCGCGATCGAGCGGGCCCAAACGGAAGCCGATCTCGCCCAGCGCCGTTTCATGCTCGTCGACCCCAATAACCGTCTCGTCGCCGACACGCTCGAAGGCGAATGGAACGGAAAGCTCCGCATCTTGGCTAACGCCCGCGAAGAGCGCGAGCGCAGCCGGGAGCACGATCAATTCATCCTCGATAAGGCCGTACGCGAGCGGTTGATCGCAATGACGGCGGACTTCAAACAGCTCTGGACCAACCCTGAGACCCCCAACCGCGAACGAAAGCGGCTGCTTGCCCACATCATTGAGGACGTCACCCTCCTCAAACTACCCAAGAGAGGCACCACCAAGGCTCATATTCGCTTCAAGGGCGGCAAAACCCAGACGCTCGTCACCATCAGCCCAAGATCTCCCAGCCAGCAGGTCAAGACGAACCCCGACATCATCGTGTTGATCGATAAACTCCTCGATGATCATATCTTTTCCGAGATCGCAGAGATTCTCAACAATCAGGGATACCGTCCCGGCTCGGTGACGCGCCGCGACCAGCGCAACGCCCGCTTCACAACCAAACGCGTCACCTATCTCGTTCGCGAGTACAAGCTGAGATCACGCTATGACCGCCTCCGGGATCGTGGGATGTTGACAAAAAAAGAGGCGGCTGCACACCTCAATATCCATGAGCATACCCTCGCCAGATGGGCTGAACATGGCCTCGTCACCAGCCATGCCTACAACGGACACTATTACCTATACGAGCTTCCAAAGACAGATTTACCGCAAAAGCAATGCAGTCGATGGAACCAACTCGTTGATCGCGTCGCCGCGCTTAACCAGTGCGGAAGCCAGGTCAAAACCTTCAACTGAAGCCAGAAGAGTGATGCAATATGAATTCAAATCGTTATATATTAACACCATTCCGCTGCCATCCCACACCAGGATCTTCAGACAATCTCCGCGCTTCGACCGGAAGATGACCGTAATCCCGGAATGTGGATCGAGCTTCAACTCGGTCTGCACCATCAGAGCCAGCGCCTGATGCCCACAGCGGAAGTCCACCGGACGCGTTGCGATCAGGATCGGCAGTCGTTGGCCCGCGACAATCATGGCGCTCCTCGCACAGCGCGAACCAGAGCGGCGACCCGTTCAACGGGCACGTCGTTCGGAACCCGCATCACAACGTCTGAGCCAATCTCCAACGTCAAAACCTGCACCTTCGGCCCGTCGGAGGCCAGCTTCGGCAGCGGCAACCGATTGACAGGCTCAGGCGCATCCGCAGCGATTGCCAGAGGCACGAATGCCGGCTCGATACCATCGTGCTCCAACGACGTCGTTGTCGCCGCAAACGGCAGCACCAGAATGCCGTCGCGCACTTGACGTGTATGCATTCGCCGAGGACCGCAGGTTCAGCTTTTCTTTCGCGATCGGCGCTTCCATTTTGCAGCTAAGGCCTCGACGTTTTTGCGGAGATTGGCGGCGTCGACATCGCCAGGATCGTAGTGCGCATCGCCCCACCATTCCACTAGTTCGTGGTGACGCTCATGGTTGGTGTCCGCAATGGCCTCGCGGAACTCTTCATAACCCCACGGACCGCCGACATCCTCCGGTGGACATCGTCCGACAACGTCAAGCAGGAAGGGATCGTCGAAGCCGGCGGTCGCCGGTAAAACCTTTTCGATTTTCACGGTGTGCGTCCAGCCGTCGCCGAAGTCATAGAGATACTTGAATGATTTCGCGCCGATATCTTCGATGGCAGCAAGAAGCGTTTCTTTGCGTGCATCGATGGGACCATCAAAGCCGCCATCAGGCACGCCGAACCCGATGTCACGGATCCTGAACTCATACAGATGGCTGTTGGTCCAGCCGAAAGCCTCTTGAAGAACCTCATGAAGCCGGTCAAGCCGAATGCGGAATGGGACGACAACGCGCCGCATCACCAAGGGATCAACGTCATCGAGCGTGATCTTTAAGCGAACGAGAGGACCTGCCATCAGGCCGCCTGCCTCAGTGGCGATGTTGTGGTTTCCCGCCAATTCCAGGGGAGAAGCTCATCAAGACGGCTGACTGGATGGTCGGCGATGCGGGCAAGGACATCGGCAAGCCAGGCCTGTGGGTCAATGCGATTCATTTTCGCGGTGACGATCAGGCTGTACATGGCCGCCGCCCGCTGGCCCCCTCGATCGGAACCGGCAAATAGCCAGGCTTTCCGACCGAGCGCCACACCGCGCAGAGATCGCTCCGCACAATTGTTCGACAGGCAAATGCGCCCGTCGTCGAGGAAACGAATGAAGGATTCCCAGCGGTTCAGCATGTAGTCAAACGCCTTTGCCAAGTCATTGTCGCGCGACAACCTGGCGCGGTGTTCGCGTATCCATATCTCCATGTCGTCGATCAGCGGTTTTGACAACTGCTGGCGGATTACTTTTCTCTCATCGGCCGTACGGCCATTGATATGGCGCTCGATTTCGAACAGTGCGTCGATCCGCTGCACCATGTTCAAGGCGACCGGCGAGATGACGGCGGCATTTTTACCCTGCGCTTTTCGGCGCGCGTTGGCCTCCAAATCGGCTTGCGCAAAGAATGGTCGCCTCGCATGCGCCCAACACGCTGCCTCATGAATCGGGCCCGGACTTCGATCAGGAAGATAGAGCTGGCCATAGCCCGTATAGGCATCCGCCTGAAGGATGCCGCTATAATTGGCCAGATGCGCCTGTGGATGTTCGCCGGCCCGGTCCCGGGAATAATAGAACATCGCCGACGGAGGCGCCGTTCCGCCAAACGGAGCATCGTCCTTGACGTAGCTCCATATCCGACCGGTGACGGTCTTGCCGAGAGCGAGAACCGGCACGGTCGTGTCATCACCGTGGATCCGTTCAGACGCGAACGTATGGCTTTCAATCCGCCTCACAAGCGGGTCAAGGACTTGGCAGCACGCGCCAATCGCGTCTGCTGCTGTCGACAGACTGACTGGCACACCTTCCAGGGCAAAACGTTCGACCTGGCGATTGAGGGGAATGTGCTGGCCGAACTTGTCGCAGAGCAAAGGCTCGGACCCGCCCATCCTCTCGGTATGACATGGAAGGGTGCAGGTGCCTGGCTGATCTTCTCGCAGTCACGGCAGGTGAACTTTTCCCGCACCGTCTGAATGACCTTCCAGCTACGCGGTACGCTCTCCATCGTTTCGGTGATGTCTTCGCCGAGCTTGCGAAGCCGTTCACCGCCACAGCAGCTGCAGGCAACCGGACCAGGCACCACGACACGCTCACGCGGAAGATGTTCCGGGAAAGGCTTCTTGACGGGCCGCTTGCGCGTAAAGCCGGTGACCGCAATCGCAGCAGCTGCAGCAACGGCCATTTCGGCGGCAAGCTCATCTTCAGTCGCCGCCGCTTCGGCGTCCTCAAGCATCAGCTCCATCTGCGCGATCAGCCGCGCTGTCCGTTCCGACTTCTGACCGCGCAGTTCCCGTTGCAGCTTTTCGATATAGACTTTCTGGCGAAGAATGATGGCCTGATCGTCGGCCTCCTTGGCCTTGGCAACAGCCAATTCGGCCAAAGCAGTAGCCCGTTCCGACCGCGCAATCGCTAGCTCTGCTTCCAGGGCTGCAGCATGATCACGGTGATTTCCCGAGCCGGTTTCCATGCTCGAAGTGAATCACAAAACCACTGATTTGTATAGCTTTTCTTGGTGCTGCCGCACGCAATCCCGCCAAAAAAACGCTATCCCGCGCTCGTCGGGCGCCATGTCTGCTGCGGGTTTCGCCAGTCAATTCCCTCAAGCAGATAGGACATCTGGCCAGCCGTCAGCGCAATCGCTCCACCCTCCGTCGCCGGCCAAATGAAACGGCCGCGCTCAAGCCGCTTTGCGTATAGCGAAAGGCCAATTCCGTCATGCCAAAGAGCCTTGATCAGCCGGCCACTTTTCCCCCGGAAGACAAAAACGTCCCCCTTGAACGGATCACGGCCCAGACCTTCCTGCACGATCAGAGCAAGACCCTGCATCCCTTTGCGCATATCGCAATGGCCGCTCGCAATCCAAACACGCACGCTCGAACTGATCGGGATCATTTGAGCGCTCGCATTACTGCTGCGGCAAGATCACAAGGTGCCCCGGACGCAATCCTCACCTTGGTACCGTTCGCAAAGTCCACAGCGATCGTCGCCGCAACGACATCGCCACCGCCCGCGGCACCCACGACCGTCGCGGGCACGAAGGCAGGACCATCCGTCACCTCAACCGACAGCGCCTGGCGGCGCCACGTGTAGAGCAGCCCCGTCGAAACATCAAAACGACGCGCTACCTCCGACACATTTGCACCCGGCGCGAATGCTGCCTCCAGAATTTCCAGCCGATCAGCCGGTGACCAACGACGACGCCGTTCTTGACCCGTCAGCAAAATGGCCTGTGCCATAGTTCCTCATTGCGCTCTTAATTCCACTCTCAAGAGCGCAAAATCACGATATCGCAAAAAACTCGCAAGGCGGTCCACGCCGTAGGGATACCTTGACGTCGCCAATCGGAAAGCTGGTTTGCTATAACGCCGTGACGGCGCGCGACATCCACAACGCGAACACCAGGCTCAAAGCTTTCCGCCACGATCCGCGCCTTCACATCATCCGGCCAACGCCGGTTTCCGCGGCGCGGCTCGACAACTTCGTAGCGACCAACAAATCCATCATCTGCCATGAAAATCTCCAGATACAACTGGAAACCTTCTCGCATATGCAGCAAGCCTCAAAATACACCCAATCCAATGGGGCGGAGACGGCGCTTACGATAAATAGCGTGTTAGAGAGCGGAATCTTATCTACAGAAATATTTGAAAAAATCTCGATGTTAACGTTCGATAGAGTCGTCACGCTTTCGTTTTGAAAGCGCATCGCGTGGCGTCTCCCTTATCTTTGACACGTCCGATCCGGTGGCGCGGTTCCGCTGCCCAATTTCATGCCTAAAGAAAGGACTAGGATCGGAGATCGATGACCTACGCGCATCCGTAAGTCTTTCATCGTTAGCCAGCGATTTCGTCCCCGTTGGTTTGAATGTGAGTTTGGTCTGGCCAGCCGCACATCCCGCCCTCTCGATTCCTCGCCGAACAGGCGATATTTGAGGTTTTTTCAATCCGGTAGATTTATCTGCTTTACTCGCTCCCGCGAGCACCAAGTGCCGCTGGGGCACTGTGAGAAGCCGGCACGTCCATGCTTCATGAAAATCGTGCAGATCGCGCACAAGATCGTTGAATTGGTCAGGACTTTTTGTCTTAAGCGTGTGTAGCTGGCCGCTGCCGACAAACGCCGCGAGTTCCGGGCGATCATTTATATCCACCATCCCCGGAGCCAACCAGAAGTCTCTGTTGTCGGAGACGGTTTTAAGAAAACAAATACGGCTGTAGAAGTTACCGCGGCTAGGAGGAATAACTGCATCAAGGGATTTTGCGACGTAACCTGCCATTTCTGCTGCAACGGGATTTGTCCTTGCTCGATGCGGGTTGTCATAGAGGACGGCCGCAAACATGTCGTATGCTAGATACGGGTGAGGTTGATAGGATATTGGGCGGTGGGCTGCTTC
This sequence comes from Rhizobium tumorigenes, assembly GCF_003240565.2. Lineage (NCBI taxonomy): Bacteria > Pseudomonadati > Pseudomonadota > Alphaproteobacteria > Hyphomicrobiales > Rhizobiaceae > Arminella > Arminella tumorigenes. The sequence goes on from NZ_CP117257.1 coordinate 233,258, forward strand.
TGTGGCCCCATTTGCAGCATAGGAAGAATCCGAGCCGAAACGGTATTGCGCTATTAAACGAGCAACATCTTTAACTTCGTCGGGCGCAAGTTTGCGCACATTCTTATTATCAGCTAGCTGCAGCAGCTTTTGCCGTTCTGGACGAATTATTTTCTCTACGGCGTCCGTCACTTCCTTCATGCGATAATGAAATTGATTTGGAATGAAATCCCGGGTTTCAGCACCGCGCGTCTCGGCGATGGTCCTTTGCCTCTTGAGCCAGTTCTGAATAGAATTGGAATGCGTTACGATCTCATCAATCACCCGCTGACGCACCTCATTGTAGCTTGCACCATCTGGGATTATCGTGTCGAGGAGCTTTTTAATTTCACGCAGGTCGGCGTTATACCGATCTCTGTGTTTGATATTACCACTAGTGTAAACGGAGGTGTGCTTTTCCGGTAATCTGAGATCAGCGCGATGCCCAACAACAGCTGTCTCAGGGAATTCGACGGGGCTGACCCAGTGTGGAATCTGTCCGTGTCGCTGCAGGTACTCCGACAGATGACCGATCGTAGCTGCCTGGACTGGATTGGCAAAGCGCGGTTTCATTGAGTCGATGGTGCGGATGACTTCATCTACTTTCGCCGCATTGTTTATCGTCGCCAAATCGGAAGTACCGATTATTCCGGCGTCGCTGATGAGCCGCAAGGTGCCCAAGCGCTGTCTGTTGAACTGCGGCAGGGCAGGAATGGAGCGGCTCAGGATCGCGTCCACTTGGCGGCCGAGCGAACCGGCGTCTGATTGTAAATTTTCTGTCCTTGAGCCAGAGGGCGGTGGACCATTTAATCTACCACCTGCATAGGCAGGAATTCTGCTGCGGATGGAGTCCGTCAGATATGTAATCGCTGATGCTTCCAGCTCGGACTTGCGCACGGTGCATATCCACTGCAAAGAGGTTCTATTCCGTCGATTTTGCGCCTTTCATCGCATTAGGCAATCCCAACGATTGAGCGTTCATCACAAAAATCAATTCATCTGTAATACGCCAACTCGCTGACCTCGACTCTTTGGCCTTCCCAAAACGCGGTGAATCTTCTGTGGTTGCCGCCCGTGATGCAAGAAGTCTTTGAACCGAAGGTCATGTGATCGAGTGCGGTCTTCTGTGAGGCCTGTAGATACGGCGTTTACAGAAGCCGCTGGCCGGTATGGTGGTCTGCGGGTCGGGTCCAAATCTGAATCCCGAGCTCTTCTGCTCATGATTCAAGGCTGGTTTTCCCGATCCAGATCTTTTCGATCATTTGCCCATTCGGGTCGTCGCCTTCTCACACCCCTTTTTCCGACATTAGGTTACCTGCAACACCTTCATCATGTTGCTGGCGCCTGTGCCGGAACTCGATAATCCTCATGTTTTGTCAGCAATGCCCAGACCGTGCGCGCCATCTTGTTGGCCAGTGCGATCGCGACCAACATTCGGGGCTTTCGCGCGAGCATGCGCGCCAACCACGATCCTTCCGGTATGGATTTCCGGCCCAGCCAGTTCAGGGGTGTCATTGCCCCAATAATCAGCAGCCTGCGGATATCAGACTGCCCAGACTTGGAAATGCGTCCCAGTCGTTGTTTGCCGCCCGACGAGAACTGACGTGGCACAAGGCCGAGCCATGCGGCGAAGTCACGGCCACGCCGGAAGTTCTCCATTTGCGGGGCAAAGGCTTCGATCGCCAAGGCTGTCAAAGGGCCAACGCCAGGAATGGTCTGCAAGCGCCGCGCCGTGTCAGCTTCAGCCGACAATGCCTTGATCTTTGCGGTCCGCTCGTCGATGCGAGCCGTCTTCTGTCGCGGCAGTCGAAGGACGCAGCCCAGGTACGACGCTTGTCGGCGCTCGCATTGATCTACGACGGCTGCTCGCGGTCAGATGCAGCCCGGCTCGGCAATGTCACGCTCCAGATCATCCGGGACTGGGTCATGCGTTTCAACGAACGGGGTCCCCAGGGGCTGATCGACGGCAAGGCTCCCGGTCAGCAGTCGAGGTTGAACGATCAGCAGCGTGCGGCCTTGGTGCAGGCCATCGAGCGTGGGCCGACACCCTATCTTGACGGCGTTGTTCGCTGGCGTCTGTGCGATTTGGCTCAATGGCTTTGGGAAGAGTTCCGCGTTTCTGTGAGCGAGCAAACACTGAGCCGCGAGGTCCGAGCCATGGGTTATCACAAGCTTGCTGCAAGGCCCAAACATCACGCGCAAGACCCTCAAGCCATCGAGGATTTTAAAAAAGTTTCCCCGCCGCAGTGGCAGAAATCGCCGCCGGAGCAGCGCAAGGAAAACGGGTAGAGATTTGGTTCGAAGACGAGGCCCGTATCGGGCAGAAGAACAAGATCACGCGCCGCCGGGCTAGGCGGGGAACGCGGCCTTCCGCGCCGCACGATCAAAGCACAAGATCGGCCTATATCTTCGGTGCCATCTGCCCGAAGCTTGGCAAGGCGGCAGCTCTCGTCATGCCGTGGTGCGACACCCACGCGATGACGCAGCACCTGGCGGAAATCGCCCGCCATGTTGACGAGGATGCGCACGCCATCCTCATCATGGATCAGGCAGGCTGGCACATGTCCAATCATCTCGTCGTGCCTGAAAACATTACCATCCTATCACTCCCGCCGAAATCGCCGGAGCTAAACCCAGTGGAAAACCTCTGGCACTTCATGCGCGAAAACTGGCTCTCGAACCGAGTCTTCAAATCATACGACGAAATTGTCGATCACTGCTGTGATGCTTGGCGAAAGCTCGAAAGCCAGCCATGGCGGATAATGTCCATCGGTCGAAGAGAATGGACGAATGGGTTTTGATCAGTGAGGATGCGTATAAGACAGTGCGCGTTTGAAATTCGAAGAGTTTTGAATCTGCGCAATTGACGTGCGCACCTCAATTAACGGAAATCGCGAACCGAGTAGGCAGAATTTAAAGGTTTTCTTTTAAAAGAATTTCGATTCTGATCTTCTCTTGCGCCGCCAACGGCTCCTTGGCATCGGCGCGTGCTCGCATGATGCGTACTGCGCTGCGAACGGCGTGGCCCGGATCCTGCGCGATCACAGCGTCAATGCGGTCGTCGCGCAGTGCCTCTTCAGTAAAGATCGTGCGTTCGTGGACCACTACCGTGAGGTTAGAAAGATCTGAATGTGCGGCGATCGCCGAAAGCGGCACCCGGGCCTCCGCACTCAGGACGTAGACTGCGATAATGTCTTTGTTGTTCTCAAGAACGCGCGCGATGATCTGGTTTGCGCGACGCTCATCGGCGTGGGTTTCGATGGAAGGGAGGGCTCTGAGGTGGGGGAAATGCTGATTTATGACGCTGTCGAAGCCGTGGCGCCGCTGGATGCTGTCCAGAGATTGCATCCTCTCAGCAACAACCATCACCTTGCCCTGCCTGTGAAAGGAAAGCCTGCCAATCAATTTTCCGGCCGTGGCTCCTGCTGCAAAGTTGTCCACACCGACAAAATCGGCTGTGGCGAGTTTCTCTTGCCCCGGATAGGAACTGAATGACCTTGATGTTACGCTTGAGGAGACGGGCGACCGCATCGCGGACCTGGGGCGACTCCGGCGCCATCAGTGCCAAGCCGTCAATATCGACTTCCTCGGCTCTGCTAAGATACTTTGCCACGCCATGTGCGTCGTCAGTCGCAATCTGGACGTAATCGATGCCGGTGAGATCGCCCTTGAGGGCTAATTTCAGTTCCTCCACGCGCTGTATGAGCTCTCGTAGGTACAGATCGCCTGAGTTTGGCAGGACGAAACGGAATCTATAACTCTTGTTGCGTGCGAGGCTGACGGCTGCGGGGTTTCGCACAAAACCGATCCGATCGATTGCTTCGTTGACCTGCCGTACGGCTTTTCTGCTGACATTGGGGCGGTCGTTTAACACGCGATCTACTGTCGCGAGGCTGACGCCCGCGGCCTCTGCGAGGTCTTTTGCTGTCGGCCGCATCCCGGCTCCTAAAACGATTTGATCACATACATTTCCCTCAGAACGGAGAAAAATGCAAGAATTGAAGTGCGGACCTCAAAATTCGCTTGCAGTGAGGTGCGCACCTCAGTTATTAAGGTATTGCCTAGTGACGGCAGGGTTTGTTACTTTGGGGGCTCCTTCAGGCCGCTGATATCAACTTTGGCCAATGCTTTTGCCTTCATCTCCAGGTCCACCTCGGCGTAAATGTTGGTGGTATCCAACGAGACGTGGCCCAACCAGGCGCGGATTGTGTTGATGTCGACGCCCGCGCGCAGGAGGTGGACTGCTGTCGTGTGCCTAATCGTATGGGGGCTGACGCGCTTTGTGGCCAGGGACGGCACCATTTTGCTCGCCGCGGCGGCATATTGCGTGATGATGCGGTGTATTCCGAACCGTGTCAAAGGAGACGTGCCCAGCTGAAGACTACCGATCGTCAACCTGGCAGCCTCATCGGCGCGTGCACCGCTGTTGTACAGGAATAAAAACGGGGTGTGGTCGCGCACTCCAAGGTTCGTACGTCTGTCGGGTTGCCCGAGAAGCGCATCCATCTCGGCCTTTTCGAGGTAGCCGATCGAGGCTTTTGCCGTCTTCTTGAACGGTATTGCCCTTACGTCGGAACACCAAGCCAAGTGGACCGGCGAACGCATGCCGATGTAGCGCGCCAATGAATGAATGGTCGCGAGCCGTTGGTTACGGGTTGCTTCGCTGCATCGGCGATCGTGTTCTAGATGGTCCAGGAATTTGCGGACAACTGCCGGCGTCAGCGCTTCAACTGTCATACGATCAATGGCGCAACCTCCTTGCTTGCTTGCAAACGGCAACAGCAGTTTAACAGATAGGATATTCGGCTTGAGTCCCTGCCTCGACATCACAGGTTTGATGAAGAGGCGCTGCGCTTCGAGTTGATGATAAACGTGGTCATGTGAGAACAGCCACAAGCATCAATGAAAGGAAGCGCAGCATGAAATATTTTGCAGGCCTTGACGTCTCGTTGCAAGAGACATCCGTATGTGTCGTTGATGAGACCGGTCGGATTTGCCGGGAGATGAAAGTCGTCACGCACCCGGACGATCTGGTCCTGGCGTTAAAGAACCTGGGCCGGGAATTTGTCCGCATCGGGCTGGAAGCCGGCCCGATGTCGCAGTGGCTATATAGTGGCCTGGTTGAGGCGGAGCTGCCGACAGTCTGCATCGAAACCCGTCATGCGAAAGCCTTTCTCAAAGCGCAGGTCAACAAGACGGACCGCAACGATGCTCGCGGTATTGCCCAGATGATGCGGGTGAACCTCTTTCGTCCCGTGCACGTCAAGACGGTGACCAGTCAGAAACGCCGCGCTCTTCTGACCGCACGTAAGCTGCTCCAGGAGAAGGCGCTCGCATTTGAGAACGATATTCGCGGGCTGCTGCGTAACTTCGGCCTTAAGGTGGGCATTGCCAGGGTGGGTAAATTCGAAAACCGCATTACCGAACTCTGGAGGCTATTCCCGATCTCAAGGAGATCATCGCTCCCTTGCTTGACGCCCGCCAAAAACTCCGGGAGGAGTTCTCGCGGCTGCACCGGAAGGTTCTCGACATCGCCCGGGATGATGTCACCTGCAAGCGGTTAATGACGATACCCGGAATAGGTCCAGTGATCTCACTCGCCTACATCTGCACCATCGACAGTCCCGCTCGGTTTGTGCACTCACGAGCGGTGGGACCTGCTTTGGGGCTAACACCGGTTGTCAATCAATCGGGAGAAAGCAAGAGGATCGGCCGGGTCTCATCCGCCGGCGATGCGATCATGCGCGGGCTACTTTACGAGGCGGCACAGGTCTTGCTGACACGGGTGAAGAAATGGTCCTGGCTGAAGGCTTGGGCGATGAATGTTGCCAAACGCCGCGGTCTTCGAAAGGCCATTGTCGCTCTTGCACGGAGACTTGCGGTGATCATGCATCGGATGTGGAGCGATGGCACGGAGTTCCGGTGGACCCGCGACAACGACGTGGCGAAAGCCGCATGATCGGAAACAACGGGAGACAATAAAGTTCTGCCAGCCGGTGGAAAGATGTCCTTCGCGGACGGTGGACAAGGTGAGTTCGGCCGCAGCCTTGCTTCAACTGCAGCACATCGCAGGAAGTGCGCTTAACAGATTGAACCGCCTTGTTCTTCTAATCCTATGGTGGGAGGGCCGATGGGCCGATCCCGGAGAGAAGCGTGGACCGCGAAAGACTGAACGCCACGGCAGGAAAAATAGCTCGAAGTGCTTGACCTCAACACGCCGAATAGAGAAGGATGCGGAAAAAGGCCCTTGCTGTAAGCGGACTGCCGTGATTCCATGCCTGGGTGATTGATTGGCGGGAGCAGAACATGCGCGGCAGTGATGACCAGACGGCGGGTCTGTTTTCTTATGTAAGCTGCGAAGCCCGCGTTCCGGCAAACCATCCGCTGCGGCCGATCCGTGCCATCGTAGACGAGGCGCTGGAAGTTCTGTCCCCGGATTTCGAGGGGATGTATTCAGCGATCGGCCGGCCGTCGATCCCGTCGGAGAAGCTGCTGCGCGCTCTGTTGTTGCAGGCCTTCTACACGATCCGCTCGGAGCGTCAGCTTATGGAGCAGATGGACTACAATCTGCTGTTCCGCTGGTTCGTCGGCTTATCGATGGACGCGCCGATCTGGGACGTCACCGTATTCACCAAGACCCGTGAGCGGCTCTTGGCTGGCGACATCGCCGCCAAGTTTCTGGCGGCGTTGCTGAGCCAGCCGCGGGTTAAGGCATTGCTGTCAGACGACCACTTCTCGGTGGACGGCACTTTGATCGAAGCGTGGGCCAGCATGAAGAGCTTCAAACGCAAGGACGGCGCAGATGGTAGCGACACTGACGACAGCGGCTCTGGCGCCGGAGAGAAGCAGCCGCCAAAGGCCGCACCGCAACTCTGAGCGTGATTTCCCCGGCGAGAAGCGCAGCAACGCAACCCACGCCTCGACCACCGATCCTGATGCCAGGTTTTACAAGAAGGCCCGTGGCCAGGCGGCCAAGCTTTGCCACATGGGTCACGTCACAATGGAAAACCGCAACGGCCTGGTTGTCGACGCCACGCTGACCCATGCGAGTGGAACCGCAGAGCGCGAGGCAGCTCTGGATATGGTGGGCCGCATGGATGGTCGTCACCGCATCACATTGGCCGCAGACAAAGCCTACGATACGGCCGATTTCGTTGCTGCCTTGCGGGACGCAAAGGTGACGCCACACGTCGCCCAGAACACGACGAACCGACGCTCGGCAATTGATGGTAGGACCACCCATCATCCCGGCTACGATGTCAGTCAGCGTATCCGCAAGCGTATCGAAGAAGTGTTCGGCTGGGCCAAGACCAGCGGCGGAATGCGTAAGACCCGCCATCGTGGAAAAGATCGCGTCGGCTGGATGTTCACCCTGACAGCCACCGCTTATAATCTGCTGAGGCTGCCGAAGCTGCTGGCGACGGCATAATCGCGCCCGGAATCCGCCGAACCAGGCGGATTATGACAAAACCGGCCGACAAGGCCGCTGAAAAAGCTCATCACGGTCCGTCTTCCAGCAGTATAACCTGGATCGGTGAAAAATTGGCGCTATTTCCGCATCCTTCTCTATTCGGCGTGTTGAGGTCAAGCACTTCGAGCTATTTTTCCTGCCGTGGCGTTCAGTCTTTCGCGGTCCACGCTTCTCTCCGGGATCGGCCCATCGGCCCTCCCACCATAGGATTAGAAGAACAAGGCGGTTCAATCTGTTAAGCGCACTTCCTGCGATGTGCTGCAGTTGAAGCAAGGCTGCGGCCGAACTCACCTTGTCCACCGTCCGCGAAGGACATCTTTCCACCGGCTGGCAGAACTTTATTGTCTCCCGTTGTTTCCGATCATGCGGCTTTCGCCACGTCGTTGTCGCGGGTCCACCGGAACTCCGTGCCATCGCTCCACATCCGATGCATGATCACCGCAAGTCTCCGTGCAAGAGCGACAATGGCCTTTCGAAGACCGCGGCGTTTGGCAACATTCATCGCCCAAGCCTTCAGCCAGGACCATTTCTTCACCCGTGTCAGCAAGACCTGTGCCGCCTCGTAAAGTAGCCCGCGCATGATCGCATCGCCGGCGGATGAGACCCGGCCGATCCTCTTGCTTTCTCCCGATTGATTGACAACCGGTGTTAGCCCCAAAGCAGGTCCCACCGCTCGTGAGTGCACAAACCGAGCGGGACTGTCGATGGTGCAGATGTAGGCGAGTGAGATCACTGGACCTATTCCGGGTATCGTCATTAACCGCTTGCAGGTGACATCATCCCGGGCGATGTCGAGAACCTTCCGGTGCAGCCGCGAGAACTCCTCCCGGAGTTTTTGGCGGGCGTCAAGCAAGGGAGCGATGATCTCCTTGAGATCGGGAATAGCCTCCAGAGTTCGGTAATGCGGTTTTCGAATTTACCCACCCTGGCAATGCCCACCTTAAGGCCGAAGTTACGCAGCAGCCCGCGAATATCGTTCTCAAATGCGAGCGCCTTCTCCTGGAGCAGCTTACGTGCGGTCAGAAGAGCGCGGCGTTTCTGACTGGTCACCGTCTTGACGTGCACGGGACGAAAGAGGTTCACCCGCATCATCTGGGCAATACCGCGAGCATCGTTGCGGTCCGTCTTGTTGACCTGCGCTTTGAGAAAGGCTTTCGCATGACGGGTTTCGATGCAGACTGTCGGCAGCTCCGCCTCAACCAGGCCACTATATAGCCACTGCGACATCGGGCCGGCTTCCAGCCCGATGCGGACAAATTCCCGGCCCAGGTTCTTTAACGCCAGGACCAGATCGTCCGGGTGCGTGACGACTTTCATCTCCCGGCAAATCCGACCGGTCTCATCAACGACACATACGGATGTCTCTTGCAACGAGACGTCAAGGCCTGCAAAATATTTCATGCTGCGCTTCCTTTCATTGATGCTTGTGGCTGTTCTCACATGACCACGTTTATCATCAACTCGAAGCGCAGCGCCTCTTCATCAAACCTGTGATGTCGAGGCAGGGACTCAAGCCGAATATCCTATCTGTTAAAGGCCGGCCTCTATAGGATGCAGGAGATTGGTGGCGCGCGGCTTGGCGACCGGACAATGGTCGATGCTCTCTTGCCTGCACTCGACGCACTCGAACAAGGTTTCGCCCCCGCAGCTAAAGCAGCACGTGCAGGAGCTGACCTGACGGCAACACTTATCCACGCAAAGGCGGGACGTGCTGCATATGTCAACGCAAAGCAATTGGAAGGTCATGTCGATCCCGGAGCAGAGGCCGTTGCCCGACTGTTCGAGTACCTGGCGGTGCGGCCCGACTTCGAAGGCCAGTCAGCTGGCGAAAAGACCGTCGCTATGAGCGTGACAGGGTGATAATCGTCGCAGACGCAGACGCACACGCACACGCACATGGAATTTGGCACCTGTTTGGATCAGAGTCGGACTCGAAAAGGCTTCAATGATATCGATACCTTGCGAGCCGCCGGGTTATCAGGCGAATGTGGGCGATCATAATCCATGCCTCTGAGGAGGCGATGGATTTTTCGACGTCCTTTGCTAGCCTGCGGCATCTGCCAAGCCACGCGAAGGTCCGCTCGACGACCCAGCGTCGTGGCAGAACTTCAAAGCCTTTCGCTTTGTCCGAGCGCTTGATGATCTCGACCGTCCAGCGTCCGATCTTCTTCAATCGCCGCTTCAACTTATCGCCTGCATAGCCGCCATCAGCGAAGACATGCAGCAACCATGGCCACCTGTGGCGGATGGATTTCAGAAGATCAGGAGCACCATCGCGATCCTGGATGTCGGCGCTGTGCACCATGAGACCGACCATCAGGCCAAGCGTATCGACGATGATATGGCGCTTTCTCCCTTTCGTCTTCTTACCTGCATCATAGCCTCGTATGCCACCGCTTTCCGTAGTTTTCACGCTCTGACTATCGATCACACCAGCCGTCGGACTTGCCTCTCTGCCCTCCAACTCGCGTGCCTCCATCACGAGATGATGGTTGATGCGTGTCCAAAGTCCCAGTGCCCGCCATTCATAAAAATAGCGCTGGACCGTTGAACAGGGCGGAAAATCCTTCGGCAGCATCCGCCACTGGCAACCGGTGGTGGCGATGTAAAGCAGAGCATTTACGACCTCGCGCAAATCAGTGGTGCGAGGTCGACCCAAGCGGCGGGGCATCGGCAAAAAAGGCGCAACCAGTTCCCATTCCCGATCCGTCATGTCACTTGCATAGCGAGCCGTTCGCCGGGCATATTGCCGACGGGTGATTTCAGTCCAGGCCATCGTGAACTCCATCGAATCTTTGCAAATCCGAAGGAATCATAACCTGTTGAAATCACCCACCTCTTTTTGAGGCAGCCAATCAGAAAAAATCGATCCTATCATCGGGCTCCAGCAATTGCTTCTACTGGCAGGATATATTGATATGTCGCATCCGTGCGCCTCCCCAGAGGTATGGATTCTGATTGCCCGCAGTCGCCTGATAACCCAGACACTTGCAAGGTATCGAGATCATAGACGACTTTTCGAGTCCGACTCTGACATCGGTTCGCCTGCCTGCCTTGCCGATCGCTTCGACCGACAGGCAGGCGAACCGATGTCAAATGAAACAAAATTGTAAAAGGAAATCTCTTGAATTAAGGATAAAAATCAATAAGCTTATATTAATGATGCATAAATATCAATATTTTTATTCGTATTGCAACCCAGTACGCCCTCTGAGATGGTGTCTGAGAGACAAATTGCTATATTTAATTCCACATATACTGTATTTTCTAGTTCGAATACGTCTACTCTTACGATTGCGACTGATCAATACATGCGCTGTGGCAACTTCGGTTAGCGAGATCCGCTATCGCTAAGTAGGCAAGGGGGCAAGCTTCTTCCTGGAAATACGTCGCTGATTGTGACGCCGTATGAGCAGCCACCTTTAAGCTGTAACCGCGGCGTACCGATTTAAGGGGCAGGCATTCCGAGGCGAAACTGGCTTTCGAGAAAACATTGTCATCATCGGAGAGCAATATGCTGAACAGTACCATCCCAGTAGCTTCATTACCGAGTATCGATCTTCTTTATGATTATGGATCGTTTTTGCGATTGAGGGATTTTGAAGGTCGTATTGGGAGCGTTGCCCAAAACAGCCGCCGTCCCCGAGTCGGCATTGTGGGCGCTGGCATCAGTGGCTTGGTGGCGGCGACTGAACTTTTGCGGGCCGGGGTAACAGATCTCGTGCTGTTTGAGGCGCGAGATCGCATGGGTGGAAGGGCTTGGTCACAAATCTTCGACCCGCTCGAACCGAATCTCATTGCCGAGATGGGTGCTATGCGCTTTCCTTCCAGCGCGACCTGTCTGTTTTATTATCTGGACAAATTCAGGATAGATACCGCAGCTTCATTTCCCGATCCGGGCATCGTGGATACTGAGATACATTACCGAGGTGAGCGTTACCTATGGCAGGCTGGCGGGCCTCCGCCGCCTTTGTTCAGGCGCGTTGATCAAGGATGGCAAGCTTTGATAAACGACGGTTACGTGCACGAAGGTATTCAACTGCTTGCGCCGGCTAAAATCACAAAGTTGCTTCGGTCGCGCCGCTTTGACGAGGCTCGTGAGGCTTGGCAGGCTTGGCTGGATTCGTTTCGCGACGCCTCCTTTTATTCAGCCTTGGTCACCATCTTTACCGGACCGCGGCCGCCAGGGCGCGTTCCCTGGAAAAGGCCAGAAGACTTTGAGCTTTTCGGATCTCTGGGGATTGGATCTGGAGGCTTTTTACCTGTGTACCAAGCCGCCTTTACCGAGATACTGCGTCTGGTGATCAACGGGTACGAGGACGACCAGCGCATGATTATTGGAGGGATTTCCCTTTTAGTGAAACGGTTTGCTGAACAGGAATTTCACGGTCTGAGTTTGCGGCAGCGTGTGCGCAACGGTCATGTCAGCGGTATTTCCAAACAGGGTGGCCAGATACTTGTGACATGCTCAGGAGGGCAGGTCGAGCCCTTTGACCGCGTCATCGTCACCACAAGCAATCGGACCATGGAACTGGCCCATCGTCTTACGACGGATGAAACATTTCTTAACAATGAGGTTTTGCGAGCGGTCAGACGGACCCACCTTACCGGATCTTCCAAGCTGTTTATGCTTACGGAAAACAAGTTCTGGTTAAAAGAGGGCTTGCCGACAACTATCCTGTCTGACGGCCTTGCTAGGGGGGTCTACTGCTTAGACTATCAGCCAGATAAACCTGATGGTAAGGGCGTGGTCCTGTTAAGCTACACATGGGAAGATGATGCAAACAAAATGCTTTCCATCCTGGACAAAAAAGAAAGGTGCCAGCGTCTAGTCGACGATCTGGCCACAGTTTGCGGTGATTTCGCCCGCCATTTAGTTCCGGCGAAAGGTGACTATGAACGTCACGTCCTGCAGCACGATTGGCTAATGGATCCCTATGCAGTAGGTGCTTTTAAGCTCAATTATCCTGGGGAAGACATCTTTTCACAGCGGCTATTTTTCCAATTTGCTACCGCAAAAAGACCGGAAGAAGACACGGGCCTTTATCTAGCAGGATGTGGATGCTCCTTTACCGGCGGCTGGGTTGAGGGCGCAGTACAAACGGGCTTGAATGCCGCGTGTGCTGTCATACGCAGCTGTGGCGGCCAACTCTTACAGGGGAACCCTATTGATGAGATGGATTCCGCTTATCGATATTGAGAACCGGTAGATTTATCTTCCTTTAAATAAGGCTACTTAAATGTTTGCAACGTCTAATATCGAGAAGATTTGCCATCAAATACACGCCAGGGAAACTTCGGTGTTGGAAATCAGAGAATCGACATTAGCAGCGATGCTGCGACACAGTCAGCTCAATTGTTTCATCCAAGAACGTGGCATTGAGCAATCTTTTACCAAGCCGGATGCGGCCTGTGTGGACGCTCCACTTTTTGGGATACCGGTCTCTTTCAAAGATAACATCTGTGTTGAAGGGCAACCGGTCACCGTCGGGACGTCAGCAATGGCGGCCTGCATCGCTCCGCGTGATGCTGAAATTGTCAGGCAGCTGAAAGCCTTGGGAGCGGTGGTCTCCGGCAAGAACAACATGCACGAGCTGAGTTTTGGTATCACGTCGGTAAATGCCCAATGGGGAACCGTAGGAAACCCGGCAGCGCCTGGCTATTGCGCTGGAGGTAGCAGTGGTGGGGGTGCCGCCGCTGTGGCTGCAGGAATTGTGTTGTTGGCAGTTGGTACCGATACTGGTGGTTCGGTAAGGATACCTGCATCTTTTTGCGGCATCACCGGTTTCAGGCCCACAAGCGGGAGATGGTCATCGTCCGGCATCATTCCGGTATCGAGAACCAAAGATTCGCCCGGTTTGCTGACTCGAAGTGCGGCAGATGCCCTTTTTGTCTATAGCCATCTCTCATCGGACGAACCGATGACGGCTCCTGATAAGTCGCCTTTGCGAATAGGCCTGCCGTCTTCACTATGGACCGGGCTCGACGCCGACGTCAAGTCGGTTTGCCGTGCAGCAATTGATAGCTTAAAGTCTGTCGAACATCAATGCGTGGAGGTAGACGATACCTCGATACTTGAACTGAGCCGGACGATCACCTTTACGGTCCCGCTCTACGAATTCTTCTTGGACTTCCCAAGGACATTAGTCTCGCTAGGTTGGGAAGAAAAAATTTCTGAGGTTTTCGAGGATATTCGCGACGAGAACGTTCGCGGTATAATTCATGCGCACTTGGGTGGTGGGCTAATTACGCCCGCGAATTATGCTGAGGCAATTTCCAATGTCGGACGATTGCGGCGGAAAATTAATGCGCTTTTTGACTTGGGCGATATTGATCTGCTAGCTTATCCGACGGTCCCCCAAGCGGTACCGCTTGTTTCTGAGGCCGCGCACCCAGACATCTTTGCTGAGTGCATCAGAAACACCGACCTCGCCAGTAACGCGGCGCTTCCGTCGATTACTATCCCGGTTGCTCCTAAAGGCGCTCTCCCAGTAGGGTTAAGCTTTGATGCTGCATGTGGGAAAGATCGATACCTCTTGGAAGCTGCCACGGGTCTCGAGAAAGTGATAAGCTATAAGTAAGGCTTGAAGAATTAGAGCACATGCTGTGATCAATGAATCGATTGTGATGTGACGTCGCCGGCCTAAGCTGATTCAACATCCGCAACGGAGAGGTGGATGATGGGACAGGCCTTGAGCGATGATCTGCGAATACGAGTATTGAAAGCGTCGGCGTCGGGCATGTCGGCCCGACAGGCTGCGGCTCGTTTCGGCGTTGGAATTTCGACCGCGATCCGCTGGATCGCGAGAGCGCGACAGGGCGAGTTAAGGCCTCGGCCACAAGGCTGGCGACGACCATCGGCCGTTGATGCCCACGAGGAATTCGTTATCGCGTTGATCGATGACCGTAAGGATGTGACGCTCGATGAGATGGTTGGGCGCTTGTTCGCGGCGATGATCCTGTTTGAGAAGTTCGCCCAGCACCAGCCGCTCAATCGTACGCATCCGAGGAAGGCCGGTATCCCTACGGCGTGGACCGCCTTGCGAATTTTTTGCGATATCGTGATTTTGCGCTCTTGAGAGTGGAATTAAGAGCGCAATGAGGAACTATGGCACAGGCCATTTTGCTGACGGGTCAAGAACGGCGTCGTCGTTGGTCACCGGCTGATCGGCTGGAAATTCTGGAGGCAGCATTCGCGCCGGGTGCAAATGTGTCGGAGGTAGCGCGTCGTTTTGATGTTTCGACGGGGCTGCTCTACACGTGGCGCCGCCAGGCGCTGTCGGCTGCGGTGACGGATGGTCCTGCCTTCGTGCCCGCGACGGTCGTGGGTGCCGCGGGCGGTGGCGATGTCGTTGCGGCGACGATCGCTGTGGACTTTGCGAACGGTACCAAGGTGAGGATTTCGTCCGGGGCACCTTGTGATCTTGCCGCAGCAGTAATGCGAGCGCTCAAATGATCCCGATCAGTTCGAGCGTGCGTGTTTGGATTGCGAGCGGCCATTGCGATATGCGCAAAGGGATGCAGGGTCTTGCTCTGATCGTGCAGGAAGGTCTGGGCCGTGATCCGTTCAAGGGGGACGTTTTTGTCTTCCGGGGGAAAAGTGGCCGGCTGATCAAGGCTCTTTGGCATGACGGAATTGGCCTTTCGCTATACGCAAAGCGGCTTGAGCGCGGCCGTTTCATTTGGCCGGCGACGGAGGGTGGAGCGATTGCGCTGACGGCTGGCCAGATGTCCTATCTGCTTGAGGGAATTGACTGGCGAAACCCGCAGCAGACATGGCGCCCGACGAGCGCGGGATAGCGTTTTTTTGGCGGGATTGCGTGCGGCAGCACCAAGAAAAGCTATACAAATCAGTGGTTTTGTGATTCACTTCGAGCATGGAAACCGGCTCGGGAAATCACCGTGATCATGCTGCAGCCCTGGAAGCAGAGCTAGCGATTGCGCGGTCGGAACGGGCTACTGCTTTGGCCGAATTGGCTGTTGCCAAGGCCAAGGAGGCCGACGATCAGGCCATCATTCTTCGCCAGAAAGTCTATATCGAAAAGCTGCAACGGGAACTGCGCGGTCAGAAGTCGGAACGGACAGCGCGGCTGATCGCGCAGATGGAGCTGATGCTTGAGGACGCCGAAGCGGCGGCGACTGAAGATGAGCTTGCCGCCGAAATGGCCGTTGCTGCAGCTGCTGCGATTGCGGTCACCGGCTTTACGCGCAAGCGGCCCGTCAAGAAGCCTTTCCCGGAACATCTTCCGCGTGAGCGTGTCGTGGTGCCTGGTCCGGTTGCCTGCAGCTGCTGTGGCGGTGAACGGCTTCGCAAGCTCGGCGAAGACATCACCGAAACGATGGAGAGCGTACCGCGTAGCTGGAAGGTCATTCAGACGGTGCGGGAAAAGTTCACCTGCCGTGACTGCGAGAAGATCAGCCAGGCACCTGCACCCTTCCATGTCATACCGAGAGGATGGGCGGGTCCGAGCCTTTGCTCTGCGACAAGTTCGGCCAGCACATTCCCCTCAATCGCCAGGTCGAACGTTTTGCCCTGGAAGGTGTGCCAGTCAGTCTGTCGACAGCAGCAGACGCGATTGGCGCGTGCTGCCAAGTCCTTGACCCGCTTGTGAGGCGGATTGAAAGCCATACGTTCGCGTCTGAACGGATCCACGGTGATGACACGACCGTGCCGGTTCTCGCTCTCGGCAAGACCGTCACCGGTCGGATATGGAGCTACGTCAAGGACGATGCTCCGTTTGGCGGAACGGCGCCTCCGTCGGCGATGTTCTATTATTCCCGGGACCGGGCCGGCGAACATCCACAGGCGCATCTGGCCAATTATAGCGGCATCCTTCAGGCGGATGCCTATACGGGCTATGGCCAGCTCTATCTTCCTGATCGAAGTCCGGGCCCGATTCATGAGGCAGCGTGTTGGGCGCATGCGAGGCGACCATTCTTTGCGCAAGCCGATTTGGAGGCCAACGCGCGCCGAAAAGCGCAGGGTAAAAATGCCGCCGTCATCTCGCCGGTCGCCTTGAACATGGTGCAGCGGATCGACGCACTGTTCGAAATCGAGCGCCATATCAATGGCCGTACGGCCGATGAGAGAAAAGTAATCCGCCAGCAGTTGTCAAAACCGCTGATCGACGACATGGAGATATGGATACGCGAACACCGCGCCAGGTTGTCGCGCGACAATGACTTGGCAAAGGCGTTTGACTACATGCTGAACCGCTGGGAATCCTTCATTCGTTTCCTCGACGACGGGCGCATTTGCCTGTCGAACAATTGTGCGGAGCGATCTCTGCGCGGTGTGGCGCTCGGTCGGAAAGCCTGGCTATTTGCCGGTTCCGATCGAGGGGGCCAGCGGGCGGCGGCCATGTACAGCCTGATCGTCACCGCGAAAATGAATCGCATTGACCCACAGGCCTGGCTTGCCGATGTCCTTGCCCGCATCGCCGACCATCCAGTCAGCCGTCTTGATGAGCTTCTCCCCTGGAATTGGCGGGAAACCACAACATCGCCACTGAGGCAGGCGGCCTGATGGCAGGTCCTCTCGTTCGCTTAAAGATCACGCTCGATGACGTTGATCCCTTGGTGATGCGGCGCGTTGTCGTCCCATTCCGCATTCGGCTTGACCGGCTTCATGAGGTTCTTCAAGAGGCTTTCGGCTGGACCAACAGCCATCTGTATGAGTTCAGGATCCGTGACATCGGGTTCGGCGTGCCTGATGGCGGCTTTGATGGTCCCATCGATGCACGCAAAGAAACGCTTCTTGCTGCCATCGAAGATATCGGCGCGAAATCATTCAAGTATCTCTATGACTTCGGCGACGGCTGGACGCACACCGTGAAAATCGAAAAGGTTTTACCGGCGACCGCCGGCTTCGACGATCCCTTCCTGCTTGACGTTGTCGGACGATGTCCACCGGAGGATGTCGGCGGTCCGTGGGGTTATGAAGAGTTCCGCGAGGCCATTGCGGACACCAACCATGAGCGTCACCACGAACTAGTGGAATGGTGGGGCGATGCGCACTACGATCCTGGCGATGTCGACGCCGCCAATCTCCGCAAAAACGTCGAGGCCTTAGCTGCAAAATGGAAGCGCCGATCGCGAAAGAAAAGCTGAACCTGCGGTCCTCGGCGAATGCATACGAAGGCCGTCTTGTACGGGTGAGGAATATGGAAGAGCACTGGCTATATCGACGTCAATATAGCCGGTGTTGTAGCCATGGACATTATCAGAGACCGTAAACAGGTGAGCCGCCTTGAGATTGTGGACAGCGGTCGGCGCCGCCGATTCAGTGACGAAGCCAAGCTTGCGATTGTAGCAGAGAGCCTCTCTGCTCCCCGGCAGGTGACGGTTACAGCCCAGCGCCATGGGATCACCCGCTTTCAGTTGAATAGCTGGCGCAAGGCGGCGCGGGAAGGAAGACTTGGCAATGGTTCATCGGAAGGGTTTGTTCCAGCCCTGGTCGTTCCGGAACGCACCGTGCCAGGTGGACACCTCTAAAAACCTCCCCATTTTCCGCGTTTCATGATTCAATCCGGCCAGTGTGATTTTCTGGGAGCGGATGATGCGTGGGCAACCGGGCTTTTGGGATTTGGATGATCGTTACGAACGGCTGAGTGCCGTCGGCGATCCGCTGGAGAAGCTCAACAGCATCATTCCATGGGCGATATTTGAAAAACCTTTAGCGAAGGCGCTGAAGCGGTCCGACGGATCGAAGGGTGGACGTCCACCATTTCCGTCGGTTCTGATGTTTAAAATCCTGGTGCTGCAAGCGCTTTATAATCTCTCCGACGACCAAGCGGAGTTTGTTATCCAGGACCGGCTGTCGTTTATGCGTTTCCTTGGCCTTTCCCTTTCGCAGAAGGTGCCGGATGCCAAGACGATCTGGCTGTTCCGAGAGAGTTTGGTGCGTGCAGGTGCCATTGATAATCTGTTTGCCCGTTTCGACAAGCATCTCTCACGTTCCGGATATCTGGCCAAAGGCGGGCAGATCGTTGACGCCACGATCATCCAGGCTCCCAAGCAACATAACAGCCAGGACGAGAAAGACGCGATCAAGGCCGGCGAAATCCCTGAGGACTGGAAGGATAAACCCGCCAGGCTGGCCCAGAAGGACCGCGACGCGCGATGGACAGTGAAGTATTCCAAGGCGAAACGGCCAACGGAGACGCCGACGTCGACGACGACTGACCAGCACGATATTGCCATTCCAATGTTTGGTTACAAAAACCATGCAGGCATCGACCGAGCCCATGGCTTTATCCGGGGATGGACGGTGACGAGTGCGAGCGCCCATGACGGAGCCCAGCTTCGAAACGTAGTGACCAAAGACAATACCGCGTCGACGGTCTGGGCCGATACGGCCTATCGCTCCAAGACCAACGAGGAATGGTTGCAGGACAATGGCCTAAAGTCCGACATCCATCAGAAGAAGCCAAAGGGCAAACCCATGCCGGAGGCGATGTCGCGCGCCAACGGCCGTCGTTCGAAGGTCCGCTCCGCCATCGAACATGTCTTTGCGCGGCAGAAGGACAAGATGAAGCTCTTCGTGCGCACCATCGGAATCAGCCGAGCGAGGGTGAAGATCGGCATGGCCAATATCACCTACAACATGCTTCGCTATGTCTGGCTGACTGGAAAACCACGGACCGCATAACGCGCAGCTGGCCGGAAGGCCGAAATGCATGCCGCAGATGCGGCAATCATCACAAAAAATGGGCGATCATCCGCGCGAGTTCATCGCGGAAATACATCCACGGCACCATCTTGCCAACTGCGACCGGTAAATCGAGGTGTCCAGGTGAAGATGCTGCGCAGATAGCTCCCACAGAATGCCGGATGCCGAATAGCAGCCGTATGGAGGTGGTGATCGCAAACGGTCGGCGCGTCGTCGTTGATCAGACGGTCGATGTGAAAGCGTTGTTGCGGATCATCCGCGGCTTGGAGACACTTTAACTATGAACCCGTTTCCGATGGGCACAACCGTGAAGGTTTGGCTGGCGACTGGCTATACGGACATGCGGCGCGGCTTTCCATCTTTGGCCCTTCAAGTGCAGGAAATCTTGAAGCATGACCCGCTGAGTGGTCACCTTTTCTGCTTTAGGGGTCGTCGTTCTGACGTGATCAAGATCATCTGGCATGACGGATTGGGCGCCTGCCTGTTTACCCGGCGGCTGGAACGAGGGCGGTTCATTTGGCCAAACGTGGAAGGTGGGGCGGTAACAATCTCGACAGCGCAGCTGGGCTCAAACCACTCCAAGCGGCTGCGTTAAGAGACGTGGTCGTGAGCGTTGGAGGTAAGTCCAGGGCAACCCCTGGGCCGGTACGCATCCGAGAGACGAATGAAAATGAACCTTCCGATGAAGCGTCGTAACGTGGAACCTGTCGTCAAAACCAGAGGTGTGTCGTCTCTTTGGGATCAGCTTGTCAGATGCCTGGTGACCGGGCAAGCGGCGACCGGCGTTGAGGGGGCGTGAAGCGGATGCAGGCATTGTCGCGGAACTGCAGGAACCAGTCGCTCCGATGCAAAGGGAGAAGCACAAGCGGAGAAAACCGTGAGGCGAGAGTACCGATGCGGAGCACTGGGACGGACCGATCTGTAGTAGCGATGAAGGCTCGTAATGGAGCTGGAGCGAAGAGGTCGGATCAGGTGGGCGTATCATCAACACAACTGGCAACAGGAGGACGTTGATGGATACGCAAGGCAAACCGTTCAATATCAGTAAGCAGAAGGTGTACGAAGCTTATCTTCAGGTGCGATCCAACGGAGGCGCAGCTGGTGTGGATGGAGTAACGATTGAGCAGTTCGAGGCCGATCTGAAGGGGAATCTCTATAAGATCTGGAACAGGATGAGCTCAGGCACTTACTTTCCTCCGCCAGTTCGCGCCGTTTCCATTCCTAAGAAGAGTGGAGGCCAGCGGATCCTCGGGGTGCCAACAGTGGCAGATCGCGTGGCCCAAAGTGTGGTCAAGCAGATGATTGAGCCGGATCTAGATGCAATCTTTCTGGCAGATTCCTATGGCTATCGGCCCGAAAAGTCGGCGCTGGATGCCATCGGCGTTACGCGCAAGCGGTGCTGGAAATATGATTGGGTCCTGGAATTCGATATCAAAGGACTGTTTGACAATATCGACCACGACCTTCTGCTACGGGCTGTACGCAAACACATAACGTGTGCCTGGGCGCTGCTCTACATCGAAAGATGGCTGACAGCACCAATGCGGAAGGAGGATGGGGCAACCGTCGAGCGAAACTGCGGCACGCCACAAGGCGGTGTCGTTAGCCCGATACTTGCCAACCTCTTCCTGCATTATGCATTCGACGTGTGGATGGGCAGACAGTTCCCTGACCTGCCATGGTGTCGTTACGCGGATGATGGACTGGTGCATTGCGAGCGAGAGTGAAGCGCGGATCGTCAGAGAAGCGCTTGCAGCTCGTCTTTTGGAATGTCGCTTGGAAATGCATCCCGCGAAAACGAAAATCGTCTACTGCAAAGATGATCGACGGAGGGGTAGGCACGAGACCGTCAAGTTCGACTTTCTCGGGTATTGCTTTCGTCCGCGATCCGTCCGGGGTCCAGTTACGCAGAAAACATTCTGCGGATTTACCCCGGCCGTCAGCATATCATCGCTGAATTCGATGCGGGAGAGGATTCGAAACCTGAAACCCCGCAAACGAACAGAGGTGACGTTGGATGACATTGCCCGCGAGATAAACCCGATCGTTCGGGGATGGATCGCATACTATGGGCAATACTCGCGCTCGGCACTTTATCCGATGGCGAGATACATCAACGAAACGCTCTATGTTTGGTTTAAACGGAAATATAAGCGCTTTCGCAAACGCCTGGGGCAAGCGCGTCTCTTTGTTGCAAAGATTGCGCGTGAAAACCGGAAGCTGTTCGTACACTGGCAACTTGGTAATGGCATGGAGCTCGCTTGATGGGAGCCGGGTGAGGTGAGAGCCTCACGCCCGGTTCTGAGAGAGGCTGGAGGTGAAATTCCTCCGGCCTACTCGCCCGACGATCCCAATCCTCGCCAAGGGGCAATGCACGACAGGGCGGATCTGGACCTATGTTCGGGACGACAAACCTTTTGCTGGTCCTGCGCCGCCTGCTGCGGTGTTTTATGCCACCAGCAACCGACGCGGCGAGCACCCGCAAACACATCTGGCTGAGTTTGGCGGGATACTTCAGGCCGACTGTTACAACGGCTTCAATCCACTGTTCGACCGGACAAAGAAACAGATGCCGGTGACACCAGCCTTCTGCTTCGCCCATGCGCGCCGAAAGTTCTTCGAACTCGCTGACGTCTCTCGTCGTGCGCGCCGGGGCCATCCTCAGCCGCGGTCGCGCGGATGAGGCGCTGGCGTGGACGAAGGCGGTGATGACGAATCTGGGGCTGACGCTCAACGAGGCGAAGACCTCGGTGAAGGATGCCCGGCGCGAAAGCTTTGACTTCCTTGGGTACACCCTGGGACCGCGCCACCTGCCCAACGGAGGGCGCTGGTATCTGGGAGCAAGCCCGTCCAAGAAGAGTGTGCAGAGGGTCAAACTGAAGGTTGGCGAACTGTTGGTGCCGGGTAACAAGGGTGCATGGGATGAGGTCAGGGCACGATTGAACCGCGTCTTGCGCGGATGGTCGGCCTACTTTTCCTACGGCGCTCTGGCGTCCGCATACGAGGCCGTCGATCAGCATGTCTATGATCGGACGCGGCACTTCCTCCGACAACGACACAAAGTGCAAGGGCGTGGGACGGACCGGTTTTCCCGTGAGCATGTCTACGGGGAACTGGCCGTTCTGAGCCTTCGACGCGAGCGCGGGCGGTCGTCGCCGTGGGCCTTACGATGAAGCCAGTCGGAAAGCCGGATGCGGGAAATCCGCACGTCCGGTTTGATGAGCGGGGACGGGAAACGGGGCTTCGCCACCGCGCCCGTCCTCGACTCTACAGATCAAGGGCCGCAAGCGGCACATTCTGGTCGACACTCTTGGCATGCTTCTGAAAGCCGAGGTCCACTCGGCAGGAATTCAGGATCGTGATGGAGCAGCACTTGTTTTCGACAGGCTCGCCAACCGTTTTCCCTTTATCGAGAAAATCTGTGGCGACGGCGGCTATCAGGGCACAACGGTAGAAGAGGCCAGCCCGCGACCGATGGAGATTATCAAACGAAACCAGGCCGGTTTCCAGGTGCTACCGAAGCGATGGATTGTCGAACGAAAGCTGGCTTGGCTCGGCATAAACCGCCGAATGGCAAAGGATTTCGAGCGTTTCCCGGCCACAAGCCTAGCCTTCATCCAAACAGCAATGATCAAGCTCATGACAAGAAGGCTCGCTCGATACCCGCTTTCTTGAACAGATGGGGTGATTGGGGTCTGCGCCGCGGGTGTGGCTGCTCCCCTTGAGGATGTTAGAACGTGGTCCGTGTTGATCGGCCACAAGCATCGAAAGGAAGCAGCCATGATGTACTATGCTGGAATGGACGTGTCTTTGGAAGAAACATCGATCTGTATCGTCGACGAGACCGGCCGGATCGTGAAGGAGACGCGGGCGGCGAGTGAGCCGCAGGCGTTGATCGCAGCACTTGAGGATATTGGTCTGCCAATGGAGCGCATTGGCCTTGAAGCGTGCTCGCTGACGGCCTGGCTGCATGACGGGTTGCGGGGCGCGGGATTGGCAGCGATTTGCATCGAGACGCGCCAGGCCAATGCGGCAATGACGACGATGCCCAACAAGACCGATCGCAATGATGCACGCGCCTTGGCACAGATCATGCGCCCCGGTTGGTTCCAGCAGGTGCATGTCAAGAGCCGCCAATGCCGGCTGTGGCGCTCGCTTCTGGTCGCACGCCGGACGGTGATGAACGAGATGCGCTCGATCGAGAATGTGGTGCGCGCCATTCTGCGGGAGGGCGGCATCAAGCTTGGGACGCCAAGTCGGGCAGACTTTGCAGGAAAGGCGCGCCAGATAGCGAACAGCGATCCGCTGGTGATGGCGCTGGTCGAGCCGCTATTGGCCGTGCTTGCCACGATGCTGGAACAGTTCGCCCAACTGACGAAACAGGTGCTCGACGTTGCCAAAGGTGAGATGACATGCCGTCGGCTGATGAGTGTGCCCGGCGTAGGACCGATCACCGCGTTGGCCTTCCGTGCCACCATCGATCGCCCAGACCGGTTCCGTCGGTCGCGCGATGTCGGTGCCAATCTCGGCCTGACGCCGTCGCGCTATCAATCCGGCGAGACCGACATCCAGGGTCGGATCAGCCGATGTGGTGACGAAATCGCTCGAACCGCGCTTTATGAAGCAGCTCATTCGCTGCTGGTGCGGTCGAAAAAATGGTCGAGCCTCAGGGCCTGGGGCATGAGCATTGCCAAGCGCCGCGGCATGGCGCGGGCACGCGTCGCAGTCGCCCGAAAACTTGCGGTGATCCTGCATCGCATGTGGTGCGACGGTTCCGCATTCCGTTTCGGAAAGCAGGCCGACCTCGCAGCAGCCTGATGATGAACAACCGGAGGGAAAAGGCACAAACAGCAAGTTCTGCTTGAAAGGCAAATCGGATCGTTCCCGTGGGGACGATGGGCAAGGTGATCTCGTTTAGAGTCTCGAACCTGAGGGCGAAAACCCCAAGGTCGTGAAACAGATTGGGACACCTTGCCTTCCTGACCCCATCATGCGGCGGCCACGCGCCGACCGCGAAGAGAAGCGAGTGACCCGCGGGGCGGTATGATCCGAAATTTAGATCGGGAGCAGCTTGACTTCAACGATCCCAATCAGAGAAGACTCTAAGGACGCAGCCGGCTCATAAAAACCGGCGCAATCCGATCAGACTAGCCCGGCTCCGATACGCGCGCGAGGCCCTATCCCGCGGCCTTCCTCGGATGCTTACTGAGCAGCAATGGAACGTGTCGCCAAGGCAGTGAGGCATGGCAGGATATATTCTGATGTAAACCATGCACGTTTACAATACGTCACCACGGAACGGGGCGGTGACGGAAACCTATAGAAATACTCCGTTTTCGTTGCTTGCAGATGCATTTTGCATGATCAGGTAAGTCGGTGCGGTGTCTACTGAAGCTAAGGTTCGACGTAAGTGGCACCTCTGGGCAATAAGTCGTAAAGATGAGGGGGCAATTTATCCTTGACATATTCATAATTTCACGTGAAGATCAAACATGATTTGTTGGAATCTGTCAAAGTAAACGGCGAAGTAATGAATGGGTTTAAAACTCGCCTAAAGTCGTGGTAAAGCGATGATGTGATAGGTAGGTAGCAAATAGACCCGTCAAACGTCTCAAGCTGACACCGACAAAAGACTATGTGAAGAAAATACATGGCGAAATTGGTGCAAACTAATCGAACCGCTGTACTTTATACAATTTTTTGTGGAGCATAACCTCGATCGGAATGGCCAACGTACTATTTATAGATACGGTGGAGTTTACCATTTGCGCTAACTGCACTGTCTGCGAAATGCACGACTTCCGAAATATTCCCGTACAGTACCACGACCTTGAGGCAGCTGCTAATGCGTTCAAAGCCGAGCGTGGAACCGAACCTTGTGTAGGTCCCGAACTCATACTCACAGCTCGCGCGCACGTCTTTGTTTACGGAGGTCAATCCCTTCTTGAAGAACTTCTCGCCAGGACAATTATTCTTCCAAATGGCGTGACCAGGTGGTTCTGCTCTTATAGTCCCTCGCAGGTGGTTTCATCTGGCCTTGCCGCCGACAATGGGTGGACGCATTATGTAGCTTTGTTTCCTAGCAACAAATTTATCCTTGCTCAGGGCACAATGGATGGATGGCTTCACAGGACTGATGCACGTTACACCTTATATCCGGTGATTGCGGTCGGGACGCTCCTGTAAGGAGAGATGGCTCAAATTACATGAATCCGGATTTCACATCCTAATTCAGTATTCTGCTTTTTGAGATGGAAAAACTTCTATATTGCTTAAGAGCGCTATATATAGCAATATATGATATGTATCAATAACCTTTTAGATGAATGGATTATATCCATCTATTATATATAAAAAAGTTTGTATTTAAATAGCGCGTCGGTAGAGGATGATTGAATTTATGTGGCACGATTTTATACAATTGAGTTTTGAGTGAAATTGCTCCCCGTGTAAAATTTTGGGTCACAAGGCCCAGCGGACGCCCGCTTCTCTTTATATATTCCGCAAAGCCTCCGTACCGAGCGCTAAGAGTCGGACTCGAAAAGGCTTCAATGATATCGATACCTTGCGAGCCGCCGGGTTATCAGGCGAATGTGGGCGATCATAATCCATGCCTCTGAGGAGGCGATGGATTTTTCGACGTCCTTTGCTAGCCTGCGGCATCTGCCAAGCCACGCGAAGGTCCGCTCGACGACCCAGCGTCGTGGCAGAACTTCAAAGCCTTTCGCTTTGTCCGAGCGCTTGATGATCTCGACCGTCCAGCGTCCGATCTTCTTCAATCGCCGCTTCAACTTATCGCCTGCATAGCCGCCATCAGCGAAGACATGCAGCAACCATGGCCACCTGTGGCGGATGGATTTCAGAAGATCAGGAGCACCATCGCGATCCTGGATGTCGGCGCTGTGCACCATGAGACCGACCATCAGGCCAAGCGTATCGACGATGATATGGCGCTTTCTCCCTTTCGTCTTCTTACCTGCATCATAGCCTCGTATGCCACCGCTTTCCGTAGTTTTCACGCTCTGACTATCGATCACACCAGCCGTCGGACTTGCCTCTCTGCCCTCCAACTCGCGTGCCTCCATCACGAGATGATGGTTGATGCGTGTCCAAAGTCCCAGTGCCCGCCATTCATAAAAATAGCGCTGGACCGTTGAACAGGGCGGAAAATCCTTCGGCAGCATCCGCCACTGGCAACCGGTGGTGGCGATGTAAAGCAGAGCATTTACGACCTCGCGCAAATCAGTGGTGCGAGGTCGACCCAAGCGGCGGGGCATCGGCAAAAAAGGCGCAACCAGTTCCCATTCCCGATCCGTCATGTCACTTGCATAGCGAGCCGTTCGCCGGGCATATTGCCGACGGGTGATTTCAGTCCAGGCCATCGTGAACTCCATCGAATCTTTGCAAATCCGAAGGAATCATAACCTGTTGAAATCACCCACCTCTTTTTGAGGCAGCCAATAAGATCGTGTCCTGTAGCGTAGTGTAGTTTTTTACATCCACGGCATATCCCGGTCTTGGCCGGAGGGAATATCGGTCCCGGTAGGGACGATGGTTGCCCATCGCCCCCCGGCCAGATCCGTACGTGCGGCATTGTTTCCAGCGTCATATAGCGGAACCGCTGGACGGCCCATTTGATGGCATGGACCGCTCCCTCTCCCTCAGCAAAGATGGCGGCTGCAATATAGAGTATAGGTGGCGCTACGATTCAAATTAAAGTTGGCCTAAAACCAGTATTGATAGAATACTGATTATGAATGGAACCACATAGAGCAATCGAAAGATTCACGCAAATCAACAGATTACGTGTTGTGAATAAAAAAATAAAAAAATTGAACAAGCAATAGAAAAACAATATTGTATTAAATATATTAAAGTCGAAAAAGGAAATAGATAAATAGAAAACACACAGAGGCAGATGCTTTACACAAGCGCTTTGCACATTATTTAGACATTTTATTCCGATATCATCGAATTTATTTGATAGTAGCGCCAAGGGTCAGCGACTAGTCGCTGCGCGCTCCAAAGATTGACAGTTTTGTTACATCGAAGGGAAGGTCTCCTAGTGAGGACAGGGTACCAGGAGCGTCTCCCCTTGCCGCTTTTATCAGGGACATGATGCTCTTTGTGACGGGAATTTTTATGCGGCACGATTTAGCGATTGCGCAAACCATTTGCATAGTGCGAATCTCCTCTGAGAAATAACGATGCCTCAAGGTGTCTGGACAAGCAAAGTTGACGTTGTAAGGGAATGGTGCCAAGCTAAACTCCCTCATGTTGACATAGTCAGTATTTGACTGGGTATTGCACTCTGCTAAAACAGTGTCCAGTGTGAGCCCCAAGGCCTTCGCCACTTCAAGACGCTCCTTGTCTACAGCATCTATCACATTACAAACGTACGTATTGGTGCCTTGGCCGTAGAAATAAAAGAGATGACCCCCGCCCACACGAGTTTCTAGCTCCATGCGCCAACTCTCGGCACGCTGAGTAAGAGAGCCTTCTGGATCGCGAAGCCTGCCAATGTTGAGCGTTGCGGAAACTGCATGAATGACATAGTTGGAGAAAAAAAGCGAGTGAAGCGGCGAAATGGCAGTTATCGTGGTGCCAAAGCACTTCTGTAGAGTTGCACTAGTTGAATTTGGAAGTGCAAAGTTGCCATTTGCATCGTACTTCACTGGGTAAGAGGAGACACCAAACGAAGGCAGGATCGCTTTGATGTGAACTTCGTTGCCTTGCCCGCCAGTCAGCTTTGCTGTTACGGGAGAGTCGTCAGTTTCCAGAATTCGTGTGGACATCAAGCGAGATGCGTAGTTAACAGTGAAGCCATGCCCGCAGATGACGAGCAAGCTTTTTTTCAGTACGAACCTTTCAAGATCCCTAACGAATCCCTCGTGCACATCAGCACGGGTCGCAAGGATCAGAAATTTCGCTGAAGCAAGCAGGTCGGACAATTCCTCGTATACCGTGACCTCATACTTTCCTTCGATGAGGCCGCTGGCTACGATTCCACCATTCTGGCGGATCGAAGGCAGTGAACCGGTATGATTCGCAGGTGCCCACATCAATGTCGGAATTTTCCGGCTCGACAACCAGGCCGCCAATGCTGTTCCGGCGTGACCGGCTCCAAGAACACCAACAGTAAGTTCAGATGCCATTAATCAATTGATAAGACTAAGATGGAAGGCTTATTTGATTGGAGTGGATAAAAACGTGGTTGAAGATCAATTTATAGAGCGTATTTCCCTAGGGCTTAAGCACACAATATTCTCGAAGAACAACGTGAAGCAACCATAAAGAAGGTCGCAGCCCTTACGCTAACAATATCCTAAAGGCATATTGCTCATGAAGGCAGGTTACGTACGAAGCGTGCGATACTTTACGTGCCGCTCAAATGAAACGTAGGAATGACGCATTTCCTTAAGGCACATATGCGTACCCCCGGTTAAACGTTGCCGCATCAATTAGGGATGCAGATGGCCAAGCCCGACAAAATGCGATTGTGGAGGATAAATGCAATAACAGGTGTATTCATGAGTAGGGGACTTTTAGAAGGTGCATATTTAGCTAACACAATGCGGCCGAACAGAATGCGATACGACAAACGTTGGAAATCCCAGACACCTATGTCGATGCCGATCGTGAATACAGTGAAAACATCATAGATCTGAATGAAATATAGCCGTAGAATTAATCCGCGCGAATTAAAGGCGCTTTTATAATTGGATGTGCGATACAATACGGACTGCCGATAGTCCCGATAGAGCAGTGCTAGTTATCCCATAATTTGAAAAATGAAAAGTTCGTGTCAACAATAAGAGGGATATACGCTATTAATAATATAATATTTTCGTCAAAACTGGGATTTGAAGCAGTAGTGCATAAGTGAGATTTATAATTGCAGTTGATAACATTTTACTCTGAAATAATATATTTAAAATTAAGTATTAGTCTTTATTTAAATGTCTTAATTCTCAATTGAGCGAATAGACAATAAAAATATTGTCGCTCTAAAAATTCCATATTGTTTGCCTGGAAGGTGGGGCAGGCTCAGCTAGCTAAAGTGTGGCTGTTGAATGGAGAATCCGCTCAAAGATTCACTTATACGCGTCCTCATTGATCAGAGCCCATGGGCCCATTCTCGCGCATGAAGAGCCAGAGATTTTCAACCAGGTTCAGCTTGGGTGATTTAGTACTACAGTTGCGTCTGCCTCAAAATCATGATTCACTTCTGTTGTTTGACGGGAGGGTATACGATGTCGGTTTCGTGTTGGTCTGGATCAGTGGTCACTATACGTTGGCTTCCCAAGAGCGACGTAAGCGTGTCGTCGCCACCATAGGTAGCAAGACATCGTTAATCTGTTTTCGCCACCATTATTGGAATTTCAACAATATGTTATCGTTCGTGCAGTAATTCCAAGTTTTATCATATAAGATATACTGTTGATTACATATCAAAAAATTCGCTTAAAAAAGGTTGGCTTGGAAGTCTTAGAGTCGGACTCGAAAAGGCTTCAATGATATCGATACCTTGCGAGCCGCCGGGTTATCAGGCGAATGTGGGCGATCATAATCCATGCCTCTGAGGAGGCGATGGATTTTTCGACGTCCTTTGCTAGCCTGCGGCATCTGCCAAGCCACGCGAAGGTCCGCTCGACGACCCAGCGTCGTGGCAGAACTTCAAAGCCTTTCGCTTTGTCCGAGCGCTTGATGATCTCGACCGTCCAGCGTCCGATCTTCTTCAATCGCCGCTTCAACTTATCGCCTGCATAGCCGCCATCAGCGAAGACATGCAGCAACCATGGCCACCTGTGGCGGATGGATTTCAGAAGATCAGGAGCACCATCGCGATCCTGGATGTCGGCGCTGTGCACCATGAGACCGACCATCAGGCCAAGCGTATCGACGATGATATGGCGCTTTCTCCCTTTCGTCTTCTTACCTGCATCATAGCCTCGTATGCCACCGCTTTCCGTAGTTTTCACGCTCTGACTATCGATCACACCAGCCGTCGGACTTGCCTCTCTGCCCTCCAACTCGCGTGCCTCCATCACGAGATGATGGTTGATGCGTGTCCAAAGTCCCAGTGCCCGCCATTCATAAAAATAGCGCTGGACCGTTGAACAGGGCGGAAAATCCTTCGGCAGCATCCGCCACTGGCAACCGGTGGTGGCGATGTAAAGCAGAGCATTTACGACCTCGCGCAAATCAGTGGTGCGAGGTCGACCCAAGCGGCGGGGCATCGGCAAAAAAGGCGCAACCAGTTCCCATTCCCGATCCGTCATGTCACTTGCATAGCGAGCCGTTCGCCGGGCATATTGCCGACGGGTGATTTCAGTCCAGGCCATCGTGAACTCCATCGAATCTTTGCAAATCCGAAGGAATCATAACCTGTTGAAATCACCCACCTCTTTTTGAGGCAGCCAATTAGTCAATTAAATCGGTGCTAACGGTCTTAAGGTGGACGTCACCCATGACGTGATAACATCCGCATGTAGATATAAGGGTTTGCTATTCCACTCCGATTTAAGCATAATAAACTCGCTAGAAGGTTTTCTAGCTATGGCAGTCTCAAGTTGGGCAGTTCGTGATTTTTCTCTTATCTCCAGAGAGGCCGAACTGAAAGTTCGTCTAGAGCAGGCACGTACAGATTTCAGGGCTATGCTCACTGATATTGTGTATTTCAATCGTTCCAGTGAAAACCCAAATGAGTTCGATGATGAATATATTTTGACCAATCAAGCCATCACTTTTGTTTATGTTAATCAAGCTACTGCCATGGCCTGTGCATTCAATCGCTTCCTCCCTTCCAGTTCCTCTAACTGTGGGGCTGTGGCTACCCAAATTCCGCCGTGGCTTTTAAGCTCTCAACAGTTGAACCACATACTGCAGGAGCGTTGCGATCAAGGCGGGCTGGTCAATTACTACAACGGCCCACAGGCAAATACTTCCTTTTTGGCAATTTTTACGAGCTCAGTTTTTGTGCGATTCGGAACAGAACGCATTAATGGTGAAAGCTACGGCTTCTACTCTAGGCACGGAAACTACACGGAGGAAGGAGAGGATGATGAAGACGAGGACACGCAGATCTATGAGGAGCATGAAGATCACGAAGTGCAGGCAAGAGAGGTCCAAATTGGTAATCTGATCCATTATCCAATTTTTGCCTTTGGAACGGGCCACTTTTCTCTATAGACCCTTCAAATGAACAAAAGTATCTCGGCCATAAAAAGACAAGAGGAGCGATGGAGCATCGGCGTCAGAATGGGAAATTGTGAAAAGCTATTCCTGTTCTGTGGAGACTAATATTAATGAAATCTGGGAAAGGTTTTATTAGGATGCTTAGTTATAAATACAAATCAATATCATTGAGTGTATAAAAAAATATATATTCGATTAATTCTCCTGACGGGAGTTTATGTTATCGTATCTCGCATAAAATTATGACTGCCATAAAAATAAATGTTTAAGCATATATTATTTTGGAAAATAATATATTTAATTTATAGACAGTAATTCTGTATCCCGTTGAATGGCGCTGCTGATAGATAATGGCGTCGAAGGACTGAGGAGACGCTGAAAACTCGAGACAGATCCCATTCGATCATAAAATATGTCCATTTTTTACTTACTACACGTATTGGCGTCCTGTGGCATATTACGAGAAGATCACAATATTAATTTTTAAATTGATAAAAGTATTATCGATATCCAGTGTCTTATCTCCATTCAGTCCTCAAATCGATTGCCTATTAGACCCGAACCATTTATTAGCTATGACGTGTAAATGCCTCGCGAATCTCCTGCCGAAGTGCCTAAGCAAGTGTCCCAATTATGTCGATGTGCGGAATGGAAATTGTCTTTTTAAATGACTGCTTTGTCCAAACAAGATTGAAATGTGTGATCTGAAGTCACTTTCGTCAGTGAAGACCGTGTTAGTTGCCCGTGCCCGCAATTTACGGGATATAGATGCAGAGCGGATGGATTTGATGAATCTGAACTCCTTTCAAGCTTTTTGAAAAAGAGGCGCGACACTTTCATCGCCGTTGTCAAGGAGATCACTTGAATAACTGTTAACGTTTTCGGGTTGATAAATTTACCCTCGTGATGCCGACTGAAATGTGGGACCATGACAATGGTTGACTTTCGGTGCTAAAGTAAACAGCGATAGATTGACGTAATATATTTCGGAGTGAACCGAAAGCAAGTCGTGCCTTTGCGTAAGTGTG
This sequence comes from Rhizobium tumorigenes, assembly GCF_003240565.2. Classification (NCBI taxonomy): domain Bacteria; kingdom Pseudomonadati; phylum Pseudomonadota; class Alphaproteobacteria; order Hyphomicrobiales; family Rhizobiaceae; genus Arminella; species Arminella tumorigenes. Next base: position 265,644 of record NZ_CP117257.1, read on the forward strand.
ATGCATATGATGTTTAGTACGCCGAAGGGTTGTCGATGCGATCCAGGTCGGAGCTTTCAGCCACATTGGATATGCGCCATCTGCGGCGAATTTGTTGTTTTACTGCAAATTCGCAAATTTGAATTAGGGATTGGTCTATAAAGTGGTGGGTAAGATATTGGGGTCTCGGGAAGAGTTATGCCGAGAAGTCAGACGTGCTTGGAGAACCGAGTTTATACAAAAAAATCTTAAGGCATTAACTTGAATTCTCTGCCCGGGGTCGTGGGCCAAGTTTTAAAAACTATTGCGTAATGCGGAAATTCGGGCGCTTATTACGCTAGGATGCCTATTTAACCAGAAAAAACTGCGATATACCCTTACAAGAAAAAAACCACGATGAACTTCACAGACATTCCTTCGGCTTCCCACGATCTAGCTTGGGCAAAGCAGAACTTTATCACCGACCACGGTCAGTTCCCGGTTTTGAATTCTGGTGAGAAAATCTCCACCAACAAGCCACTTCTATATAGGTACGGAGGAGCCGAACTGATATCCCAAATCGAGGACGGATATTTCAAACTCGCAGCGAAACGGGAGATAACATTTGTTGCCAATGCGCCAAATGTGGTGAAATCATCAGACAGCACTGCGACCTACTACGTCGCTATATTCCCAAGCACCTACTTTTTGCATCTGAGGCAGCCTGTTCCCTACTTCGCAAGATGCCATGACTCAGAGACTTTGTATCCTGTTGTCGCGTATGGAGCAATGTGAAAATTTAAGAAGTGCGCGGCTTAGTGCCCGTGCTAGCCTTAAAGATATTCGCTGCTCACCGTCGCCAAAATGTATTGTATGACCTTTGGTCAAAATTTACTATTTTCAATAAATCAGTACTTGATACGATGTTTCGGATATTAATAATATGTAATCTAATTAAATGTTTAATGAAAGAAATTCTGTTATCATGTGCGCCTGATGAAACGAGTAAGGGCCGGATAGATGTTCAGACAGAATATCCTACTTAGCAAATAGGCTAGTTAATCGGCTCGCTAGGACTAGTTACGGCCAAAGATGTAAGCCTAGGCCAGATCCGCAGCGCCGCTGGCAACGGCAGAGAAGCCTGCCATGATCCAAGAGCCTATGAATCGGACGCTATATACACCGTAGCTTCTTCCATGGCATACAACCGAACCAGTTGTTTACTTGCGTAGGTTGTTGACCAAAGGGCCGCTCATGCTTCTTCAGGTAGTGACGTCATGGCGTTCCATAGTTTGCAAAAATTGGTAAATTTGCAAAACAACACCCTTCGTGCGGATAGGCGCCTGATGAATGGTCTAAGCCCATTTTTCCACGGGCCAGACCAGACGGCAACTCACTAATGTACTCATTTAAAATGCAAAGCGAAGTCAGCGTTGCCACGCAAGGTTGAATTATGAGTTGTTGTAAGTTTGTGCCGTCGCCACCCGTGACATTAGGAAAACCTGACAAGATTTATTGTCGGTAATGCCCACTCCTGTATTTGTTGGTAGGTTTGTCCACGAAATGAGAGAACTTGTTGAAGTATCCCATCGGGTGATTTAAGGCATTGAAGTTGGACATATTTTTGGGACTCGTAGCCGCCACGTGGTCCAAGATTTTCATATTGTGGCAGGCTTTTTGCAGCCTTTGATGACTTTAGAGTCCATTCAAGAAAGCGGGTAGCGAGCGAGCCTTCTGGTCATGAGCTTTATCATTGCGGTTTGGATGAAGGCGAGGCTTGTGGCTGAGAAACGTTCAAAATCCTTTGCCATTCTGGGGTTTGTGCCGAGCCACGCCAGCGTTTGCTCGACGATCCATCGCTTTGGGAGCACCTGGAAACCGACCTGGTTACGTTTGACAATTTGCATCGGGCGCGGACTTGCCTCTTCGACCTTGGGGCCCTGATAGCCGCCATCGCCGCAGATTTGCTCGATGAATGGAAACCGGTTGGCGAGCCTGTTGAAAACAAGTGCCGCTCCGTCGCGATACTGAATTCCTGCTGAGTGGACTTCGGCTTTCAGGAGCATGCCCAAGGTATCGACCAGAATGTGCGCTTGCGGCCTTTTATCTTTTTGCCTGCGTCATAACCGATATCAAAACGGGCGTCCGGGCCAGTCTTCACCGACTGGCTGTCGATGATCGCAAATGATGGTTGCTCGTCGCGCCCCTCAAGCTGCCGCGTTCGGCAATAAAGCGCATCATGGATACGACGCCAGGTTCCGTCCCGGCAGAACCGTTCGAAATAGTTCCGGTGCGTAATTAACGTGACCTAAATAAGGAAATTAGATAAATTCATTCAAACAATAAAAAGTGGCGCAGCCTTCGATGCATGCTAGAATGATAATGTTTAACGTTACTATGATACTATGTAATTCCGAAGATGGCGGAATATTTTAAACAGAGATTCGGCACTTCTCTATGATTTGATATCTCGTTGAGAGAGATCTGCCACGAGCACGAACACGTGAAGCGTCTTCCTGAGATCCACGTTAGCTGTGTTATCAGTAGCAAAGTCAAATTGGTCGGGCTGCCGCCTTAGGAGACTTTTAGCGCACATGAATGCGACCCGACCGGCGCGAAAGTTGGGGTCACACCGTGTTTTTGAGGTGATGCTGCAATAAGTGCGCTGGTTGACTCGTGCGATACAAGTAGGGTTCTCTAATCACGTGGTTTAGCCGAAACTCGCGCCAATCTCTCGCGGGGCAAATGATTTACGGAACCATGTGAGGATGAGAGAAAGCCTCGCCCCATTTCGGGCGTTAACAGGCTGGCATCAGGTGTTTCCGTTTCTATAAATAGAAGCGCGCTAAGGGTGTTCCCCACAGCAGAAATTTGATAGTCGAATTATTCAGTACATTTCGATCTCCACCTTAAGAAGATGGCAGGCCTTTCTGACGCTGTAGATCTCACTGGTTTTTACAATCCGAACGAGGTTGAAACGGCTCTGGACAACGCTGTGGCACTCTACAGGACACTTCGCGAACCGGCTCGTAGTATTCGCGGTGGACACAGAGCCAATGTGGACGGCCGAAATTTGTACGTCTACTCACGAACTGAGGACATCGACCTTGAGGGACAGGTGCTCTATATCTACATTAACGCATCCACTATGAATATGTGCGTTGCTGGTCAGCAGTTGCATTCCAATGCTGCGAGTGGTGCCGTCAGGGCAACGACGCTGCCACCATTTCAGGTGAATGTCACTGCCGCGGCAGTTTGTCAAGCCTTAAGAGGACTCGGAGACGGTGGGGTTATCTCTTACATCGATCAGGTTTATTGCTCACACTATGTGGCAATTCTTCCGAGCAATCGTTTCGTGCATACTGTCAATATGCAGCTGCAGGACTTGGAAGGAAACGAGCTGACCTACGCGGTCCACGAGCGTCCCCATGACTCCCACATAGTCCGTTATGATATCATTGCATATGGCGTGGCGCTCTTCGTTTAAGAGGGCTGTGCGCGATCAATGTGCCAGAGCGGTTTTTTTTAAGTACAAATAAGCCGAATCCTCCGCTCCGTAGAGCGGTAGGTGCCGTTGTTGCGATGTTGTTTCGCGTGTCTGTTATCGCTTTCTTGTTTATGGCGTCGGCTTATGGCCGCGCTTCACCTTGTACCAACTACCTGCCGTGCAGTAATAAATACGCAATACGCGTAATTAAAAATATATTTCGATTTTAATCGATAAACACTAATTATACTTCTGTCTTAATTTGATTTTCGATTATCTTAAGAGCCTTCCATTAACGTAATACGCGCCCTCGCTGATTTCGACTCTTGGGCTTCCCAAAAGGTGATGAATCTGAATCTCTGACACAAACTGGAGGTTTGCGATGGGAGCAGCGATTTCATTACGTGCAGATTTTGACGCTCAAGGTCTTCGGCGTCTGGCCCGCCAGAGCAAGCATGCTGCTCAAGCGCGTCGTCTTTTGGCACTCGCCGCGATCTATGAGGGAGGCTCACGCTCGGATGCGGCGCGGCTGGGCAATGTGACGCTGCAGATCGTGCGCGACTGGGTACTGCGGTTCAATGCCAATGGCCCCGAGGTGCTGATCGATGGCAAGGCCCCAGGACCCCGGTCACGGTTGAACGATGTTCAGCGGGCCGCACTGGCGAAGGCCATTGAGCGGGGTCCGACACCCTATCTCGACGGGGTCGTGCGCTGGCGGCTGTGTGATCTGGCCCAATGCCTCTGGGAAGATTTTCGTGTCTCGGTGAGCCAACAGACGCTGAGCCGGGAGGTGCGTGCCCTTGGTTATCGCAAGCTGGCTGCGCGACCGAAGCATCATGAGCAGGACCCTCAAGCCATTGAGGAGTTTGAAAAAACTTCCCCGCCGCAGTGGCAGAAATTGCCGCCGGATCGGCCCAAGGAAAGCGCCTAGAGATTTGGTTTCAGGACGAAGCCCGGATCGGGCAGAAGAACAAGATCACGCGCCGCTGGGCCAAGCGCGGAACGAGGCCATCCGCGCCACATGATCAACGCACAAGGTCGGCCTATATCTTCGGTGCGATCTGCCCCAAGCTCGATAAAGCGGCAGCTCTCATCATGCCGTGGTGCGACACCCACGCGATGACGCAGCACCTGGCTGAAATCGCCCGCCATGTCGACGAGGATGCCCACGCCGTCCTCATCATGGATCAAGCAGGCTGGCACATGTCCAACAATCTCGTCGTGCCTGAAAACATCACCATCCTGCCACTCCCGCCGAAATCACCCGAGCTGAACCCGGTCGAAAACCTCTGGCTATTCATGCGCGAGAACTGGCCCTCGAACCGCATCTTTAAGTCGTACGAAGACATCGTCGCTCACTGCTGCGATGCCTGGCGAAAGCTCGAAAGCCAGCCTTGGCGCATCATGTCCATCGGACGCAGAGAGTGGGCAAATGAGTTTTGATCAGTGAGAACCCGTATAAGAGCTGGCGCGGTTCGTCGAGACAGTTTGCGACGATCGCTAAGCGGATTTCCGCCGTTTTTACGCTGCGGCCTTCATTGGGATCAGCGCGTTGAAGTAAGCCTGATCCAGCGTCTGCCGGTCAAGCAATGAATGTGGACGTCGTGAGTTGTACAACAGGGCGACGAACCCACGGGACCGAGGTTCGGGAGCTTTTATATCCGTGGCACCCCTGGTCTGGGCGGCTCGTCCGCATCCATGGACTGGTGGACAAGGGGTCTACCGTGTTCCGCTGTAGCCTATCGGGTTCGACGTCATGCCGGTTGCTCGAAGTCCCGGTGTGGATATTTGACCGCACATTGAGTGCACGGTTGTTGGCCTTGCCAATTGCGTATGCTGATTTTGCTTGCCTTCTTGCTTTGGCAAAGTTGCTAAGAGGCAGGCACTCCGTCACAAGGCTCGTCTATCTTGAATGCCGCGTTCTCGAAGAGACCTGAGATGGGACTGGCTCCTGTGCCCCATCTCCCGCATTGCACGGGGTGGAGCTCACCGCGTAAAGGCAGAAGGTTGGAAATCGGAACACGGGAACTTGGATCGTTTGCCCGGTCGGCAGGTGGTAGGTTTACGCATGTTTTCGTGTGTGCCATCTTAATAGTGGATTGGCAGGATATATATTGATGTTTAAATCGTGCATTCGTGCATTCGTGCATTCGTGCATTCGTGCATTCATGGCTTTGTTCGATAAAGAAAAGCGGATCAATCTGAGGTTGTAACTCTATGCTGTAAGATGCCATGCTTGCATTTGTCTGTGCCGAAACCATACTGCGCTTGTCGCAAACTTCCGCAGAGGCCGCAACTATTCCTTGAGCGATGCCATTTTCATGTTTTGTTAACCTTTATAAGTCCGAAAAGGCGCAACCAAATCGTTCTGATCATTGACTGTCCAGCCGCCGATCTTTGGTATCCGTCCGAGCAAGCTTGCAATTAGATGCCGGCATCGTCAATTTAACGACCACGAAGGTAGACCGTGAGGCCGGCCGAGTTCATCGGTCATGCTCAGGCGATTTTTGTCCACAGGCTCATCGCCGCTGAATGCAATTCGCGATGATGGCTTGAGGGGATGTCGTGGCGGGGGAGTTGGAACAGGTGTAAGCGCTCTTTTCTACGCGCGTTGACGTTTTGTGCTGACCGTGCCGCTCTGCGTTGTAAGCGTCGGGGCGTTCAGGCCGCTTTGGCTTGAGTAAAGTTGAAGGGCAATAGGTCGCCAAGATCTGCGTCTGCGGGGTGCTGAGGCAGCTCAATGAGGACGTGACGAAGCCACGCTAGGCTCAGGACGCGTTAAATCAGAGCCAGAAGATAACGGCGGCCGCGATGCATATGCTTGAGAAGAAGGTGTGAGCGCAACGGTCGTATCGGGTGTGAATTCGCCTCCAGTCCTTGAGCCTGCCGAACATGTTTTCGATCTTGTGCCGCTTTTTGTAGAGCGCTGGATCGTGCGGGATCGGCACCTTGCGGTTTGCCCGTGATGGAATGCAGGCCGTTATCTTGCGTTGCGCCAAGGCGTCTCGAAACCAGTCGGCGTCATATCCCTTGTCGGCAAGAAGCGTCTTTGCCTTGGGAAAAGCATGCAGCATCCGCGCGGCACCTTTGTAGTCGCTCATCTGCCCTTCGCTCAAAAGCAGGATCGGTGGCCGACCGTGACCATCGCAAACAGCATGCAGCTTGGAGTTCAACCCGCCTTTGGTGCGTCCGATACGTCGGGGAACATCCCCTTTTTTAGCAGGCTGGCTGCGGTGCGATGGGCTTTCAAATGGGTCGCGTCGATCATCAATTGCTCAGGCATGCCCCGCTTTGCTGTCAGTTCGGCCAGTATGCGATTGAACACCCCGAGCCTGCTCCACCGGATGAAGCGGTTGTAGATCGTCTTGTGCGGCCCATACTCTTTGGGAGCGTCACGCCATCGCAACCCATTGCGCAGAACGAAGATGATGCCGCTCAAGACACGCCTGTCATCCACGCGCGGAACGCCATGCGATAGCGGAAAATAAGGCTCGATACGGCGCATTTGCGCGTCTGACAAAAACATCAAATCACTCATGGCGGTCCCTCCGTTCGATCCCAGTGAATTAGAACCGAGGAAACCCCGCAAGCTATTTAATAGGTCCTGAGCCTAGCATTACAGTTGCGTATTTTTACAAGTTCTGAATCTATAGGCCTCCATGATTCGGAGGTCATGGATGATGGGTGCATCGATCGAGACAACGTTGGAACTTTGGGCATCGTCGCTGCGTGAAGTTAAGGCGCGTATGCGCGGATTGTTTACGCAGGAGCGCGTTGCAGCATCTGCGAACCTTTTCCTGGACGGCTTGTTAGGTGATGAGCGCCGTAAGACAGGTTGGATGCGCGCTGAGGCGGCTGGCGATCCTGGTCCGTGGCGACAGCAAGCCATCTTGGGTCGTGGACGCTGGGACGCAGACGGACTTCGCGACATTGTGCGCGAGTATGTTGTGGAGCACCTTGCCACAGATGATGCGGTCCTGGTCATTGATGAGACCGGCTTCCTCAAGCAGGGCAAGACATCTTGCGGTGTTTCACGTCAATATACAGGGTCAGCGGGCAAGGTAACGAACTGCCAAATCGGTGTGTTCACCGCCTATGTTTCCGATCGTGGTCATGCCTTTATCGATCGAGCCTTGTACTTGCCAAAGAGTTGGACCAGCGATCCGGCAAGGCTTGCCGCCGCTCATGTTCCTGAAGCTGTAGCCTTCGCTACCAAGCCTGCCCTCGCTGTCGATATGATTCGGCGGGCGCTGACAGCCAAAGTGCCGTTTTCATGGGTGGCAGCAGATGCGGTGTATGGCGTCGGAGACGTCGAAGGAGCGCTGCGCCGAGCCTGCAAAGGTTACGTTCTTGGGGTTAAATCCGACCATCATTTTGGCGCTTGGTCTGGTAAGCCTTTCGTCGCAGGAACCGCTCTTGAGATTGCCCGTGATCTCGATCCGGCTGCATGGCATCGCCTTTCCGCTGGCGATGGCACAAAAGGCGCGCGGCTTCATGACTGGGCCTACTGCGAACTGGCCGATATCGATGCCGACGAATACAGTGATACGCAAACCGGGCTTTGGACGCGTGGCTTGTTGATCCGGCGCAATATCAGCGATGGCGACCTCGCATTCTTCACGACTTGGTGCCCGGCCGGAACAGGCATTCAGACGCTCGTATCCGTCGAAGGTCACCGTTGGGCAATCGAGGATAGCTTCGAGACAGCCAAGAACGAACTCGGCCTCGATCATAACGAGACCCGCTCGTGGCATGGCTGGCATCGCCATGTCTCGCTCGTCATGCTCGCCTTCGCAATGATGGCTGTGATCCGATATCGCGCCAATAATGCGGCACCCCAAAAAAGACCGAGGATGCCGACCATCACGATCTGATCCGCTGGTCCATCCAAGAGGTCCGACGCATTGCGAATAAGCTTGCCCAGCGGCGTATAAAGCCCGCCCACATCATCGCATGGTCATGTTGGAGACGAGCGCATCAAGCTGCCGCCCAACGCGCTCACCTGAAATCAAAATTGCAACTGTAATGCTAGCATAATTGCCGAAAAAATAATGCCGAGAGCGACGTTGATGATAATGGCGTGGGTCGCAAGTTGATTTGCGTCCGCGTTTCGACCTCCGCCGAGCGCTCGCGCAATCCCTGACGAAATTGCTCCGCCGAATGCACCGGCAGACATCATCTGCATCAGCATGACTGCAGGGAACACGAGCGCCATTCCGGCGAGTACATCGGTACCCAGATGGGATAGCCACCAAGTCTCTATGAGCCCAGTCGACGCCTGTACCAGCATGATAAGGACGTTTGGCCAGGCTAGGCGAACAAGCATGGGCAGGATCGGATCTGTGAGCATGCGCCGGATGCGTGGATTCATAGGTGGCGGTTGGGCAATGGCGTCCGTTGCATGTGTCATCGGGTTCCCTCGTCCTTACGCGTAAAACTCTAAATCTATCAATAGATGGCGCCCTTAATTTATTGCCCATGCAAGCCCAAGTCACGCTCATCGGATCAGCGCCCTTCAAACGTTTCGAAGTTAGGACGCATCTGAGCTTCGAGCCGTTTGGAAATCAGAACTGCCACGCTATGACCCTGGAATCAATATGCGAGTGAGCTCTTCACCGTGCGAAATCCGGTATCACTTTTATCTCTGGTCGTGCACAACACCCATGATATCGCCAGACCGCGATACGCTCACAAGCAGGTTGTCGCCGCCACGGGTTGCCTTGACCAGATAACGTTTGCCGACATCCTGGACATTCCTCACTCGGTAGCCGCGACCTTCAAGCAACGTGATGACGTCACCCGGTCCAAAGCTAGACTGTTGGCCGAACCAGCGGTTCTGATCGTCATGATGGCGGTTCCAAGAATCTAGAAAGTTGGATTCCGTGTTCCCGTCGACCGAGTAGGGATCTGAAGGCTCGCCATCGTAGATTACGACCTGCGGGAAGGCCGGTACGGCGGCGATAGCGGTTAGAGCAGCGGCCGCGGTGAACGCGATGACATAACGTGTCATGAATTTTCCCTTTGACTAAAACGCTCTACCCCGTCCTATTTGGCGACCAAGTTAGATCGATGTTTGGAGGCGATGCGTAGCTCAACGACATTGTGCGCCTTGGTACTGTTGCAGTGTGTCGTTTGTTGTTACAAAATGTTGGAGCCACTTTTACGGATCAAACTGCGGCAGTACGGCAGTGGCCCCTTGTCGACTGTCGTTCGAATCACGAGGACAGGAGGTGCGAATTGCGGTGGCGCACATGCATGGCATCGAGCACCTGCCATATAGTGTTCTTACGGTAAATTGGTATTGAACATAGAGCTATCGCTGGAACTGAAAGTTCCATAATAATGATTACGTAGTTTCCGCTAAGTAACTGATACAAGACGGGTTTCGTCTGTCTTCCGGCTCTTAGCGTGAGGTTCCGTCCGTTGGCCGGGAGGCATTTAGGCTTGTCTGTTCTGGCTCGGGGCTTCTCAGCTCGACTTCAGGCGAAATCGGCTTGGATTGAGCATTGAGAGAAAGCAACTGCTCAAGGCGGGCTCGCGAAATGGCTTGGGCAGGGAAACGCATTATGTATCTCTCGATTAACGAGCCTTGATCCTGGCCAACTCTTGTTGATGGTGCAAGCACCCAGACCTTCTGTCCCCAGCGAATTGAGGGGGTTATCGAACCTTACCTTGGAGGTTGGTTGCATGATCTTGACATGCAACTATTGATTTATGATCCCCCGGCGGTAGATACTCAGGATGAAACGCTATTTTTTCCACGTCCGGAACGGGCCAATCTTCTTCCAGGATTTGGAAGGAAGTATAGTGAAGGATCTTGAAGCAGCTATCGACGAGGCGCAACGATCCGTAAAGGAGATCGTTGCGGACAGTACCGCCTCCGGAAAACCCATCGGCGGTCAGCAGTTTGAGATTGTCGATGAAGCTGGCATCGTTTGGGCTATCATCCAGTTTAAGGCCTTCATCCCCCATTCTGGTGCCGAGGCACTTGAGTGGATCTGAACGGCGTACGTCTTACCAAGTCGCTCAAAATTGCGCGCGTAACGCAATTAGCATAAGGCTCACCTGGCAAGGGTCCTGTCTTTTCGAGCGTCATTCAATCTTCTTAGGAAACACAGCTCTCAGCGAGGGTCAGCGGTTTGGCAGCGCTGATTTTCGGTGCGTTGAAACTTAGATGAGCTATGAGTTTTTGACGATTGCCGCACGGAGCTTCCTTTCGTCTGTGATTCAGCATACAGCTTCCCTAAGCCGAATAACACTGTTGACGCAAAGGCGGCAGTTGGGCACCCTTGTGAATGACCAATCTCTGCTAATTCACTCCTAGTGGTTACCGCCTGACATAAGAGTCCCGTATGGGATTCCATTTGCTGGGTTGGCATGCGAGTCTGGCGCATGCGCACAGGAATATCGTTCACCGTTTCGCCAACAGATCACCAACGCCTGATGGCCTTGACCAGGGATCGCAATGCGCCCCAAAAGCACGTCTGGCGGGCCGAGATCATCCTGCTGAGTGCCGATGGCGTCGGGACTGTCGAGATTATGCGCCAGACCGGCAAATCGAAGACCTGCGTATGGCGCTGGCAAGAGCGCTTCGCCACAGAAGGCGTCGAGGGTCTCCTGCGCGACAAGACGCGGCCGTCGCGTATTGTGCGGCTCGGACCCGATGTCGCCGAGCGTGTGGTGGCCCTGACGCTGGCTGATCCGCCGGGCGAGACGACGCACTGGACGGCCGACATGATGGCGACGGCCGCCGGCATCAGCGCCAGCGCAGTCAGGCGTATCTGGAAAGCGCATGGCCTCGCACCTCATCGGTGGCGGCAGTTCAAATTGTCCAACGACCCGAAATTCGTCGACAAGCTGCGAGACGTTGTCGGCCTCTATGTTGATCCGCCAGCCCACGCCGTCGTGTTGTCGGTCGATGAGAAAAGCCAAATCCAGGCGCTCGACCGCACCCAGCCGGGCCTGCCGATGAAGAAGGGTCGGCTCGGCACCATGACCCACGACTACAAGCGGCACGGCACAACCACGCTGTTTGCCGCCCTCAACGTGCTCGACGGCACCGTCATCGGCCGCAACATGCAGCGTCATCGTCATCAGGAGTTCATCCGCTTCCTCAACGCCATTAACGCCCAGGTGCCGGACGACAAGGCCGTCCACGTCATCCTCGACAACTATGCTGCCCACAAGCATCCCAAGGTGAGAGCCTGGCTCGACCGTCACGAGCGTTTCACCTTCCACTTCACTCCGACTTCAAGCTCATGGCTCAACGCGGTGGAGGGTTTCTTCGCCAGGCTGTCGAAGCGGCGTCTGAAACGCGGCGTTTTCCATTCCGTCGTCGATCTCCAGGCCGCCATCAACCGTTTCCTCGTTGAGCACAACAAAAAGCCAAAGCCCTTCACTTGGACCGCCGATCCCGACAAAATCATCGCCGCCGTTAAACGCGGGCACCAAGCGTTAGATTCCATCCACTAGTTAGTCGGAAGGAAGCACGGCAGCCGCGAGCGTGCAAGGCAGCTCGCTCTTTGCGTTGGCAGCCACCTCTTTTCCGCACAGGTCGTGAACGCCTGCTGATTGGCACGCACGAGAGCACTGGCATCGGCAATAACACGCATCCTTCGGGCTTGCCGACTGCGGCAATCCCCTCATCCCAGCGAGCGGCGTTCATGACAGCGGCGGCAACCGCCTTGTCGATCGATCCCCGTGGCGCACCCTGGTTCTTGTGGATTGTCGTCGCATAGCCATGATCAAGACTTTGATAAGAATTTGTGTCTATCTTGACCAAGCCAACTCCATCCCCCGGCGACAGCATACTGCCGTCGAGCTCCACATGTAGTGCGTCGGGCTCGACGGCCTTCACAGTCCCTAGCGTGCCATTCTTAACGCCGAGATCGCGATCGTTCTCCAGGAAGACCATCCGGTCTCGGCGGTGTCGCTGATGTACTTGTGCGGATCGCTATATCCTGCTTGTCTATTGCACGATCGACATGATGTCGGTCGGCGCGATGGCTCCGTGAATGTTTCAAGATCTCTGCGCGGTAGGACATGGCGTGCTCGACTTCGACTATGTCGCGTGTCGAATACCGCGCAAGTGTGATCTCCCCGTTGCCAAGTCCGTCCGCTTCGCTTGCAACTCGACCAGAACAGTTGAGGCTATGACGGATGCAAACGCGTTTAAGATGCTTGGCGGATCCTCGTTGATATATTTCATCAGGATCCCCCGACTGCTGCGTTGAGGTGCCTCGCTCGACTGGATTCAGGTGAGTTCGCAGAAGGCGCCCAAGGCATCGAGTTAGGTGCTCGTGCGCGTAGGGATCGTGATTTTCGTTGTGACGTTCTCATCGGCCGTAACAGTGAAGGTGATGTTATCTTTGTCGCAAATTTCTCCATAAACTTTCGCGGCAGCGGTTGCTTCATCATCCGCCTCGACCAGCGCGGTGTGAGAGACCAGGAAATACGGCATTCATCATCCTTGAAACCTACTTTGAGGGATACATGCGTTAGGCAGAATTGTCGGTCGCTACGAAATGACCGTCTGTATCTAGTCCCTCCCAAGCCGGCGCAAGCTATGGCTCGAGCGCTGTCACAGCGGCGGACTCTTGAAGACCTTCTCCAATGCGCCAAACAAGACTGCACTGCGACACGGCTTCAACTTGCCCCTGAGGCTATTCCAAAACGTTCCAACATTTGCCTAAGCTGTGCATTCTGGTGCCGCAGGTGTTCCGCAACGAGCCGCTTTAGGCGGAGGTTTTCGGCAGAGACCAATGCCAAGTCATCCGAGTGGGTCCCGGCTACATCGATCGCCATCACGACAGAAGGCGCTGCGAGGACATCCTCGTCAATAGACCGGCGGCGTCTTTGAAGACGCTTTAGAGCCTTTACTGTCTGGCGTGTCGGCTCACTGGCGGGCACCTTCACGGCCTGACTATCGTTGGAAACCGCATCTTGCTGATTCTGCTCATTTTTGTCGGGATCAACTGGCGGCATCGCGCGAGGCGTTTCTCCACCGGCCTCGCTGACCTCGGCGACTTCGATCTGCTTTTTCAGGTCGCTTGCCACGTTTTCACGACTGACCAGGGTTTCCGAGTCGGCGTTGTGCATAAACGGAAGGGTTGCCTCGGTATCCCTCACCAGAGCCGCGAAATCGGTATTGCCCCAGATGGATTTCGGCTGTGTTTTTAGTCGCCGGCGTGCCGATTTGATTTCGACGACGAAACTGCGCTGCTGTGTTCTCATTTTCTTCTCTGATTATAGTCTGCGTACTCAGGTGCGTTCGAAGCGCTTGAGCATTTCTCTGAGCTGGGCATTTTTGAATACGTAGCTTTTGCGCCAGCAGATCCTTGAGGTGTTTGATGTCTTCATCCAGGCTTGTCGCGTTTTCAAAGAACGGGTCCCTATTCGAAGATGCGGCAGAAATGGGCAAGTCCGCGATGGCGCCAGGAATTTCGAATGCGAGGACTGTTTTTGCGATCTTCGACCTCGCCTGCCGAAGTTTCGGCAAATGAGCAGCAGCCTCTACCTCTGGCCGCTCCTCTAACAGATCGGAGTTGGATTGCGCTTTTTCCTTTGTCACCTCGGCCTTAGCTGCTTCAGGGTAGTCCAGTGGCAGATTGGGCGTCTCGGGAACGATTTCGTTCTCGATCGACGCCGACGCCGGTGCGAGGTCTTCAGACTCCTCCCCGTCGACTCGCTCGGTTCCAGAGATAGCCTCCTGGGACGAGAGCAGGATAGTCGCAGCTGGCCGCAGTTCTATTTCGACAAGCTTTTGAGCGCTGGCAGGCGCGCCTGCTTCGTCCGCCGTCCCGGAGGATCTTTGCCGGGACAGCAGCTGCGCTAGATATTTCCAAGGTGGTTTCATAGGACGTCTTTCTGAGCGGCAGATGTGTAACGATTCTAACAGCTCCGTCCCGGCTCGAAACCGAGCCAGGATATTTTAAAAGCTAAGCTGTTCGCTAGTAACGGAGATCGATTGCGCGAGCAGCGAACAACGCTGCAGCCAGCTCAAACGCCGAGGCGTTTGCGCAGATCAGCATTTTCCGCGCGCAACTTTTCGGCCAAAGCCTGACGAAGCTTCTTGTTTTCTTCCTCAAGCTGAAGAAGATCAGCCATCTCATCAGCGGCGTTGAGAGGCGCTGGCGGTGTTGCCGGCTGACTAACAGGCTTGGCATTTGCAGGACCCTTGGCCACCGTTTTCTTCGTGGCAGCCGCTACGGTCGTTGTTCCGCTCACTGGTGCGGCTTCAGCCTTGCCAATCCGTTTCTGGCGAACCTTTGGTGTCTTTGCAGCTGCAGCGGCTTCAATCTCGGCCTTAGAACGACGAGGCGCGCGCTGTTTTTTAGACGCAGGCGCCTCAGTTGGAGTCTCTGGTGCTACAACATCAATTTGGGCGCCTGTTTCGGTCTCGTCTGCCATTGCTATCTCTATGTGCGGGTGAGATTCTTTTCGACTTCAGAACGGCTAGTGTCAACAGAACTGCCCTTTATTGCCGTCGGTTTCAATCAATGCGGCTGAAAATCTCGCGAAATTTCCTATCTACAGGACTTATACGGATCCATTCTGCAAACTTTGCCTCAGGCAACGGTTGCTCCCTGCTCCGCTGGGCGTGGTCCTGCTGACTGACGGATCACACAATCGCATCCCATTCGCTTGCACGCCACTGCGGAAGTGATGCGTGTTGGAGGTGCTTACAATTTAATTCGCGCAGCGAGCCTAGTCTTATACCCCCTGGCTCGCTTTTGCCGGACGATGGCTAGAAACAGCTCCACAGCTTGACTTTCATTCTCGAAGCAATGGATTTTCTGCCGCCCGGTTGATCCGATCCGGCCCCACCGTCGCAACAGCGACGCGTCGCCGAACAATGTTGGCTCTATCGACATTGCATAAAAGCGTGCTTTGTTCTCTGCCTTCTCCGTCCGCTCGATGTAGACGCTGTAGGGTTGGGTGATCATCATGAGGCTAGATTGGCTGGCACAGGCTCCTACGTCCAACGACACTATTGAATCAGACGAACTCCATTGATTCAATTTGTTGATGGTCTGACCGTGGCATCAGCACGCTGCGCGAAGGACCGAAAGTTAGCCACGAGATTGGCCAAGATGGCAAGACAGGGAAATCAAACGCCGAGAACATCCGGCATATCGCACTCGGAGGTCGACGGCATTATCAAATCAGGAAAATGTTGTCCTGGTCCGAAACCTGATGTATTCTCTGGCGATGAAAAAACACTCCACTCTATCCAGTCAGGTTATCCAACCCAGCAAGCTCACCAGCTCACGCGGTGAAAAAATCAGTGCGGTCGAAGGGATGAACCTGTCGCCAAGAATGCGTGCTATTCTCGCACAGTCCCAGGGCAAGAGTGGTGACGAACGTCGTGCGCTGGTCCGGGCGCAATTTACCAAAATCAAAGTCTAAGAGTGGTCTATACGGCCACGCAGGATCCCGCCTGCTATCCCGGCACTACGGTGCTGGTTAACAAGCTCGATCTCGTTGACCAGGACGAACTCGACGAAGCCGAATTAGGCCTGTTTTTAATTCGCGCCGACGAAGATCCACCAGCCGGCCGCCTGGATTATCCCCACTACATGGCGTTGCACCACCATCTATTCCAGGATGTCTATGAATGGGCAGGCCAAGCCCGCACCATCCGGATCGGGAAGGGTAGAAACTGGTTCTGTTATCCCGAATATATCGATCAGGAAATGAGGCGCGCCTTCGGCTCCCTTGAAGGTCATCACTTTCTGTCAGACAAGGAGCCAGCCGAATTTGCCCGCATCGCTGCCAATATCCTCGCCTGGATCAACGCTATTCACCCGTTCCGCGAAGGCAACGGTCGTACCCAGCTCGCGTTCTTGTCACTGCTGGCTGAAAACGCCGGCCTGCCGTTCGACGACGACCAACTCGTCCGTGAACGTGTCATTTCCGCCATGATCGACAGCTTCGATGGTAACGAGGAGCCTCTGCGGCAGCTGATTTTCGATCTGGTCAGCGCCTGACGCATCAAAATAATGCTGGTACTGCCTCTCTGTGCTGTGAGGATCGTTTGAGGGTCTCCGGCATCATCCATCGCAGCGCGTATCGGAATTGCCAAATCCGTTGCTTCCCGTTGCCAGTCAGCAGGCGAGTCCTCGAGTCAGTCAAGTGGTGGGTGAGAGGTGCTTTATCCCCGAGTGTGGCTGACATCCCCGGCGCACCAAATCTTATACCGGGAAAGGGACTCCTGGCCGCTGGGTGTGTATACCTGCCTGCACCCGCAGTGCCATGCATCGCATTAGCCACGATTGGCGGGCGTAGTTTACCATCCAATCTCCCACGGGCGCGGCTTACCGTGAAAGACCACAACACGCGCGTTGTCGGGGGTCGAACCATTGCCACTCTCATCGTCAGCAAGTGCCCGCCTCACCTGCGACTTCCACGAAACAATCTGGCCAGGCAATATATCCTGCCAGCGGTCGGCGGCATTGATCCAACAGTGTTCCAATACCGCCTGGTCGCCACCCTTCCGACAAATCTCCATCCAACGCTCGGGTGAACTGATCCATTCGGACCAAACCGGACGGCGAACTGCTTCCGGCAGATACATGATGGACGATTGCAGTCCCTCTGGACGATAAATGTCGCGCATCAGAGCGAGGCGGCCGACGGAGACGATATCGTCGAGGCGCCCCACTATTGAGGTGTCGAGGTCCATGAAAAGAATGTCTCCGGAGAATTCAGGTCGAAACAACTCCATCTTCGACCACCAGCCCGGCCAATCGTAGGTCAGCGGCAGAGTCTGGACACCCCTGATCCCAATGTCGCAAAGACAGCGAAAGTCGGCATTCGGCAGATGATTCATCACCTGGGCTCGAAGCCGCAAGACGTGGTGGGCGGTGTATTCCCCGCCAGATCTCAGAACGCAAAAGATGGAAGTCACGTCGCGTGGATCCTGTTTACTACCTTCACATCAAGGAAGACGCATGACGCGCCGTCTGGCTGCGGACCATGTAGCGGTGCGACCGGAGGGACTTGATATTTGACCTCCCATTCCATGATAGCTGGCTGGAGATGATGGTCTCCTATCGCCTATCAACCAAAACGCGGCAAAAATTATGCATAAGCGTAATACGTTAATTTCTGCCAATATGTCCTATTTTTAGTCGTATGATTCCAAATACGGGATATATCCGAGCGTATCAAGCTCAAATCACAACACAGATGAATAAAATTTAGGTATGGAATTTGGGAGATTTGGCAGCTATCACCCGATCTCGACCCAGCCTTACTATAGCTCGTGATTTGCATGATATTTTTGAAATTGCCCTCAACCTGCCGCCGAGAGAGCTGCATAGAACCGAAGAGAATGTCTAAGGCGACGATGTCTGCCGTTTTGGCGACGGTTGGCTTGATGCTGAATATACCTGCGGCAGGTGCGACCGCTCTGACCGCCAACGGATGCAAAAAAGGCGTCTTCCTGACGATCAGCGGCAGGATTGGCAAAATTACAAACAATATCGACAAAACCTATGAATTGTCAGAGCGTGAATTTCTTGCCTTGCCGACATCCACTGTAACGACATCAACACCCTGGACCCCCAAAAGCGAGTTTGTCGGGCCCTTATTCAGCGATTTGCTCCAAGTAGTCGCGGCGAAGGGAAATAAGATGCGCCTCATGGCGCTCGATAATTTCAGCGTCGAAGTAGATGGTGATTTCCTTGCCAGGTATGGCACTATACTGGCCACCACCAAGGACGGAGTACGCATGACTGTGAGAGATTTCGGGCCGATCTTCGTCATGTTTCCTCGTGATCGCTTTAGGACGGAGTTGGACACACCGGTCAGGGCATCCAACATGGTCTGGCAATTATGCGGGATCGAGGTGGAATGAGGTCTCTTCATCTGGCGTGGTTCGGTTTCCCAGCAGCGATCGTCGCGGTATGCATCGGCATAGTCGCTTCTCACTGGAGCATACTGAGAACCGAATACATGCCGTGGTCCGACATCAGCACCCGGAACCCAATATATTTCTACTGGCCGACAGCGCAAGTCATGAGGGAGCTTGAAACCGTCAGGCTAGATTTGAAGTCAATTGCCGACGGATCTGGCGTCGACCCGGAAGGGCTATCATTTCACATCGACGTCCTCATATCCGGCATCGATATCATCGTACGGCCGTCTGAACTAAACGACGGATACAAGCGCATCTCGGGATTTTCACGCGATGGCCCGCTTCTAGTGGAGTTCGCGACAAACGTTCTGCCTTCGATTAAGCCGGGAATATCGGCATCGGCTACTAAAGCATTGATGCCAACGTTTGAGGATGTGGGCAATCTTTTGCTGAGATTGTCCACGGAAGCCTGGGACCAAGACAGCCGGTTAAAGGAAAAGTCCCTCGAAACCATCCGGACCGCAAATTCGATTATTCTCGTTATCGCCGCACTGCTGGCTTGCGCCGTTTTGTCCTCTCTCATCACCTCAATATTCTACTGGCGGGCGATCTTGGCAAAGACGCGCGCGGCAGAGGCAGCGGAAGCCGCTGTCGAGGACAAGATGAGCTTCCTCGCAATGATCAGCCACGAGCTTCGAACACCGCTTCAGGTTATCGTCTCGGCGTTGGATGTTCTCGACAGACCTCAAGACGGCAGAACCCGGAACGAAACGACTGCGCGCATTCGTCGGGCGGCAAACAGCCTGACTATCCAGCTTCGTGACATGCTGACGCTAGCCCGTGCCCAAACTGGTTATATCGAGCTGCAGCCGGCCGTATTTGAGATACGGGAACTCGTTCGAGGGGTAGTCGGGGATTATCAGGCCGCTGCAACAGCCAAGCACCTCGAGTTGCGGATAAACTTTCCCGATGAGGCCTATTTCGTCGTGGCCGACAGTGAGCGCATCGCACAACTGCTGCATAACCTCATATCAAATGCAGTTAAATACACGCCGTCCGGCTATGTTCAGGTTGATCTCGCCCCTTTCGACAAGAAGGTAGGCAAGCTGATATTGCGATTGATGGATACCGGGCCTGGATTGCCACCAACAGTCCTTGAGAGCAACCTCTATGCAAAGGGACTGCTGAGCCTTGGCGGCGGGAGAGGGATCGGTCTGTCGGTTGTCCAGACTTTGTTGCGACAGCTCGGTGCATGCATGGCAATCAAAGGCCTGCCGGGTGGCGGCACGGGCTTCGATCTGGAAATACCTGCCGTGGAAGCGTCTGAACATTCCAACGAGGCATCTGAGACCCAGAAACGGGTTCTGATTGTCGACGATCATCCTGACGTTTTGAAAGGGCTTTCAAGCGTATTTGAAGACCATGGTTTCTCGGCCAACACTGCCGCTTCCGGCATGGTGGCATTAAATTTTTTTGCCGCACACAGTTATTCAATTATCTTGATCGATCTCGACATGCCGGTCATGACAGGATGTGAGCTGGCATCGCATATTCGCAAGTTAGATCCGAACCGTCGGACCAGATTGGTCGCAATAACAGCGGCAAGACATCGCCCCCAGCATGACCTGTCACTGTTCGACGCCGCATTGGATAAACCGGTACGTGACCAGCAGTTGCTGGCGATCATGCACTCTTGAAACTGGCATTCAAGGCGGCGACAAGAATCGGCATACTCGCAGGCTTCGTGAAGAATTTCAGATCGTGCCGCGCCAGAGCCGCGGCTATATTTGCTTCATCGGCATTGCCTGTCCTGATCTGCCCCGTCAATATGATGATTGGGCAGCGGGCGTTACGCGTGCGAATTTTTTCGACCAACTCGAGCACCGTCTGGCGGCGTGCATCACGCTCGATGATCCAATCAAGCACATAGGCGTCGAACCCGCTCTGATCGCACAAATCTTGAGGGTCGTTGAAAGCCACCGCATCAAGACCTGACGTCTCCATATAGCGGACAATTGTTTCTGCGGTGTCGACGTGATCGTCGAGAACCGCCACCCGACGACGTGAGTTGGTCGGCTCGATCAACAGACGCGTCACAGCGTGTGCCGGTATAGTCGATTTGGCATCTGATGGCATGACGCGCCACGCACCATCGATCTCGGTTGCGATCAGAGTGCCTGGAGGCACCTGCCCCACAGCATTTCCCAATCGGATCCGGCAGGGCACGATGTGACTGTTGATAACAATCGAAGCGTCAATCAGTGCGTCTGTGGTGTCGAGACTGATGAGCTCTTCCAATGTTTCCCCGAAGTGCGCGGCAATTTGTGTCAATTCCTCCAAGGAGCAGGAAGCGTTCATAGTCAGGCGGCGATTGGCGGCTGAATAGGACAGCCCTAGAATTTCTGAAACTGTAACCGCATGGCGATATTTTGGAATGCCGTGACGAACCAACAGGGCGGCAATACACCGCGCGGCAAGACCGGGCTCGCCGTCGAGCCCATCTGAGCGTTTTTCGGTAACATCTATATCATTCGAGACATTTTCGCTCATATGCAACTATTCCACTCTTGCGAACGCGTGCTTCACGGATATATATATGTAGCACAACGCAATGCCATTACTTTCGGATGTTGGAGCGCATTTGTTCAACCCGTGGGGACGGGATCCTGGC
The DNA here is from genome assembly GCF_003240565.2 of Rhizobium tumorigenes. Classification (NCBI taxonomy): domain Bacteria; kingdom Pseudomonadati; phylum Pseudomonadota; class Alphaproteobacteria; order Hyphomicrobiales; family Rhizobiaceae; genus Arminella; species Arminella tumorigenes. Next base: position 286,620 of record NZ_CP117257.1, read on the forward strand.
GGTCTCAAGACAGCATTTAAATCAACTGGCGCGCAGGCGAAGTGGGCCAGACGTTGACGTCTTGTCCGGCAATCACAGCTCTCTAGTCCTGGACCGTTCGACGGCCACCACAAATCGGCGATCACCCCGGCTGCTTTGCCTCAGCCTATCAATGACGACGAAGGAAATGAGTTCGAATGGAAGACGCCGGTAACAACATCGTCGTGAGTGTTCCCCATGTCGGTTTGGGCAAGCACAGCGCGCGGGGCTTTGCGCTCGATCAATTTGCTAGACAGCAGGGCTATCAATCATTTGCAGAATGGTCGGTTCACTGCTTCGATCAGGCGTTGCAGATCTCTGGTGAAGTCCGTGAAAGCGACTCTATCAACGTCACCATTCCCTCAGACGAACCGGCGGGGATACTGCTCAAAACATTTGGCTACGAGGTCGTTCTCCGGCTTCAAAAGGCAGAGAGCTAAGAGTAGGCCTTTCATCTGGCCTACAAAGCGATCCCGGCGAATTTGCGTACGATCCGCCTCGAGTCGCGGGAACGCCTCGCGGCTCTTACGAATGTACCCTCCGCCCTGCTGCGGCCATCCCGAAGAGCGATCGGCTTAATCTGAGTGTCCCCCGCCTGCTCCGCTTGACCAGTTCCCGCAGATATCCACCCGCATTGGAAACCGAGCCATTCGCACTTCGTTCAGCGGTCAGTGCCAGCGCCACGATCGCGAGATCTTGCCCAAGCGCGCCTACCGCCTCCTGATAGACTAACGGATTGACGTGACAAAGGCGGCAAAGTAGCCCGCCTGACGAACGGAACACCGCCCAATGGCTGAACACTTCGGGCACCATCTCCGATAGTTGCAAAAATGCCGACCGCAAGAGCGGCAATGAAACGCAGACGATGTCGTCATCCCGGCCCACCGGCCGCCTTCCTTGCTCTATTAGCGCCGCTGCTTCCGAAGGGTTTTCCTCAAAAGCCTTCGCGCCAATGTCGCCGGCCTCACTGATGCGGTTCGCGTCGGAGCAATTCCTCAGCTCACTACAAGATTCAGAATCTAGAGTTTCGGCTGTAGTTTGTAGGGGCCGAAATTTCACCAGCACGGTGTTAGCATCTCGGCTCTGATAGAGAGCCTCCAGGAGCTCGGACGCTTCAATGCGCAGGGCCTCGAGCGCGCCCACGACCTCGATCAATTCCGGGGATCCCTGGGCGCGACGCTCGCGTAGTCGGTCACGGCGGGCCAACAGCAAATTCCACGTCTCGTTCAGCGATCCCAATTCCCGTCTCGCCGCCTCGACGATTGCCGCAATGGACCGCCTGAGCGACGTGCGCCGATAAGAAAGAACCTTGCACTGCCTTGCTTCAAACTCCGCCGCATCCGCGAGATCGAGCAATTCGCGGTAACGAGCAGCAATTGGCGATAAATTGATACCATAGGCCTCGACGATATGGCCGTCCTCACCGCGCCGGCCGCGCCGTTGATATGTCGGATGGTCCGAGTAACAAATCAGACCGACGTCGACCAAACCAGCAAGGTGATATTTCAGCGTCGATATCTTGATGCCGAGGCGTCGGGCCAACAATTCATTTGACGGCCAGACGACAGGGTCTATGCCAATGTCGGACCAATCCACCGCCTTGGTGAAAGCAAACAACTGGTCGATCAGGGCAATCTTTGCGGCTTTCAACCCTATTGCCGATGCAAAGCGCTTGGCCACCTGCAGGGCCTGTGTTCGCGACGGATGGCTCTTGCTGCACCCACTTGCTTTAGCCGTTCGGTAAGCCGTGAGGATGCGTTCTGTCTTGATGCTGGCGACACTCACCCGCCGGTGTGTACGTTCATGATGTGATTTGGGCGTGCTTATCATTAGCGTCCTCTTCCAAGGACACGGCAGCAGAAATCCGCTCGCCAAATGGCGCCGATGCTTGACAACAATAGGGTTTTTGGAGATGATCTCGTCATTCTTGCGGGTGATCAACCCCGTATCCAAGCATTGAGCTTTGACGGATCGACCTTGAAAGCGGCAACTTTCGAGGTCGTTTTCGTTTTGCCGTGCGCTATCCTTTCACCTGATTAATCGATTCGCCAAGGGACCGGCTGATCTCATAAATCGTTGATATTGAAGCCTTTCAATTTAAGCGGCTTAGGCAACCCGCTTAAATGAGCAATATAACAAACGATGCGGTGAATACAAGCGCGTGACGTCTCTCCCACAGTCGATGGGTAAGCACAGCGATCTTGAAAAATATTCTCAGGGAGGCGTGATGTCGTCGATCGCTTGTCCCGTCACCTCGACGTGAGCGGCGTGCAAGGCTTTAAGTGCGTCCTGACGGATACTGAAGATCTTCGCAGCCTTGCCTTTTCGAACCGACGAGGCACTCCTAACGTCAATGACGCCCCTCTCCTTCATCGTCTTCGCAAGTCCAGTAATCTGCGAGACGTGGTTATCCGAGCAATTGGCAATCGAACTGGCGGTAGGCTTTCGGCCGGCGGCAATCTCTGCCGCTACCGCTGCCAGGAAGCCGACCTGTCGCAAACGCGTAGATCCTGTATCACCAGGGAAACGCGATGCCAGCACGACATAAAATAGCTTGTGAAGATTGTCGGCTGAGACGGCCTCGACGCTGCTCACGGTTTCAGCAGACTCAGCCCGCGGTTGGTCGGAAACGGCGGGTTTGTCCTGCGCCCGTCCCTCAGACGCCGCAATCTGCGCGACAACCAGCTTCCCCAGGACGAGAGGCATTCGCTCCTCAACCTCCGCCGCGAAGCGCATAACCCATTCGTGGGCGTCCCGGGGAAGGAATACTCGAGATTCGGTCAGGTGTTCACCGAGCGATTTAGCCCACCAGGCCCGACGATAGGCGTTGTATTTTTCGCGTGATGTCATGCTGATCTTGAAGCCAGGAGCCAAGCCAATTGGAAGGGAGGGAGCGAATATTCGCTCCTCGAATCATATAGGTTGACCATGCGGGCCGCAAGACAACAGCTTTCGCGAGAAATCGCGGGGCCGAACCATGCCAACTGACCTGCTCAAGCCCATCTACCTAATCACCAGTATCTTTATCCATTGGACTGTAGAAGCTCGGGTCTATCGAATACGTCTTGGTTCTGCACGGAGCGGCGTGGCCCTATCTGTGTGGCTTTTCTACGGAAACCAACTCGAAAAGCTATTGCGAGCAGAACGATCCCGCATCCAAGTCCCAGAAGTACAGCAGCGAATGTTTCCACGACATTGCCCTTTGTCAGTTGGACGATGACTGATGCTGCACGTCAGCAAGTAGTTTCCGACGAGGCATGACCGCGCTGCTGAAAGCCCCTATCATCCTAAGTCGACGACTGCTTTAACACGGCGTCGCCACGTTCTCCACTGAGGTGGCTTTGAAGCGACGACTGAAAACGCGAAAGGTCCCCGTAAGTTACAGAAAACTCGGCGCTGAATTTATTCCGCTCTTGCTCAATCTGCATGGTTTCCCGTGCGGATGTAGCCAAGAGGACCTTCACACTCAACAATCCTCTCAGGCCAATCGGAACGATTTGGAGGCTGAGATGTACATGATCAATCGAGTCATCTTCGAAGAAGCCTCCCTCTAATAACGCTGGGGCGTCGCCTTGGCCTATTGGATATGCCCCAGGGGACATCTCGAATTTACGAAGTTCGGCAAGGCTAAACCATGCAGCGCTTTTTCCGGAGAAGTCTCCGCTTTGGACGACAGCGGTCAATTCACCATGATGATCGTCGTCTGGTTTGTATTGGACTGTGATCTTCTGCACGGCACCCCCAAAAACGGTCTATCACCTGAACGATAGACTTTTTGACACGACTGGCGGGCCGAGTGTCTATGGCCGCTTCGGCCCGAAATCGGACATAAGACTTTGACAACATCGCGCCAGAAGTGGTCATTGAGGTCAATATAATCGGAACGTCTCATTAAAACTATTCATGGAAGCGATGAAGCCAGAAGGCTGGATTTGGCCGCTTGGCAGCGATATCGTTGATCGGCTCAGCTTGTCCATCGCGCCGAGACCTCCCCGTTGCGCGGCAATCGGCCCTTCGAAAAGGTTCTCCATGTCGCTACTTGATGCGGACGCAATCCACCCAATCACTCTGCCTGACGGCAGAGTCTACTCAGACACGGTTTACCTGAGGAACGTCATTGACCACCCGCGTATTGAGGTCGGCAACTTCAGCTATTTCACGCATTCTGGAAAACCGGAAGAAACGGCACAGATACTGGCACCCTATCTCGGTCACGCATGTCGCGAGCGGCTGGTGATTGGCAAATTTGTGCAGATTGCTCGGGGCAGCTATTGCATAACCAGTTCGGCCAATCATCCAATGACTGGTTTCACGACATATCCATTTCGGGTCTTCAAGCCCGAGACATTTGGCTACAAGGACCTGCCTGTCAGAGATACGGTCGTCGGCCATGACGTATGGATTGGCCACGACGCAGCAATCATGCCCGGCGTGAGCATTGGTGCGGGCGCAATCGTGGCCGCAAGCTCGGTCGTTACTCGCGACGTGCCGCCGTATGCAATGGTCGGTGGCAATCCGGCCGCCGTCATTAAAATGCGTTATCCGGCGGACGTTATAAGCGACCTCCTCGAAATTGCCTGGTGGGATTGGCCGATCGAGAAGATTGAAGTGAATTTGACATCCTTGAGCAATGGTGACCTAGCCGCTCTCAAGATCGCTTAGCGCCGGGCCGCGTCCGCTTTGGGCTGACACCGCGCTTGGCAGAAGCGCCAAGAGCGGCCATTCAAAGTAGCCGAAGCTCTTCGTGAACCACGACTGGCGGGAATCGCACAAAATCCGCCAAATCGAACTCGACTGTGAACGCGAGCCTCCGGGTCTTTGCCCACTCAATAGCGGCCGGTTTGGCAGACAGCGGTACTTTGGTTGCGAGGGAGCAGTGGGGAACCCATTGGCCGACGCGATAGTGTTCGTGACAAGTAAGCGGGTCTAAATGGTCGTGCAACCTCTCGTGAAGGCGCGATAACACTTGGTCCGGGCGCGGTTTTGCCCATAGAACCATAGGGTCGTTATCGAAATATTTCACGGCGTCTAAGGTAATTGACAACTTTTCTTGCGTTGAAAACACCGCCGTCATGATCGTGCTTATATCGACAGGCCATTGAGTTAGAACTGCAAACGTCAGATGGGGCGGGTACCCTAATTCCTGCATGGTGCGTATTCCGATGATGCCGGCCATCTATTCCGACGCGAAGCCGGCCACCCATTCCGAATTCATTCCGGCCACGATTCCGGCGTGAAGCCGGTCATCTCAAGCTGAACTCTGGGTCTTTGCAATGAATGGATCCTGATTGTCGCGCCGTCATGCCTGGGTTGTTTCCGCGGCGGTAACGGAGCGTTGCTTTCGCATGCTCTCCCCGGACAACTCGATGCGGTATGCATTGTGCACGAGGCGGTCCAGGACGGCATCGGCGATGGTCGGATTGCCAATCATGTCGTACCAGTGTTCGACGGGGACTTGGCTGGTGACGATGGTGGAACGCTTCTCATATCTGTCCTCGACGATCTCCAAGAGGTCGCGCCTTTGCTCGTCATTGAGCTTCTCCGGCCCCCAGTCATCGAGTAATGTGTAGCACAACATTACTTGATTAACGTTCACTGCGCAGAGATGTGGAGTTGATACCGCATGAGCCCGCAACTGCGCACCATTCCAACGATACCACTCCACATAACTGAATCATCGTCCGCCTAGATTGACCGCTCCCCAAACCCAACAGGAGAGCGCCATGCTAAAGGTTTTATTCCCGAAGTCTTGCCATTACCAATATTCGCGCTTCGGCGCGGAGCTTGAATTGTTTGCCCGGTGGTTGCTCGCAGTAGGGTATCTCCCTGGTGCTGCGGCACGCCGTCATGTCCGCCGATTGAAGCGCATCCTCGAGGCCACAGCGGCCCTTGAGTGTGGCCAGTTTATACGCGAAGCCGAATTGGAAGAAGCGTTAGCCCTCGTTCCTGGCGCTCTGCGCGACGCTTCCACTGAGCGGGCATATCGCCGCTTCCTAGAGGCAGAAAGACGGCTTGAAGAAACAAAGCCGAAAGGGCCTCTGGAGCACTTGCTGCTACGATATCGAGAATATCTTCGAGACGTAAGGGGGTTAGCACCAGCGACGATTGGCCAGCATCTGGCAACGATCGAGGTTTTTCTGTCCTTGTCGGCTGGACCAGCACAGGACCTTTCCGCACTGACATCAGAGCACGTCGAAAACTTCATCCATACCTTGAGCCGCAGAGTGCTGCGCCAAACGCTCCAGCATAAAGTCGCCCATCTGCGCGCTTTTTTGCGCTTTTGCGGCGATCGTGGTGAGACTGCGCGAGGGCTTGAGCGCATCGATACGCCCAGAACCTATCGTGGAGAATTGCCGCCTCGTGCCCTTGGTTGGGAGGTGATCGAAAAATTGCTGGCCTCGGTCGCCAGGACTGATTATCTCGGCCGACGTGACCATGCGATCCTCCACCTCATGGCCTATTACGGTCTGCGGCCTTCTGAGATTGCAGCGCTGACGCTAGACGCGGTCAATTGGAAGGGACGTACTCTGCGCGTAGAACAGCGCAAGACTCGTTCCACCCTGGTTCTTCCTTTGGCTGACCAGACCCTTGAAATCCTCGACAGATATCTTGCCGAAGGGCGTCCCTGCGGTACGGTGACGGACGTCCTGTTCCCGAAAGCGCGTAGTCCTGTGGGAGCCCTGACGAGCTGGGGGATATGCGACATCTTCACTAAACGGGCACGGCAAAGCGGCCTACCGCTCGATGGTGTCTCATCATATGCATTGCGACATTCGTTTGCCATGCGATTGCTAGGCCGAGGCGTCGGGGTAAAAACGATCGGTGACCTGCTCGGGCACCACAGCCTTGAGAGCACTTGTGTTTATCTTCGCATCGAGACGGACATGCTGCGTACGGTGGCTCTGCCAGTACCTGGCACTGCTGCTCATTGAGGAGAATGGCAATGTTCACAACCATCTCTCCGACACCCCTCGATCAGCCGATTGTGGCATGGCTTGCCCATCAGCGTGCTCTTGGCCGCCGCTATTACCCGGAGGAAAGGGTTCTAGTGACCTTGCGTGAATTTATCAGCCGCACCCCGGGACAGGATCTTGACCGTGCAAGCTTTGATCGATGGTGTGCCGCATTCCCTCATCTGGCAAGCAATACCTTGCGTTATCGCCAACGCGTTGTCCGCATGTTCTGCCTTTATCGGCGGCGCAAGGAGCCGGGCTGCTTTGTCCCCGATCCCTTGTACTTCGCGCGGCCCCGGCCGTACCGGCGTCCCGTTATTGTGGAGCCCGGGCAAATAGCCAGAATGCTGACCGCCGCTAACAATATGCCCGTCGCTTCTGGATCGCCGCTGCGGCCTGCGGTTTATAGGATGGCCGTCATTCTGCTGTACACGACCGGGATGCGTCGCGGCGAATTGTTGCGCCTTACGCTGGCAGACTGTGAGCCTGAAAGTGGAGTGTTACGGGTTCGGGAGTCCAAGTTCCACAAATCAAGAATATTGCCGCTGTCGCCCGACGCACATACCGAATTGTGTAGCTACCTTCGAAAACGTCTCGCCCCGCCGTTCAGCAGGGATCCCGACACGCCACTTCTTATCAACACGGAAGGCGGTCTTCGTTCCTATACTGGCACTGGGATCAGTGGCGGAATCCATGCCCTGTTCAAGGCCGCAAATGTTGAGGATAGCGAGGGCCGACGGCCCCGCATTCACGATCTGCGTCACAGCTTTGCAGTCGGGGCGCTCATCCGTTGGTATCTGGACGGCGCCGATGTGCAATCGAATTTGCCGAAGCTGGCTCTCTACATGGGTCACGTTAGCATCGCGTCGACGGCATGTTATCTGCACTTCCTTCCGAAGCTGAGGGCGATCGCCAGCGACCGCTTTGAAGAGGCTTTCGGCGGTCTCGTCAGCGAGGTCGTGGCATGAAGAAGCATCAATCCACGGCATTGGGACGAAGCATGGCACGCTTCTTTCAAGAATATCTTCCCGCTCTCCGCGGCATGAGCCATCATACGATCCGGAGCTATCGCGACACGATGGTCCTGTTCCTGCGATTTGCAGCTGCAGAGACCAAGGGATCCGTCGAAAGCATCGACGTCTCCGACATCAATGCCGACAGGATCGGTAGCTTTCTCACGTCGCTTGAGGTCGAGCGTGGCAACAGCATTGCGACCCGCAATGCAAGGCTGGCGGCGATGCATACCTTTGCGCGGTTCCTGATCTCAGAGCATCCCGAACATATGGATAACCTGCAAATGGTGTTGACACTTCCCTTCAAAAGGGGCGCGCGGGTGGCACCTGTCGAATATCTCGAAGAGCCAGAAATCAAGAGCGTCCTGGCGTGTATCGACCGCCGCACGCCTTCAGGACGGCGGGATTACGCACTGTTCTCGCTGATGTTCAATACGGGTGCACGAGTTCAGGAAATTCTGAACCTTCGCATTTGTGACCTTCGTCTGGTATCGCCCTGCCAGGTGCGCCTGCATGGCAAAGGCAACAAGGTTCGCCTCTGCCCGATCTGGCGAAACACGGCCCAGCTTCTTCAGGAATTGATCAACACGCAGCATCCGCCCTCGGATAATCCCGCCGAGCAACGAGTCTTTCTCAACGACCGCGGCACACCGCTGACCCGGTTCGGTGTTCGATACTTGCTGCGCAAATATGTTGATATGGCCGCGCGGGAAGAGTCCACTCTGGCCGAAAAAAGCATCCATCCCCACTCGCTGCGGCACACAACGGCCATCCACCTTCTCAAGGCGGGCGTTGACATTGCCACCATCAGCCAGTGGCTCGGCCACTCGGGCCTGAACGTAACGATGCGCTACGCGCGAGCCGATATCGATATGAAGCGGCAAGCGCTCGAACAGGTCTTTCCGGACGTGATGTCATCTACAAAAAATCAGACGATCATTGCTTATGATGGCGGGATGTTAGGCTGGCTGCGCCGCTTATAGCAGCTCAGTTATGTGGAGTGGTATCGTCGGAAAGGTGCGCAGTTGCGGGCTCATGCGGTATCAACTCCACATCTCTGCGCAGTGCACATTAATCAAGAATGAGCAGGTCGGTTCTCGCCAAAGCCTTTAAAACCTTTGGATATCGGCCGTCAGCACGCGCCAAAGCCAGGGTCGCGAAGAGCCTCGGAAGCCTATGATAGGCGACAGCGAAGTCCTCGCGGCATGCCTTGTGCCCAAGAGCGCAAGACAACCAGCTCTTGCCGACGCCCGCAGGTCCGATCATCAGTATGCTATGGCGCTGCCGGATCCAGTCGCATCCGGCGAGCTTCAGGAAGAGATTGCGATCGAGGCCACGGGTGGCGCGAAAGTCGATGTTCTCAAGCTGGGCATCATGGCGGAGGTTTGCGGCCCGAGCCCTTGCCTCGAAGCGCTTCTGGCGGCGTGCGGTGGTCTCTCGCTCAAGAAGAAGCGCGAGCCACTCTCCGTGCTCGAGGTGCCTGACTTCCGGCTGCGTGTCGAGTTCTTGATAGGCGCTTGCCATGCCGGAAAGGCCGAGATCGCGCAGCATGTCGATGGTGGGATTGGTCAGCATGATGGAATGTCTCCTCAATGAAAGTAACCGGGACCGCGCAAATTGGCGTGTTCCATAACGGCGGCAGGTTCGGTGGAAGGCTTTTTGCCCTTGTAGGTGGCGATGAGTGAGGCGATGGTCTTGCTGTTCAAGCCGCCGATATCGACAGCGCGTGCTGAAACGGCCTCGGCGCGGTCATGACCGATATCGCGATAGAGGCGCAGAATCCCCAAGCATGTTCTAAAGCCCTGTTCCGGATGCGGACGGCTGGCGAGAATGGCGATGATAAGTCCTTCCGTCTGCGGCCCAATGGATGCGCCCCATCGTCGGAAGCGCTCCGGTGTCCATTCCGCATATCGGCGGTGCGAACTCGGCATATGCGCCGGGTCTGTTCCGTAGCGCGGACCACCATAGCGGCGCTGATGCACAGCGACGCGTTTGCCTCGGTGGAAGATCTCGATCATCCGTGCGGTGGCGCGGATATCGACTTGGCTCCGGATGAGGCCGTGCGGGACCGAATAGAAGTAGCTCTGGAACTCAACGTGATAATCCGTCGACACCCGCGCCAAGCGCCATTCTGCGAACTCGTAGTGCTCGGCAGGTAGACCAGCGAGTGCTGCCCGTTCGACCGTCTCAAAGAGGTTCCGACGACTGACGCCCAACCGGCGCATAACGTGATTGTTGATGCGCTCCAGCATCTGAGCAATCGCGGCATTGGCTTCAGTGAGCGAGAAGAATGTCTGTTTGCGAAGGCGGCCGAGAATACAACTCTGGGCGAACTTTACGCCATTCTCGACCTTGGCTTTGTCCTTCGGGCGTCGCGGACGTGCTGGCAGGACGCCAACACCATAATGAGCAGCCATCACCCCGTAGCTGCGGTTGATCTCCGGATCGTAGAAGCTGGCGCGGTTGACGCCGGACTTCAGATTATCGGGCACGATCAGCCGGGGCACACCGTCGAAGAAGGTGAACATGCGGACGTGTGACCCAATCCAGTCCGGCAGGGTCTGTGTCCATGTTGCCTCGGCGTAGGTGTAGCTCGACGCGCCGAGCACGCCGAGGAACAGTTCCGCCTCGCGGATCTCACCCGTCTTGCGATCAACGATCGGCACCTTCTTGCCGGAATAATCCACGAAGACTTTGTCGCCGGCAACGTGTTCCTGGCGCATCGTCGGTGAAAGGCACTTCTCAAAGCCACGGAACAGCTCGCAAAAACGGCTAATATGTTTCGCATAACATATTAGCCGTTATGTTGCGGCCAAATTTATGTAGTGGAAGGCCTCTCTTGCTCAAGCGCCTCGGTGTCGTGGGGGGCTTGACGCAACATAACTCGATGACTGGGTAGCAAGCTTTCCAATGGAGGTTTGCTATGGATCATACGACTGATGCCGGCCGCTCGGCGGCCCACTATCATGATGACGCGCCGTTTGCCGAAGAGCGGAACCGTTATCTTCGCCACTGCGCGGAACGCGGTGCCACTCACGCTTCTCTCAAAATCAAACGCAACGAGCTGTTGTGGATTGCCCCGCGCCTCGGTCCGAATGCTCCTTCGGAGGGCATCGACATCGAGGTCCTCCGACAGATTGCGATTGAGAGGCAACAGGCGCACGGAGCGCTCACGGCCGCCCGAAGAGTGGTCGATATCGGACGTCCTTGGCTTCGATTTCTTGGTTGGTGGCGAGAACCGAGTACCGGATTCGAGTATCAGGGGCAACTCGAAGAGTATGTGAGATGGATGCGCGATGAGCGCGGCTTCACACCATCGACGCTTGAGCAATGGATCCGTGTGATCGGCAGGTTCCTGCGCTGGTGCGATCAGACGAACCGGCAACTCGGAGATCTTCAGGCGGTCGACATCGACGCTTATTTTGTGTCCCAGGCAACGGGACGATGGTCCCGTGTGTCGGTCGCCACCACTGCTTCTGCTCTGCGGGTATTTCTGCGCTATGCCGGAAAGCGGGGATTATGCGCAAACAACCTGGCCGGATCGATCGATCGTCCCCGGCTTTACCGAGAGGAGTCGCTGCCGTACGCCCCGAACTGGTCAGACGTGCAGCGCATGTTGGCCGATGCCGACACCGACAAGCCGCGGGACATTCGCGATCGTGCAATCCTGCTGCTGCTTGCGGTCTATGGAATGCGGAGCGGCGAGATAGTTGCATTGCGCCTCGATCGGATCGACTGGGCCGGTGGGACCCTAGGGCTTTTCCGTCTGAAGCGCCGCCAGCCGCAGATCTATCCTCTCGTTTCGTCTGTTGCTGAGGCGCTTGCCCGCTACATCGACACGGTTCGGCCGTCGTCGTCGCACCCGGAAGTCTTCCTATGCATGCAAGCGCCCCGTCGGCCGTTGAAGGCGGGAAGCATCTATGATGTCGCGAACCGCAGATTTGTCGCGCTTGGAATCGAAGCGGCCCATCGCGGGGGGCACGCACTGCGGCATGCCTGCGCCTCTCGGCTTCTTGCCGAAGGTCTGTCGATAAAGGAGATCGGGGACCATCTGGGGCACCGCAGCGCGGCGACGACCAGTATCTACGCCAAGGTGAACTTGGCAGCCCTTCGCGAGGTTGGTGCATTCGACTTGGGAGCGCTGCAATGATGCTGTCCAATGTTGTCGACGCGTATCTGGCCAAGCAGCGGTCATTGGGCATGCGTTTCGAGTCCGCCGAGGTGCTGTTGCGCAGATTCTGCCGCGTGATGGGCAATCCCGAGATCAGCGAGATTACCCCGGAGGCGGTAGCCGCGTTTCTCCAAGGCAGCGGATCGCTCAGCGCCACCTGGATGCTGCGTTACAGGGTGTTGAGCGGTCTTTACCGCTTCGCCGTCAGCCGCGACTATCCGGCGTTCTCGCCACTGCCGACATCATTGCCGAAGCTGCCGCCGCAACAGACGCCGTACGTCTATTCGACGGAAGAGCTGCGCCGGCTGCTGGACGCGACCTCTATCCTGAAGCTTGGGCACAGTCCTCAGGTGCCGGCAATGTATCGCACCCTTCTCCTGCTGCTTTACGGTAGCGGTATGCGCATCGGCGAGGCGCTTCGCTTGGTCTTGCAAGACGTGGACCTGACCGAGCAGATCATCACTGTCCGCGACACGAAGTTCTTCAAAACGCGTCTCGTGCCGATCGGACCAAAGCTCAACTACGAGCTGTCTGCGCATATCGAACGCCGGCGCCTTCTCCCTTTGCCGCGTGGGGAACAATCACCGTTGTTCACTACGCGCGATGGCCGGCCGTGGCACTACGTGCGGGTTATTTCCTGGTTCCAGCATGTCCGTCGAGCCGCCGGAATCAGTTGCCCTATCGGGGAGCTTCGGCCGCCACGACTGCACGATATTCGTCACACCGCCGCCGTGCACCGGGTGGTCGCCTGGTATCGCTCCGGTCAAGACGTGCAAAGGTTGCTTCCGCAACTCGCAACCTACCTTGGCCATATCGATATACGTTCGACCCAGCGCTATTTGCACATGACGCCCGATCTCCTCGATGCAGCCAGCCAGCGCTTTGCGCAATATGCAATGGGGGCCGACCATGAAGGATGAGAACCTCCTTGGTCCGTGGATCCGTCGTTTCCTGTTGGAGCATCTGGTCGCCGAACGCAATCTTTCCCGCAACACCCAAGCCAGCTACCGCGACACACTTAAACTGCTGTTGCCGTTTGCGAGTGAGAAAGGAAGTTGCGCCATCGAACGTATGACAGTGGAGGAGTTGACGCCGGCAGTCGTCCGCAAATTCCTGGACCATCTAGAACGTGATCGCCGATGCAGCGAGGCAACCCGTAACCAACGGCTGGCGACCATTCATTCGCTGGCACGCTTCGTCGGCATGCGATCACCGGTTCATCTGGC